>CAYLZG010000058.1:6163-7798 GCA_964387985.1 uncultured Anaerolineales bacterium | reverse complement strand
GATCGCACGCTGGTCTCGCTGATTTTCCGCAAGGGCGTGACAGCGCCCGACCTGCTGGCCGGCGACGCGGGCGGTTTCAGCCTCCAGCCCATTGCGTCGCTCCTGATCCGCCAGGCGCAGTACAACGGTGAGGTGAACCGCGATCTTGACCCCGATGGGCTGGCCGCGGCCCTGGATGCCCTGTATCTACAGCAACTTGTCCGCTGGTGCGAGAGCACACGGCCCTATCCGTTGACCGAGCGCCTCACGGGCATCGTGGACCTCCTGCTGCTGGGGATCGGTGCGGCTGAGTAGTTCCCCGGAAGGCATCTGTTGAAGTCGAGCGATTTATCGAATGTGACGAGCGCGGGCCAGGCCTCCTGGACGAGGTACCTGGCCCGTGATTTGTTCTGCGGCTGGACGACTCCCTTCACCTGGACCCTGTTGCGGTCGCCGGCTGAGGCGGCATTGCGCAGCGTCTACGGCGAGCTGGGGTCAGCGCCGGTTTCGTTCCGGGAGCCATTCTGGCGCTCGGACGACGGCATCGTTCGCCTGAACGCTGCGCTTGTCTCACAGGCGGACCAAATGCTGGCCGGTGCTGTGTGGCTGGGACGCGTGCAGCCTCCGGCGCCGGGGGGGCTGTTGGCCCGGCTGCAGGCCGGCAGCATCACCAAGCGCTGCCAGGACCGCATTGCCACGGCAGCGGACGATGTTCTCAACCTGCAGGCGCGCTTATCGCGTTGGCTGACCTCCGTCAAGGCGCTGAGGTGGACCCAGGCGGACCTGCTCCAGATCATGGAGGAATTGGAGCCGCATGCCCTTGCCGCTCTGCAGACCTATTTTCTGGCTCGCATGGGGTTGAACGCCGCGCACGCGCAGCTGCAGGCGCGGCTGACCGAATGGACGCCAGGGTGCCCGCCCCACATCCGCGCGTCTCTCTATCTCGGCGTCGACGGCTTGCCCTCGGTGATCGCGGCCGAGGCAGTGAACGATGCGGCCCGCCGGCTTGCTGCCGGCCCCGAGCGCGAATCCACTCTTGCCCATTACAGCCACCGGGGTCCCGGTGAGCTGCGACCCGATGGCTGGCGCTGGGGTGAGGCTCTGGAACTGCTGGCGCACCTGGCTGAGCTGGGTGACGAGGACTGGCGGCCAGACGGTGCTGCAGAGCGCCGCAGGGCGGCCCTGGCTGATCTTAGGAGCCGCCTGGATGGCGGGCGCTCTCAGCAGATCGAGGTCCTGTTGCAGCAGGTGCATGCCAGCATGCGCGCGGCCGATTCTGCCTGGGATGCGTTGACCATGGTGATGGCCGCGGCACAGCACTGGGTGGCCGCAGCAGCCGGCGAAGCGATGGCTGCCGGCCTGGTTGAACTGCCGGGCGATGTGTTGTACCTGGAGCTTGAAGAGCTGAAGCAGGTGGCGACGGGCGAGTGGCACGCGGGGAGGAGCGCGGGTGTGGCAGACGCTGTAGAGGCGCGGAAGCGCGCGCAGGTGGCTGTCTCGCCGGCGTCGAGCGCAGGGCCGCAAGTGGTGGTTTGCCCGGGCGAGTGTGATGGTCCCCGCTATTACGGCTCACCCCGCCAGACCTTGCCGCCGGCGAAGGCAGTATGGCTGGAGGAGAGTCCCGATCCCGGGTGCGCGCCCTTCTGGCAGCACGCA
>CAYLZG010000058.1:0-6118 GCA_964387985.1 uncultured Anaerolineales bacterium | reverse complement strand
CCTTGCCGGGGATGATTGTCGCGCGGGGCTTGGGCGTGCCGGCAAGGGTTGGCGCTGACTTGACCTGACCGCTCCACAGAAAACGTGGTAGAATATTGGGTGATGGAACGCCTGCTCTCTGGCGCCGCGCAGTTGGGGCTGAACCTCACCCCCGCCCAACTCGCCGCATTTAGCCTCTACAGCCAGGAGCTGTTGGAATGGAACCAACAGTTCAACCTCACCGCGATCACCGAACCGGAGCAGGTTGAGACGCGCCATTTTCTCGATTCGCTCGCCCTGATCCCGGCGTTGGCCGGCCAGGAGGGCATCTCCGTCTCCGCGCTGCTCGCGCGCAATCTGCGGGTGGTCGACGTAGGCGCGGGCGCGGGCTTTCCCGGCCTTGCTCTGCGGATCGTATGGCCTCGGGCGCGCATCTGCCTGATCGAGGCGACAGGGAAGAAGGTGCGCTTTCTGGAGCACGTGGCCCTAAGACTGGGCCTCAGCGACGTACAGCTGGTCCAGGGGCGCGCAGAGGAGCTCGGCCTCAAGGAGCCACACCGCGCAGGTTACGATCTGGTGTTGGCACGCGCGGTCGCCACACTGCCCACGCTGGTGGAATACCTCTTGCCCCTGGCCCGGCGGGGCGGCCGTGTGATCGCTTACAAGGGCTCGGCCGCGCACGAAGAGGCGATGTGCGCGGAGCAAGGCATCCGCACCCTGGGTGGGCACCTGACGAAGCTGATTCCGGTTGAGATTCCCGGACTGGCTGAGACGCGCGTGCTCGTGGTCATCGACAAAGTGGCGCAGACTCCGGATGGCTATCCGCGCGGCCGAGGCCTGCCGCGCAAGCATCCCCTGGGCTGCAAGCCGGTGGAAGAGGACGAGGAAGAGATCGTCTAGGGCGCGCGGCCTGGCTGCCTGTTGGTTCCTATGTTTCGGTCAGGCGCCCCGCATCCACATGATAGCGCCGGCAGTTCGCCAGCAGCTCCTCGCTGAAGTCAGACCAATCGGTGGCCGTCACCAGCGCCTGGTCCACGCCGGCCAGCGCATCGAGCATGGCGTGCCGCCGTGCGCCATCCAGCTCAGACATGACATCGTCCAGCAGCAGAAGCGGGCTTTCGCCGGTAACCTCTCGCATCATCTGAACTTCTGCCAGTTTCGTGGCCAGCACCGCGGTCCGCTGCTGCCCGCGTGAGCCGTAGGTGCGCAGGTCTCGGCCGTCGGCAAGGAACGCCAGGTCATCCCGGTGCGGACCGGACAGTGTCGTACCCGCTGCGATGTCGCGGCTGCGCTGCGCCCGCAGATGGGCTGCCATCGATTCCCGTATTTTTTCGAGAGGTATCTCGGCGTAAGCGCGGCCATTGGCCGCATCCGGCCGTCCGGCCGTCCCATTGGGCTGCGCCGGGCTCGGCAGGTAGGTAAGCGCGAGCCACTCTGAGCCGCCCGATAGTTCCCGGTGCCGCGTCCGGGCCAGGTCGTCCAGGGCGCATACGGCACGTGCTCGCCGGCCCAACACGCGCGCGCCATGCTCTGCCATCTGTTCATCCCAGAACCCCAACTGCCCGGCATCCCCGCCTTCATCGCGCAGACGCTTGAGCAGTGCGTTGCGTTGGGCAAGGATCTTGTTGTATGCGGCGAGCGCGCGGCAGTATGCGTGATCGATCTGGCACAGCGCGATATCGAGATAGCGCCGGCGTTCTCCCGGCGCACCTGCGACCAGGCTGACGTCTTCCGGCATGAACAACACCACGCGCAGTCTGCCGATCAGGTCGAGGCCGCGCTTGGCGACGCCGTTGATGCGCACCTGCTTGCGTACCAGGGGACCGAGACCGCTGCCGTTGGTGCTCAATTCCAGCACCAGTTCCAACCGCTCCACCGTCTGCCCGTCGCCGACCTCGGCTGCCAGCCGTGCGTAGGGCAACGGGCCTTCCAGCGCCAGCCAGTTGATTAGCTCGCGCTCCGCCGCCGCCCGGGGTGACCGGGCGGTGGCCAGCAGATGGATTGCTTCGAGCAGGTTTGTCTTGCCCTGGGCGTTGGCGCCCTGGAACACGCTCAGGCGAGCGGGGAGGCTGAGCTCCAGCCGCGCGTAATTACGGAAGTTCGTCAGCGAGAGGTGGTGGAGCCGCACAACGCCTGACTACTTCTGGATCTGCATGGGCATGATGACGTGCGTGAACTCTTCCGGTCCGGCGCCCACCGGACGGATCACGCCGGGGCGGTCGGAGCGCGTGGTTTCGAGCACGACCTGCGGCGTATCGATCACATTCATCACATCCATCAGGTAGCGGACGTTGAAGGCAATCTCGACGGGCGTTCCCTCGACCAGCGCATCCAGGTCGCTGACGTTGTCACCGGCCTCTTGCGAGGTCGCGTGGATCGTCAACTGGCCCGGCTCCGTGTCCGCGCCCGGGGTGATGGTAAACACCACGCGGTCGGAGGCATCCCGGGCAAACAGCGACGCGACCTTGAGGCCGCGCAGTAGCGCTGCTGTGTCTAGTACGGTGCGCGTGACGCAGTTCTTGGGAATGATAGCGTTGAAATCCGGGAACTTGGCGTCGATGAGCTGGGACACCAGGTCGACCTGGTGGAATGCGCCGCCCTTGTCGCCCTCGCCCTTGCCGTACAGCCGGAAGAGGATTTGGTTGCGCGCACCGGCTACCAGGAAATCGACGGGCCGGTCGGGATCAGCTTCGCCGCTGATGCGGCTGACTTCAGCCAGGGAGCGCGCGGGGATGATGACGGTTGTGTCCGTGGGTGCAGCCGCAGGGAGCATTGTGCGGCGCACGGAGAGTCTGTAGCCATCGGTCGCCGCAAGCGTCAGGCGATCCCCTTCGAATTTCGCCAGCACACCGGTCAGCGCGGGGCGGCTGGTGTCCTTGGCGTCGGCGGCCGCGAAGACCACCTGGTCGATGATTTGCCGGATGGCGGCCGGCGGCAGGCCGAGGGGCTGCTCGCCATCGGCGGTCGGGATCAGCGGAAATTCGCTGGCATCGATCCCCTTGATGTTCGATTCCGACCGGCCGCTTCTCAGGTGAACGCTCATGGTGCGCACGCTGAGCTCCATATCGATGCGACCCGCCTGCATCGAATTGACCCAGTCCGTGAGAAGGCGCGCCGGCAGGGTGACTGCACCGTCGTCCTCGATCTGGCTGCCCAGCCAACAGCTTACACCGACTTCGAGATTGGTCGCTGCGAGCTTCAGTCGATCTTCGTCTGTGCTCAACAGGATGTTGCTCAGCACGGGCAGTGTGCTGCGCGAAGAGACTGCGCGGCCAACGATGGACAGGCCTTTGGCGAGGTTTTCTTGCATGACGGATAGTCGCACGGCGACACCTCCTGAGGTCACGATCAGCCTTCGAGATCTCGAAGGTATGACTCAACTCTGCAATGAAGATAGCCCAGTATAGCACAAAGTGATCGCGAGGGCTAATCAACTGTCAAGCTTTCGAGCATGTGCTGCTCGGCCTTCATCCCGGCGGCTCGTTCTGAGCCAGAGGGACGCAGCGATTATTTCGCTTGACATGCGGTTCTATCACGGGTATAGTCTCATGTGAAACGGTGCTCGATGTTTCTACTCTCCTCGCTATGGCATCGATCATTGAATCGATCATCCGTATGGTGCTTTGGCCTGCCCTGGTGGCCGTGATCGTGGTTGTCGCCAGCTGTTTCCCAACGCAGCAGGCGGTCAACCTCCGCATACGTCAGGCGCTGGCCCATGCCCCGAAGCATTATTAGATCGGAGGCAGGCCATGACAAAGGTTCCAACAAGCACAAAGGTCGACACGATATCCCGGATCCGGTGGCCCTGGCATGCAAGCGTTCCGGTCTGGGCTCTCGCGGTGTTGCTCGGGGCACTGCTGCTTGCGGGCTGCACCGGCGGCGCTCCGGCCGCAAGCGGCCCGCCGACCCCCCCCCCACAGCCCGTGCGCGCTACAGACACGGTAGTGGCCGACGGCATCGTCGTGCCTGTGCTGGAGGCCGTGCTGAGCATGCCGGTCGGCGGCATCGTCGGCGAGGTGCTGGTGGCCGAGGGTGATCGGGTTGCGGCCGGCCAGCCCTTACTGCGCCTGCAGCAGGGACGCCTGGAGGCTGCCTTCGCCCAGGCAGAAGCGGGCGTTGCCCGCGCGGAGGCCCAGCTGGCTGAGCTGACGGCCGGTCCGCGGGCCGAGGAACTGCAAAGCGCCCAGGCAGCCGTTGATGCCGCGGCCGGCCAGGTGGCGCTGATCCAGGCCGGTGTGAAGCCAGAGGACATCGCCGCAGCACAGGCGGCGGTCGATGGCGCCGTCGCCAATCTGCAGCGGGTCCGGGAAGGGGCGACCGAACAGCAGGTCATTGCGGCAACCGCGGATCTGGCCAATTCGGAAGCTGCCCTCCGCCAGGCCCAGACCGCCTACGATGCGGTGGCCGGCCTGCCCGACATCGGCCGCAGGCCCGAAGCCCTGGCGCTGGAACAGGCGACCAACGCCTACAATGCGGCAAAGGCCCGGCTGAACGATCTGAAACGCGGCGCGCGGGCGGGCGATCTGGCCGCGGCGCAGGCGCAGGTGCGCCAGGCGCAGGCCCAGCTGGCCAGCCTCAGTGCGCCGGCGCGGACCGCGGATCTGGCGGCCGCGGAGGCTGAGCTGCGCCGTGCGGAGGCCCAGCTCAGCCTCCTGCAGGCGGGTGCGCGGCCCGAGACCGTGCAGGTGGCCGAGGCAAATCTGGCTGCGGCGCAGGCCGCACTGAAGGAGGCGCGCACGGCCCTGGGCGATACGGAGCTCAGGGCGCCCTTTGCAGGGCTGGTGGCGGAGATCACCCCCGTGGCAGGTGAACAGGTCCTGGCGGGTTCGCCGGTGGTGCAACTCGCCGATGTATCTGCCTGGTTGATCGAGACCGACGACCTGACCGAGCTGGACGTGGTCAAGGTCGGGGAGGGTGCTCCGGTGACCCTGGAGTTCGATGCGCTGCCCGGCGTGACGTTGAACGGCAAGGTGGTCAAGATCAAGCCCATCGGCGCGAAGAAGCAGGGCGAGATGACCTATACCGTGGTGATCCGGCCCGACACTCACGAAGAACGCCTGCGTTGGAACATGACCGCTACGGTGACGATCGAGTAGGCGACCCACGGACGATTTCACCGGTGGCGTGACAGCGACGGGCGGTTCCGGCAGGACTAAGCGATCGCCCTCGCACGCGGCATCAAGGAGGAATTCACGCTGGCGTCTCTTCGTCGCACTCGTGATCTTGTAGCCAGCCGTTGTGCAGGCCGGCCGCTTCGAACGCGTCCAGCGCGACCTCGTACTCTTCTTCGGTGATCTTCCGGCCCAGCACCGGGTCGTCCACCGTCCGGTAGGTCGGAAAGTACTGGTCCATGATGCTGACGTGGACCTCGGGCGAGAGCTCGGCTGCGATCCAGCGCATGGCGTCCGGGGTGCCGGCCAGGCCTTCGGGCAGCACGAGGTGACGGATGATCATCCCCCGCTGCGCGATGCCCTGCTCGTCGCATTGGAGCGACGAGCCCACCTGCCGGAACATCTCGCGCAGCGCGGCCCGATTGTGTTCCACATAGTGCCCGAAGCCCGATAACCTCCTGGCAACCTCGTCACCGGTGTACTTGATGTCGGGGAGATAGATATCGATCACGTCTTCGAGCAGGCGCAGCGTTTCAACCCGCTCATATCCGCTGGTGTTGTAAACGAGAGGAATGCGCAGTCCCCACCCTGCGGCCACGTCGACTGCGGCCAGGATCTGTGCGGCGAAATGGGTCGGGGTCACGAAGTTGATGTTGTGGGCCCCGCGGCGCTGCAGCTCCAGCATCATGCCGGCAAAGCGCTCGATGGTCACCTCGTTGCCGTGGCCGAGCTGGCTGATGGAGTAATTCTGGCAGAAACGGCATCTGCCCGTGCAGTTGGAGAAGAAAATGGTGCCCGAGCCGCGCGTGCCTGAGATCGGGGGCTCTTCCCAGGGGTGGATATTCCATGAGGCGATGACCGGGCCGGCACCCACGCGGCAGACGCCGTATTGGCCCGCCAGCCGGTCGGCCCGGCACCTGTGCGGACACAACTCGCAGCCCGCGAGGCCCGCCATCGCCGCACGCGCGCGGCGGCGCAGCTCCCCACTGCGATGAAGCGCGAGGTAGGACGGCTCCCACGACATCAGC
>CAYLZG010000057.1:11510-24028 GCA_964387985.1 uncultured Anaerolineales bacterium | reverse complement strand
GCCATTATGCCACAGTGCTGCCAGGGGTTCCAGCCGGACGACGGGGCAAGCAGCATGAAGCGCGGATGCCCTCTGCCCAACTCTTCCGATTTGACCGTTGCAGGTTGCTCGTAGTAACATATTTCTCAATCGAATAGTTTGCTGACTCAGGCGCCCGTTCCCCGGATGGAACGGGCGGAAACGGCGAAGCCGGTGCTACCCGCAACACCTCCAACAGGTGGGGTAAAGTCCGGCGCTGTCGCGCAACTGTAGCCCGGCGGATCGATGTCTTTCGGATGATCTGCCAGGAAGCCAGGACGCCCGCCTGTGTCACCGCCACGATGACCTTCGCAGTAAAGGGTGTGGCCGGCCGCTTCTTGGGTTGCCACACCTCCTTGCATCGCGCGAGGAGGTGTTTTTTCTCCCCAGTCCTCCCAGTGTTGTGTTGCCAGGCTATGCCCCTCCTGCGTAGCGTCATCGATCATTCTCATCCATCCAGGAGGAAGTCATCATGAAACAGGACGTCTCGACAGATTGGTCACTTAGCTCGCGCTGGGTCGCGCGGCTGCGGGTCCGTATCGCCGGTATGGTAACCGCCGGCCTGGTACTCACGCTTCTGCTGAGCACAACAGCTGCCCATGCAGGACACCCGGTTGCCCCCGTTGCCTCTGTCCCTGTGGCATCTGCTGCGCCGGCGGATGAAGCGCACGGGACTGTCATCGTGCAGCTCGGCGATCATGAACTGGTCGCCCGCCCTATCACCTTTACCGCGCCGATCTCAGGCCTGGCCGCGCTCCAGTTGTCCGGCCTGGAGGTCGTCGCCGCATCTACCTCCTATGGCACGGTCGTTTGCAGCATTGAGGGCGTGGGCTGCCCTGCGGATAACTGTTTCTGTGACGATTCTGTGTTCTGGGGCTACAAGTCCTGGGATGGCGCGGTATGGCAGGACTATATGGTCGGGGCCAGTGAGTCTTCGCTCGGCGATGGCGCTGTGGAAGGGTGGCGCTGGGGCGAGTGGGGCAGCGCGATGTGGCCGGCGCAGCCGGTGACCGCGGCGCTGCGGGCGCTTGACTGGCTGAAAGGACAGCAATCACTCGCCGACGGCGGCTATGGTGGCGATGGCGGCAGCGCCGAAGTCTTGATGGCAATCGGCGCGAACGGATACGGCGCTGGAGCATGGCGCCTGCAGGCCGGGAGCCCATCGCTGAGCCACTACTGGCTGGCGCATGCGCGCTCATACAGCGGCCAGGGCGCGGCGCAAGCGGGAAAGCTGGCCGTGGGCGCGGTTGCCGGCAAGATGTGCTGGCCGCGCAGCGCGGTGCAGCCCGGCGACTACTACGATGAGACGACCGGAATCTACGCCGAAGGCTCCGGTCCCCAGGCTTGGGCGATTTTGGGCGAGGTCAGCCTGGATCAGGCCGTCCCGGCGGAGGCCATCGCATATCTCAAGGGCCTGGCGCAACCCGGCAGCGGCTTTGAGTGGGGACCTGGCTGGGGCGCAGATACCAACGCGACTGCGCTGGCCCTGCAGGCTCTGATCGCGACAGGTGAGCCCATTTCTTCACCAGTCGTCATGGAGGGGCTGGCCTATCTCCGGGGCGTGCAGAACGAGGACGGCGGCTTCCCCTACCAACCTGACTCGCCGTGGGGCACGGATAGCGATGCCAACTCAACCGCATATGTGATCGAGACCTTGCGAGCGGCAGGCGAGGATCCGAACGGCGTGGCGTGGAGCAAGGGCGACAAGACACCCATCAGTTTCCTCCTGAGCCTGCAGCTGAATGACGGCAGCTTCGAGTGGCAGGAAGGCCAAGGGAGCAATCCACTGGCAACCGAACAAGCTGTCGTGGCGTTGTTGGGCCGGACCTTCCCCCTCCGCACCGCGGAGACCGCGTGGTGTCCTGCGGTCCACCTGCCGATTACCGTGCGGTGAGCGAATCAGGTTTGACGTAACGAGAAGGGGCGGGCTTCCGCCACAACGGAAGCCCATCCCCGATGGAGGGGATTGATGACGATCGAACGATATGCACGCACCGCAAACGCGGGTCTTGCTGCCGTTGTGATGGCATTGGCAGCAGTTGTGGTGCCGGCTGAGGCGTACGATGGGCCGCACCGGGCCGGGCTGTTGATCGTGCACTCCGCCGGACGGGTGAGCCAACGGTGCGTCGAGTTCACCGAGGACTCGATCGACGGCCTGGTTCTGCTGCAGCGTTCCGGCCTGGACTTGAATGTGGACGCCACCAATTCCGTCGGTGTTGCCGTTTGCCGGATCGACAACGAGGGCTGCGCGTTTCCCGATCAGGAGTGCTTCTGCGAATGCCTGGGTGCCACCTGCGTGTACTGGTCCTACTGGCGCCTGGCATCGGGCGGCGACTGGCAGTACGCCAATATGGGCGCATCGAGCGGCATCGTAAAGGACGGTGACATCGATGCCTGGGTATGGGGCGCCGGGACCGGGGCTGCCAGTCTGCTGCCCCCAGTGAGCTTCGATGATATCTGTGCGCCGGTCGCGCCGACTGCAACGCCTACGTCCACAGTCACGTCGCCGCCCACCGTGTTGTGGTATCCGAGCGACACGCCTGAGCCGGTCCCGACCAACACGGCGACTGCCACTCGGACCTCAGTAGTTGCGGTCGCAGCCGCCACTACAACCGCGACCACGGCGCCGCCAGCGTCCACCGTAGTGCCGGCGCCAGGCGCCGGACAACATCCTGCAGTATCTCCGGAGGCGATTGCATCTGCCGCCCGTCCGGCCGAGTCGTTGACGGTCATGCCAACCCTGCATCAAGGCGCCCCGGTGATCACCACGCCCACCACTCTTCCGGCGCAAGTCGCGGAAGGTTCGGCGGCCACAACGCTCGCGCGTCCTGTAGCAGCGACGGTTCCTGTCCAAGAGACTGCAACCTTCACGCCGGCTGCGGTGGTGCAGGTGATTCCCACGTTGGGGACCAGACCCGGCAGCACCCCGACCTTCATCCTGGGGAGCGCCCGGCAGGCCACAGCGACCCCAATGCCGCAGCACGAATCGGGCGAAGCGCCCGGCCGTCTGCCCGTTCCGGGGATGATCCTGGCAGGGGTGGGGGCCTGTGGTGCGGTGGCCTTGTTGCTGATGCGGCGGTCTTCTCCCTGACGCCGGGGCCACACCCCGGGTGTGATGGAGGCCCATCACACCCGGGTGACCCTGGTATCGCCCTTATTGGGGCTGCAGTGGGATATTCTCCATCGGGGTGGTCGATGCGTCGATCACGGTCGTGAAGGCGCGGTTGTATGCATCGCCGCTGTAGGCCGCCTGCCAGTAGAACTTGCCCGGAACCGCAGTCGCGTAGCCCTTGACCGTCGCAGCCTTGCCGGTCGAGCCCTCATACGTGATCGGGACCGTCTCGCTGTACGGCGTCTTGGAGGAATCCGCCAGCAGCCACGGATGCCGGCAGTTCTCATCCTTGTATAGCGTGAAGGTGACCCCGGCCGTGCTGCCGGCCAGCGGGCGGATGTCAGTGATGTTCAGGGCATCGTGCAGCACCCATGACATCACCGTCTTGCCCGAGGCTTTGGGTTCGACGCCGCCGCGGATGATGCGTTCGAGCAGCCTGCCGAGGCTGACCGTCGCCCTGGATTTGACAACCGTCGTGGTTCCACCGATGGCGGTAATCTCGTGGCCGCAGGCAGTGGAGAAGCCCGGATTCTTCGAGTCACCACTGTAGATCGCTTGCCAATAGAACATGTTCGAGAAGGATGGGCCATCGCCTGGATCCGCAAAGGGGAAGCCCGTCAGCGTTACAGCTCGGCCGGTCGTGCCGTCATACGTGATCGGCACCGTTTCGCGGTAGGGCGAGTCTTCCACGAGCCAGGGTGCCTCGCAGGCCTTGTCCTTGAACAACGCGAAGGTGACCTTAGCCGGGCTATCGGCCAGAGGCTCGATATCCGTGATGATCAACTCATCGTGCAGCACCCAGGACATGGCCGTGATGCCGTCGGGCTCAGCCGGGTTGTCCGAGTTCGTGATCGTGCACGTCTTCTCGTCGCCTGGTAGGAGGGCGACAGCCCCGTCCTCGCTGCAGTCGCCGCCCCAGGCAGACGCGGTATAGCCTGCAGGACCGGTTTCATTGGCATCGTAGGCGCCGACATCGAACCCCGTGAAGGTATCCCAGGCCACGTTCGTGCTGGCGCCACTGGCATCCTTCACAGCAGCCTGAAAGTCCGTGGCTGTTCCGCCGTACTGGATGTCCATCGTCTTGACGAGCTTGAGTTGGGGCTGGATGTCGCTGTTCGTGATGGTGCAGGTCTTTTCGTCGCCCGGCCCGAGGGTGATCGACCCGTCTTCTGCGCAGTCGCCGCCCCAGGCGGACGCCTCGTAGCCCTTCAGCACGGTCTCGCTGACGACGTAGTCTCCCACGTTGAAGCCCGTGGAGGTGTTCCAGGGCACTTCCATGCTGATCTCGCCAGACGACACCGAAGCCTTGAAGTCGGCTGCAGTGGCTGTGCCACCGTATTTGATGTCCATCGTCTTGACGAGCGTGAGCTTCGGCTGCACGTCGCTGTTCGTGATGGTGCAGGTCTTCTCGTCACCGGGCAGCAGCGTGATCGTGCCGTCCTCTGCGCAGTCACCGGTCCATTCCGACGGCGTGTAGCCGGCGGGGCCGGTCTCGTCCGCGTCATAGGCGCCCGCTCTGAGGCCGGTGACGGTGTCCCAGGCCATCTCCGTGCTGGCGCCAGCGGCATCCGTTACTGAAGCCTTGAAGTCAGCCGCGGTCGCCGCACCGCCGAACAGGATATTCATTGCCTTAACGAGCTTGAGCTTCGGTTGGATGTCATCGTTGGTGATGGTGCAGGTCACATCGTCGCCGTAGTTGATCACGACCTGATTATCCGCTGAGACCGGAACTTCTTCGGTGGTTCCACTCTTCACGCAGCTCCAGGCGCCGGCAGTGTAGCCGCCGAGCACGGTGGCATCCCCGGTGAAGGTCTCGCTCAGGGTGTAGGTATCAGCCTTGAAGCTGGCTTCCAGGTTCGCGCTGTCGACCGGTGTCGTCCCCGAGAGATTCGTAGGCTCCTCGGTGCTTGCGCCTGTGGCGGCGAGCGCCCAGTCGGTCACTGCAGCCGTGCCTCCGTCGTCGTTGGACACCTCCTTGACCAACTGAAGCCTCGGAATGGCCTTGTTGGTGAAGGTGCAAACCGCGTCGTCATCGGGCATGAGTAGCAACTCCACCGGCCCGGGTCCGGCGCCCGTGGCGAGCGCTGTTGTCTCGCCCTTCTTAAGGCAGGCGTAAGATATATCGTACGCTCCCAGGTCCGTCCCCGGGTCGTGCGCTGCCTCGCCCACGGTGTGTTTCGCGCCCGGCGCCGTATCCGTGCCCGCAGTCACCGTCACGGATCCTGTGGAGCCGCCGTCACCGACACCCTCGCTCCCCGACGCAACCGCGTCGTCGATCAGCAGGTCGAACTTTGCCGGGTCGGATGCGGGGAAGAGGTCCTTGACGACCTCCAGGCTGGCCACCTTTGGGACGGTCAGGCCTGCGATCTGGATGTAGGAGCAGTTGCACTTCGCCTTGTTGTTAGGCTTGGTATCCTCCAGCTTCGTGCAGGCAGGCTTCGCGTCGGGCACGTTGTCCCAGCTCACGCAGGTGCCGAGGTCGGCAATCCCGTCGGGCGTGGACGCGCCGGTCGCGTCCACGCTGTCCTGGCACACGACGTCGACCCACACGGGGCCGGTGTCCGTATCGGAGGGCGTCTCGCCGACATCGCGGAAGGTATGGACCCCCTGCTCGATGTCGCCGCACAGGTCTTCCGCTTCTTCCGATGTCAGGAAGGGTCCGCCGCCGGTATAAGTGATCGGATCGTCTCCCGCGGGCTGCACAAACAGAGTTCCTGGGTCATAGCCGCTGCTCAATAGTGGGGGAGCAAGATAGTCCCGATAACAGATGCCGGTGAGGGCTGCGCCGCCGTCCTGCGCGATGAATAGTCCGATGTCGTAGCGATCCTGCGCACCCGCTACCAGCTCGGCCTGGAGCTTGACCTGGATCTTCTCGCCGGGCAGGCACTCTTTCGGCCCTTCGACAAGGGTGTACTGGCCCACTCGAACGTCGTTGGCATCGCAATTGGTCTCTTCGCCGTAAACATCGTTCATGCAGGTGGGTGGAAGCTCGGCAATCTGCACTGGCGGGACAGGGGCAACCGCGGGCGGAGCTATCGTGGTTGCGGTGCATCCGGCGCACAGCAACGCCGTGATGACGAAAAGGGCCCAGGAGAGCCGGGTTGCGGAAAGTCGACGGGTCGGTAACAGCATATAATCCTCCTCTGCCAACATCGGGTAGCGCGGCGTACTGCACGACTCAAACCTACAAAAAAATACTATATGCATTATTACACGGGTGCTAAGCATTGTCAATAGTGAAAATGATGGCAAAGTCTTCTGCTGGGCGCCTGATGCCCCTCTCTTTGAGTTTTGCATCATATGCGTTAAGATAGATGCAGACTTAATCTGAACCCTTGGATTGGAGCCTTGCATGGGCCGCTACCAGGATGCACTCGACTATATATTTGGGTACGTAAACTACGAGAAGAGAGTCCGTTACCCGTATGACGCCGCCACCTTCGACCTGAGCCGCATGGAGAAGGTGCTCGAGCTCCTCGGTCGGCCTCACGACAGGTTCCTGTCGGTTCACATCGCCGGGACCAAGGGCAAGGGATCTACGTCGGCCATGGTCGAGTCTGTTTTGCGTACGGCTGGCTATCGCACGGGTCTGTTCACTTCACCCCACCTTCACGCATTCCGTGAGCGCATCCGGGTGGGCAGCGAGTTGATGAGTCGGGCTGACCTGGTGGACCTGCTGGATCGCTGCCGCTCCGCGCTGGAAGCTGTCGAGGGCATCACCGCGTTCGAGGTGATGACGGCCATGGCCTTTACGTACTTCGCGGAGCAGGGCGTCGATTGGGCCGTCGTCGAGGTGGGCCTGGGCGGCCGGCTGGACGCGACCAACGTTGTGCAGCCAGCGGTTTGCGCCATCACGTCACTCAGCTACGATCACGTCGAGCTGCTCGGTCACACGCTGTCCCTGATCGCATTCGAGAAAGCCGGCATCATCAAGCGTGGTGTGCCGGTAGTCAGCGCGCCCCAGGAGCCCGAGGCCATGGCTGTGATCCAGCGCGTCTGCCAGGACACGCGCGCTCATCTCACCGTGATCGGCGACAACTGGACGATGGAGAAAAATGGTTTCGATCTTTCCGGACAGACGCTCACCGTGCGAGGACCCGGCGGCGATCCCACCTTCATCGATCTGCGCATTCCCTTGCTGGGGCGCCACCAGCTGGACAATGCGACCACCGCAGTCGCGATTCTCCAGCAGTTGCGCGACCGGGGTGTGTCCATCAGCGAAGAGGCGGTTCGCGTAGGCCTGCTGAATGCACGCTGGCCGGGTCGCTTTGAGTTGCTGAACAGCTCGCCCATCCTGGTCGTGGACAGCGCACACAACGAGAACTCCGCGCTCAAGCTGCGTGCTGCGCTGGCCGACTACTTTCCCCGGCCGCCCCGTGGCCAGCTCTGCCTGGTCTTCGGCGCATCGTCGGACAAAGACATCGACGGCATGCTGCACCAGTTTCTCGATGCAGCGACCGCTGCAGGATATGCTCCAGCGGATAAGGTCATCGTCACCAAGAGCGGCCACCCGCGCTCCGCAGAGCCGGCACAGCTTGCCGACCTGGTGCGCCAGCTCAGCACACAGACGCCCATCAGCGTTCAGCCGGACCTGAGCGCTGCGCTGCGCGAGGCGCTGGCCTGGGCAGGACCCAAGGATCTGATCTGTATTACCGGCTCCATCTTCGTCGTCGCACAGGCGCGACTCCATTGGGCCGAACAACATCCCGAGGCGTTCGCACCGGATGATTGGGTTTGGCAGGACGAGACTGCCGGCGAGGTCGTGCCGGATTGAATGACACTGTGGATCGTACTGAGGCTGATTTGGATGAGAATATCGATATCCTGAACCAGGACGGGCAGCAGGTCAGACCTGGCTGGTCTTTGCTGCAGATGCTGGCGCGACGCAAGCCGGGCAGGCCGCGCGAGATCCGGCGCTCGCGTCCGCATGAGCTCGATTCGCGCGAGGGCAACGAATACCCGGTGCTCCCGATGCCCGACACGGTCGTCTTTCCGAACCTGGTCATGCCCCTCTTCCTGGGCCGCGATCGGACCGCCCGCGCGGTGGAGGTGGCCGAGGCTGCAGAGATTCCGCTCCTGGTGGTGTGCCAGCGCGGCGGCGACGAGGCCGAACCCGATCTCACCGACCTGTACTCAATCGGCACATCGGTCGACATCGGCCGGGTGCTCCGCATGCCCGATGGGTCGACCACAGTGCTGGTGCAGGGCATCGAGCGCGTTCGCATTGTCGAGATTATCGAGACAGAGCCCTACATGCGGGTGCGCGGCGTCCCAATCTACGAGGATGAGCGCCACGACATGGCCTCAGAGGCGCTCATGCGCGCGGTGCTCGCGCTGTTCGAGAAGGTCGTCAATCTCAATCCGAACCTTCCTGACGACTCCTATGTCGCTGCGATGAACGAGAAGGAGCCGGGCAGCCTCGCGGATCTGCTGGCACATATCCTCGACCTGGAGACCCCGCAGCGCCAGGAACTGCTCGAGACGCTCGACGCCAACGAGCGGCTTCAGCGACTGAGCATTATCCTGGGGCAGGAACTCGACGTGCTGGAACTGGAAGACCGCATTCAGAACCAGGTCCAGCAAGAGGTGGACAAGAGCCAGCGTGAGTATTACCTGCGCGAGCAGATGCGCGCGATCCAGACCGAGTTGGGCGAGGTCGACGAGGAACAGCGCGAACTGGCAGAGCTCAAGGAGAAGATCGCGGCTGCCGGGCTGCCCGAGGCCGTGCTTGCCAAGGCCGAGAAGGAGGTAGGCAAGCTCGCCGCGATGCCGCAGGCCTCGCCCGAGACCACCGTGGTCCGCAATTACCTGGACTGGCTTCTCGATCTCCCGTGGCATGCGGCAACCGAGGACAACCTAGACGTGAAGGCCGCGGCCAAGGTCCTGGAGCGGAACCATTATGGCTTGCCGCGCATCAAGGATCGCATCCTGGAACATATCGCGGTGCGCCGGCTGGCCCAGGATAAGATGAAGAGTCCGATTCTCTGTTTCGTCGGCCCGCCGGGCACAGGCAAGACCAGCCTGGGTAAATCCATCGCAGAGGCGCTCGGCCGCAAGTTCGTCCGGCTGAGCCTGGGCGGTGTGCGCGATGAGGCCGAGATCCGGGGCCACCGCCGCACCTATATCGGCGCGCTGCCGGGCCGCATCATCCAGACCATGCACTCGGCGGGAACCGTGAATCCGCTCTTCATGCTGGACGAGATCGACAAGCTGGGTGTGGACTTCCGGGGCGACCCCTCGTCGGCCCTTTTGGAGGTGCTCGATCCCGAGCAGAACCATGCGTTCAGCGATCACTACCTCGAGGTGCCCTACGACCTCAGCCGCGTGATGTTCATCACCACGGCCAATCTGCTGGATCCGATCCCGCCCGCGCTCCGTGACCGGCTGGAGGTCATCGATTTCCCCGGTTACATCGAGGAGGAGAAGCTCGCGATCGCGCGGCAGTTCTTGATCCCGCGCCAGCTCGAGGCGCACGGGCTCACGCCACAGCAGGTGCAGTTCACGCCGGCCGCGTTGAGCTCGATGATTCGCGAGTACACCTACGAGGCGGGCGTGCGCAACCTGGAGCGCGCCATTGCCAACGTGTGCCGCAAGATCGCAAGACGGGTCGCCGAAGATCGTCGCGCGCCGCACCGCATCACCCCTTCCCTCGTGAACGAATTCCTGGGTCCGCCCGAGTTCACCGAGTGGCTGGCGAACGAGGTAGATGAGATCGGCGTGTCGAACGGCCGGGCGTGGTGCGAAGCCGGCGGCGATGTCATGCAGGTCGAGGTCTCGGTCATGGAGGGCAAGGGATCATTGACCCTCACCGGTCAGATCGGCGAGGTGATGCAGGAATCGGCCCAGGCCGCGCTCACCTATGCGCGCTCGCGCTCGGTCGAGTATGGCTTCGGCGATATCGATTTCGACAAGATCGACATCCACATTCATGTGCCTGAAGGCGGCATCCCCAAGGACGGGCCGAGCGCAGGCGTGACTATGGCGACGGCGCTGATCTCCGCGCTGACGGGCCGGCCGGTCCGTCACGACCTGGCGATGACGGGCGAGATTACCCTGCGCGGCCGCGTGCTGCCCATCGGCGGGCTGCGAGAGAAGCTGATGGCAGCACACCGGATGCACCTGAAGACTGTGATCATCCCGAAGCGCAATCTGAAGGACCTGGCCGAGGTGCCACGCGATGTGCAACGGCAGCTCAACCTGATCCAGATCGAGCGCATGGATGAGCTCTTGCCGCACGCGCTGCTCGAGTTGCCTGCGCCCGAGCCGAAGCCGAGGCGCCGCCCGCGCAAGAAGGTGGCTGAGGCGTCCAGCGCGGCGTAGCGATGCCGTCCCCCGGAGGTGCAATCGATGCTCAAAACTCGCGGTGGCGTGCTGATCTTCATCCTCCTTGTCATCCTGACCGCCGCCATATTGGTTTTGCTCCGGGGCAGCGACGGGGTGAGCCTCTTCGACTGGGGCCGGGACAAGTCCGTAATCCCGCTCGACCTGCAGACCCTCATTCCCCCAAGCTGGGACGTGCAAGCCGAGCCCCAGGTGACCTGCGACTTCGACGGTGACGGAGCCGACGAGCGATTGCTCATCTATCGCTACGACGCGTACACGCTCACCCTGCCGTTCAAGAATGAGCCGGGCGTGTTCGCGCCGTTCGGCGGCGTGATCTTCGATACGCAGGCGGATAGTCTGCCGGAGCGGCCGGAGAGCCCCAGTCCCTATCGCGGGTCCAGCATCGTGCCCTACCGGCTGCTGCCGGATTTTTACGGTGCCAAGGGCCAGGGTTACCTGGGTGAGACCGGCGTCGAGGTCAATTTCTCACCTGCGCCGAAACAGGGCGCAGCCTGCAAGGTTGACGAGATCAACGTTTTCGGTTTCTCGGGCGCTGATTTGCCCACCCGCCTCTCCATCTTCCTTTGGGCTGACAAGGCCTCGGGTTACCAGGGCGAGCATTTCGCCGGCAATGCGCGCGTCGTGTGGGATGTGGACCCCGACGCGGAGAACCGGATCCTTTACGTCACCACTTACAATCGCCTGCTCAACCACCGCAGCTTGTTGTGCGATGTGGATGGCTACCAGCGTGACGAGTCAGACTCAGTGGGGTTCAAGCCGGACGATTCCAGAGAGACAATCGATTTTTGCTTTGGCGTTCCCGATGAGCCGGTCTATCCGGAAGGGGTGGTCGTCGCGCTGCTGCGGGGCGATCGGACCTTCGGCTCTCCGTCCCGCTATGTCCTATACGGTGCTATCCTCGCTCCGGAGCTTGCACTGCTGCGCGAGTCGGAGCGAGCTCCGATCAACATCGTCTCCGTGGGCAATCCGGCCGGAATAGAGCCCGACCAGGCACGCGGCGCCTGGTGCACTCCCGAGCAGATGGAGGGCGCTGGCCCCACTGAGTTCTGGTGTAGTCGCGAGCGGGTGCGCGTGGAGACTCGGATCGTGCTCGGCGGCGTCGTGCGCACTGCCGAATGGAGCCTCATCAGCGTTGCGCGCGATATCCCTGGCGCGGAACTCACCTGGCGCGTCGACCGCGTCGATCTGCGATGATCCGTTTGGGCCAGGACTTGGGGCCGGCGGAAGTCGAAGTGCTGCTGGCCAGAGGACCCGGTGAGGCCGCGGCGTTCCTGCCTCCAAACGCCAGCTCCCTGCGGCTGGCCGAAACGCTCGTTGCGCTGGCCAACACACATGGCGGAACGGTTGTGTTGGGCGTCGCCGCCAACGGCAGGCCCTTGGGGGTTGAAGACGAAGCAGTTGCCGTCCAATCCATACGTGCCGCCGGCCTGTTGGCGACCCCACCTTTGCTTCTGTCCACACCGGCGCTTGTGGGGATCGCCGGGAAGACCCTGTGCCTGGCGGTCGTTCCTCCCGGAATGCCGCACGTCTACAGCTTGAACGGGCGCTACCTCGGCCGCGCAGGCGCGCGTAACCGCCTGCTCAGCGCCGCAGAACTGACCGCGTTGCTGCTCAGTCGCGATGAGTCGGGCTTCGAGTCCCGCCCCGCACCCGGCGCGGCGCTCGCAGACCTGGATCGTGACGCGGTGGATGCCTATGTGGCCAGCCTGCGAGGCACCGCAGGCCAGGGGTGGCAGCGTGTGCTGCTCGACCGCGGCTACCTGGTCGAGCGCGAGGGTGAGCAGGTCCCCACTTATGCGGGCATCCTCCTGTTTGGCCGCCGGCCGCAACGCTTCCTGCGTAACGCCACGATCACCCTGATCCGATATCCCGGTTCCGAGATGGGCGATGATTTTGTCCGCGAGGATGCCCTCGGCGCGCTCCCCGGCCAGATACGCCGCGCGGAGGCCTTCGTCGCGGCCAACATGCGGCGCGGGTTGCGCATCAGCGGCCTGACGCGCACTGAGCTGACTGAGTACCCGCTTGCGGTGGTGCGCGAGGCGAT
>CAYLZG010000057.1:0-11500 GCA_964387985.1 uncultured Anaerolineales bacterium | reverse complement strand
GCTGCATGCACTTCCACGGGACAGAAGTCCAGCGACCGGCACCCTACTACAAGATATTCAAGGGATCGCTGTTCGAGCAGGTTGATCAAGCCGTGAACTTCGTGCTCTCGGTGATCCCCCAGAGTGTCGGCACCCGCGCCCAGAGCAGTCAAGCGCCGGTCGCCTACGAAATCCCGCCCGACGTGATCCGCGAGGCGATCGTCAACGCGGTCGCCCATCGCGACTATGCCATCCGGGGAGATGACGTGCGGGTCCTCATGTTCAGTGATCGCATGGAAATCTACAGCCCTGGACGGCTACCCGGCCATGTGACGCTCGACAACCTGCTGACCGAGCGCTTCTCGCGCAACGAGGCGATCGTCCAGGGATTGTCAGAACTGGGATTCGTGGAGCGGCTCGGCTACGGCATCGATCGCATGGTGGCGGCCATGGGCGAAGCCGGGCTGCATGCGCCTGCCTTCGAAGAGACGGTTGCGGGCTTCCGCGTCACGCTGGTCGGCCGCGGAGACGACCTGGTCAGCCCGGAGTCGGCCCCGCGCTGGGCTAACGGCCGCCTGGATGGGCGCCAGGAGCGCGCGTTGGCTTACCTTATGGAGCACGGCTCCATCACCAACCGCGAGTTCCGCGAACTGATCCCCGACCTCAGCGACGAGACCATACGCCGCCTGCTGGCCGACCTGGTCGACCAGGGCCTGCTGTTGAAGGTGGGCGAGCGCAAGGCGACGTACTACATCCTTAAGAACTCCTGACGCCATTTTACGTCTGCACCACGGTTTCAGCCGGTCCTGGGCGCCAGAGAAGTGGTAGGCGTATCGATCCGGTTTTGCTATAATGGCGGGAAAGCCAAAGCGACGCGAGGAGCGTTGCGTGTGGATGTCACCGAGTCCATTTTCAGATGCGGGGCGATCAAGCAGGCGAAAGGTCCCCGTAAGGAGAGTTCCTATGCCAACCCTTTCTTCCCCACTATCGAAGCCCAGCTTCTATGGTCCAGTGGACGATCTACACCGCACGCCCCTTCTTGAAGCCTATCTTGACCATCTGCGTGAAAAGAACGGGGAGTTGGATCGCCAGACCGGCACCCTACCGCACCGCGAGGACCGCCTGGCTCACATGGACGCTTCACCGTTGCGGTATGCGGCCCGCCTGTCACAGGTTGACTTCGATCGGCTTTACGAGCGATTCGATCCTCGTGCTCGCGAGCTGACTCCGGACCTGCTCTTGCTGCTCACCTTCTGCAAGATGAACGGAGGCGAAGCGTATGGCGTTCGCGTCGTCAAAGCCGTCTATACTCGCCATGACAAATATGGCTCTGACTTACGTGGCAAAGTCATGCAGGTGGCCCAGCAGGAAGAAGAATACCATACCCGCATCCTGGTGGGGGCAGCACGGCAGTTTGATCTCCAGGTGGTGGACCGGTATCACCCGAAAATGGCCCTGAGAGCGTTGATCCACGCAATAGCCTATTCGCCCCGCACTCTGATGCATCCCATTCTGTATGCCTCCGAAGTTTCCGGGATCTACCTGTTCAACTGGACACTCAACCGAATTCGCGACTTTCTCCAGGGGCAGACCGAGCTGCAGGAACTGCTGGAGCAGCGTCTGACTGACATTTTGGTGGATGAAGTGGGCCATGTTGCCTTCAATCGCCTCGTCATGAGCCCGGGGGAGCTTGCCCTGGGCACGCGGCTGGCCCGCCTCACTGTGCGCGGCTTGCCCCAGATCACCCCCGAAACGGGCGCCTTAGGTTTCCACGGCCAAGCGTTGACTGATTTCGACAGTTTTGATTACCTCTCGCTGCCAGAAGAAGTGCGCCGGCGCGGCTTCTTCGCGTAAGAAAGCGTCGTACTCGCTCGATCAGTGCCTACGCCTGTCCGTCCTCGCAATCTGCCCGCATCTTTTTCCGTCGGGCCGGGTTAACTTCTTATTGGATTTATGCGCTTCCCGTTGACAAACCCCCGCCCTACACCTAAGATGTATAGGGCAAATCAGTCCAGGAGTTATTCCACCATGATCCGCATCATTACTGATTCAACTTGTGAAGCCCCGCCGGAGGTCATGCACCATCCGGCGGTCACCGTCATCCCCCTCAGTGTCGTGTTTGGCCAGGAGGCACTGCGCGACGGAATCGAAATCACCCGCGACCAGTTCTGGGCCAGGCTGCCCGGCAGCGATCCGCTGCCCACCACTTCGCAAGCCATCCCATCCGACTTCCTCGGCTATTTCGAAGATTTCACGGCTGCGGGAGATGAGGTGATCGCGCTTGTGCTTTCGTCCAAATTGAGCGGAACCTACAGCGCGGCCACTATTGCCTATGAGAGTCACCCCGGGTGGCCCGTGGATGTGATCGATTCGACCAGTATTTCTGTTGGGCTCGGGTTGATGGTGCAGGAGGCCGTCGCTATGGTCGACGCGGGCGCTACGCGCGCGCAGATCGTCAGCCGGCTGCTTGCCATGCGCGAGCACGTCCACATCGTGTTTGTGCTCGAGACGCTGGAGTATCTGCAGCGTGGCGGCCGGATCGGGAAGGCTCAGGCGATGGTCGGCACCCTGCTCAAATTCAAGCCCTTGCTGGGCATCGTCGACGGCGAAGTGGTGCCTTTGGGGCGCGTGCGCAGCAAGGGTAAGGCGCTCGAGAGCGCGCAGGAGACTCTGCTGAAGCGCGTCCCGGATCGCGGCGCCAACGCCCGGCTGGCGTTCACCCATGCTGTAGCCACAGAGGAGACGCGGGCGCTGGCTGCCAGATTGAGCGCTGCCTTTGACTGCCGGACATTCTTCATCGCTGAGCTCGGTCCCGTGATCGGCGTGCACGTTGGACCGGGGACGATTGGGGTGGCGGTAGTCGGTAAGTCAGCGTATGAGAGCGCTTGACGCACCGCGGCTCCACTCGATGCGCCGCATTCGCCGGCGCATCGAATGGCGTCGCGTCTTTTAAGGTCCGCAGGTGTTATGACTTATGCCACGTGCGCAGGATCTGGCGAAAGAGGAAGCGGCGGCTGGTCCGTTCGCTGACCTGGCAGAAGCTGCGTTGATCGAGGCCGCGAAGGGCGATGCGGCGGAGTACGACAGCGCGGAGGCCTTCGGCGAGCTCTACCGGCGGCATGTAGACCGGATCTACACCTACATCTACTACCGTACCGGCAATGCGCACGACGCTGAGGACCTGACCGCGCGTACCTTCCACCAGGCGCTGACGCACCTGTACGGGTACACGCCTCAGGGGGTTCCCTTTGTCGCGTGGTTGTATCGTATCGCGCATAACCTGGTGGCCAATCATCACCGGTCCCAAAACCGATGGAAACTCGCATCGCTGGAGGACATCGAGCTGCCCGGCAGGCCGGCTGATAACCCGGAGCGTACGGCTGAGTTGAACGAGCGCAAGCAGGCGCTCTGGTCAGCCATCCGCCGGCAGCCCGAGGAGCGCCAGCGCTTGCTGATCATGAAGTATGCGGACCGGCTCTCGAACGAGGAGATCGGCAAGGCCATGGGACGTACGGAGAGCGCGATCAAATCATTGTATTTCCGGACACTGAAGGCCCTCAAGGCCGACCTGGAAGCACGCGATTGGTAGTGGCGTGCATGCGGATTGTTATGAAAGGTGCGCGGTTGTGAGTCGTCTCGTTATTCCTTCAATTACCCCCTTCGCCACATACGCGCCCGGCCATAGCCGCGCCGCAGGCGTCCTGACGGTGGTTCCGTTCCTGGGCCTCGCGCGAGAGCTTGCCGCACTGCTGCTCCCTGTACGGCCGCGGCCGCAGTTTCGCGCGGAACTGGAGCGGAGCCTGCTGGCTGCTGCGCGGCAGCAGAACGCGCGGCGGGCTGTTTCCGGCTTCATGCCTGCTGCCGCTTCCTACGGAGGGCGTCTTACTCTGCTGGAGCGGCGCTGGGTGATCGGTGCCGCCGCCGCCGCCGTTGGTTCTGCGGTTTCCATTGCCGGGATTGTGGCTTTTGTGCTGCATCGCCGCGGCGAGCACGCGGCATAGGGGTCCTCCTCCGGTGTAACCTCAGCCCCCTTACCTGCGTCCAAGAGGGAGCAAATTGGAATATCAGTTGCGCCTGGAGGATGCATGGGAAGAATCGACGTCAAATGGTTGGGCGAGGAGAGCCGAATGTTCGTCGGCCGCGACACAACCGGCCGCACGGTTGTTGCAGGCTACTGGCAAAAGCCCAACGACCCCACCTGGACAGAGGCACGCGGCTCGAAGGCATCGGACCTGCTCGTGATCGCGCTGGCCTCATGCTCGGCTTACGATGTGGTCGACATCCTGCAAAAGCAGCGCGAGCCGCTGGCCAGCCTGGTCATCAGCGCAGATGCGGAGCAGGCGCCCGAACCCCCCTGGCAGTTTACGCATATACATCTGCACTATCGCGCCAGCGGCGCCGGCCTGGATCCGAAGAAGCTCGAACGCGCGATCAGGCTCTCCGAGGAAAAGTACTGCTCCGTGGCCGCCACGATCCGCGGTGTGACGGAGATCACGCACAGTTTCGAGATCAGCCCGGAGTAAGGGGCACCGCCGGCAGGTTCGTCCGTTAAAGTGCCGGGCACTTCGCAAGTGCCCGGCACTTGATGCGCGTAATTCCCCAAATGCCCGGCACTTGATGTGCTTGATGTTCCAGGTCCCGCGCCTGGGCAGCCTAGCGCCACGCCTCCAGCAGCGCTGTGAACAGCCGTACGCCGTAACCGGACGCCCCCTTAGGTTTCGCAGGCTTGTCATCGTCTGACAGCGCCATCGATGCCATATCGATGTGCGCCCATGGGTACCCTTCGGTAAAGTGTTCGAGGAACTTGGCGCTTGTTCCCAGGCCGGCATAGCGTCCCGCGCTGTTCTTCACATCAGCAACCTGGCTCTTGATCGGCTCCGCGTACTCTTCGTATAGCGGGAAGCGCCACAGGCGCTCGCCTGAAGCCTCAGCCGCTGCACTCAGTCGCTCTGCAACGGTTTCGTCATTTGCGAAATATCCGGCCGCCTGGGGACCCAACGACATGCTTTGCACCCCGGTGAGCGTGGCGATGTCAATCACCGCGGCCGGGTTGAACTGTGCCGCATAAGCCAGGGCATCGGCCAGCAGCATGCGGCCCTCCGCATCCGTGCTGATGACCTCCATCGTCTTTCCCTTCATGCCGGTGAATACATCGCCTGGCTTCTGTGCGCGGCCGCCGGGCAGATTTTCAGCGCACGGCGCGAGGCCCACCACATGGAGCGGAAGGTCCAGGCGCGAGGCGACGCCCAGTGCACTGATGACGGCCGCGGCGCCGGCCATGTCGTCCTTCATCTTCCACATATCTTCGCCTGGCTTGATGGAGATGCCACCTGAGTCAAAGGTCACGCCCTTGCCTACCAGGACCACGGTCGGAAGGTCGTGGCGCCCGGCATTGTGCTCCAGGACGATCAGCTTTGGCTCCTCTTCGGACTCCTCGGCGACGGCCATGAAGATGCCCATGCCCAGCGCCTTGCATTCTGCGCGACCGAGCGCCTCGAAGCGCAGCCCTGTCTGTCCCGCCAGGTTCTCGGCCAGCTGGGCTATCACGGACGGCGTCATGCGGTTGGCAGGCGTGTTGACCATGTGGCGCGCGAGCGTGACGCCCGCCGCGATGCTTTTCCCGCGGAGCACGCCCGTCTCGAACCCGGCGATGGGTTCTGCGTCGAATGAGACGATGGTCATGCGCTCTGGGTCGGGCTTCCAGTCCTTGGGCGGCTGCGAGCGGTAACCCTCGTACCGGTACAGCCCCAGCAGTGCGCCCTCGGCCATTGCCTGGCCTGCAGCCTCGGGCGACGCAACGCCGCTGCCCGCGCCATGGCTGGTGGGCGGGGCGCTACCGGCGTCGATGGCGAGGTGCTTCACGCCCAGGTCGCGTGCCTTGCGCGCGGCCGTGGCGACTGCATCACGCGCTATCTTGAGGTCGAACTTGCCTGCCTCTCCGAGCCCCACGATGAGGACCCGCGGCGCGGGGATCGCACCGCGGGTATAGAGCAGCAGCGTTTCGCCCGCCTTGCCTGCGAAATCCTTCATGGCGAGCGCGTCCCTGATCATGCCGCCGAGCGCGGCATCGACCGAACCCGCGGCGCCGCTAGGGGCCAGGTCCTGGAACAGACCGACGGCGATGAGGTCTGCAGCGACCTCTGCGATGTTGCCCTGTTTAACGATGATTTCCACTCTTCTGCTCCTCAATGAGTTGGTAAGGTGGGGGCGCTTACTTCAGGTATTGCAGCCCCACCCAGCGATTGTACTACACCACGTTGTGTTCCCGCACCAGGTCCCCTTCGGCAAACCGGCCGAAGCGAAGCTGGTGGATATCGAGCGTGTGTGCCCCGCCGTCCAGGACCAGCTCAGACATCAGCAAGCCTGCAACGGGGCCATGCATGAAGCCGTGCCCGCTGAATCCTGCCACAACATAGAACCCGGCGGGATCGGCCAGCCCGTCGATGACCGGGTGCGCGTCGGGCGTCATTTCGTAGAGGCCAGCCCATTCGCGCAGCAATCCCGCCTTGGCCAGCAGCGGGAAGCGCCACATCGCATTCTCCAGGTGCTGCTCGGTCCACCCGTGGTCGATCGACTGGTCGAAGCCAGGCTTCTCATTCGCGTTGGACTGTCCTGTCAGGATCCCCTTGCCCTCGCGATGGAAATAGAGGCTCCGGCTGAAATCGAGGACGAAGGGGAAGTCATCCGGCACGCCCTTCAGGGGCGCGGTGACTACGATCTGGCGTCGCAGGGGCCAGACCGGCAGCTCAAGGCCCACGAGACCGGCCACCTTGCCAGCCCAGGGCCCCGCCGCATTGACCACCACCGGCGTGCTGATGTCGCCTGCGGGCGTGGAAACCCCTGTTACCCTTCCGCCTTCGACGCGGATGGCCGTTACTTCGGTTGCCGTGAAGATCTTGGCGCCCAGCCGCCGGGCAGCGGCAGCATAGCCTTGCACCACCCCGTTCGGGTCGGCCAGCCCATCGCCCGCGTGCCACGCGCCGGCCAGTACGCCCTCCAGGTTGAGGAGCGGGACTCTCTGGCCGACCTCCTCGGTGCTGAGGATCACTGAAGGGATGCCCAGCCTGTTCTGCATGGCGACATTGTGGCGAAAGACGGCCACATCGTGCTCGTTATCCAGCAGGAACAGGTAGCCTGGCCAGCGCAGGTCGATGTTCTGGCCGGTCAGATCCTCGAATTCCTTGAGCATGGGCAGGCTCACAAGCGAAAGGCGGACGTTGATTTCGGTGCTGAACTGATAGCGAATGCCGCCGGCACATTTGCCCGTTGCCTCTGCACCCAGGAACTCGTGCTTCTCCAGGAGGACCACATTCTTCGCGCCGCGCGCGGCCAGGTGATAGGCTGAGCTGGCGCCCATGACCCCGCCGCCGATGATGACGGCATCTGCGGTAGACGGTAACATGTTTACTCCTTCGCTCTTCCGAAATCGTCCGGAATCCGGACGCAGATGATTTCGCCGCGGGCACACAACTCGCCCTCGGCCGCCAAAGTGATATCGAGAATGACCTTACGGCCCACGATCTCGCGCGTGCGGGCACGCAGCTCCAACACTGGCCCCAGTGGTGTGGGCCGCAGGAAATCGACCTTCAGCGATGCGGTGACGTAGCGCAGGGCGGGCTCGGTCCCGGGCGCGCGGCCCTCGGCTGCATAGCCCGCGGCAGCAGCTGCGCCCGTGCCGTGACAATCGATCAGCGAGGCGACCAGGCCGCCGTAGACGTAGCCGGGGATCGCGGTGTGATAGGGCTTTGGCCGGAAATGGCAGACAACCTCATCGCCTTCTACATAGCTCTTGATCTGCAAGCCGTGTTCGTTGAGCCGTCCGCAGCCGTAGCACTGGGCCCAGGTTTCCGGGTAGAGGTCTTGCATCGCGATGTTCTTGCTCATGCGTCGTCTCCCCTCTCTGGCGCCTTTGCCGGCATCTGATCGTAGTTTGCGCAGTTCGGATCCTGCCTTGGAGTCGGGTAGAGACAGACGAGCAGGGTGCCGTCCTTGAAGCGCGCTATGACAGCCGTATGTTGGTCGAAGTTCGATGGCGGTCGCAGCTTCATGAAGCGGTCCAGGTCATACTGCGTCCACTCCAGGGTGTAAGCAGCCATTCGGCCGGCCGGAAACGCCGTCATGTTGGGCCCTGCCAGGGGGGCCGGCAGTTGAGTGGCCGAAGTTGCCTGCAGCCCTTGCCGGATCAGCGCATCCGTCCGCCGCAGCGTGTCCCGCGCTTCAGCGGGGAGCAGTTCGAAGCTGGCCAGGAATGCCATGATCAGGAACAACGCGACCGGCGCGCGGGCTCGCACAAGGAGAGGCTCGCCGTTGCGCTGCCCACTGACCTGGCGTTCGGTGGCCCAGCGGAGCAGGGCGATGACGGGCAGGGTCAACCAGGCCATCGGCGCGGACAATATCACGCTGCCGATCAGGGCGCTGTCCAGCCCGAGCCCGCCCAGACGAACGATCATGTAGGAGAAGATGCCGGCCAGCGCGGCGATGCCGCCCAGGAGAATGCCCATGGCCGCGCTCGTGGGGAAGCACGTCAGTACGCCGAACACACCGCCCATCAGGCTGCTGAGGAGCATGTTGCCGGCTGCACCTGCGGGCGGCTGGTGGAGTTGGATGCCCGGCAAGGCGATCGGATTGATGAACTGCGAGACACCGCCGTATGCCAGGCCCAGTAAGACCCCCATGAGCACCCCCGTCCGCCGTCGCGCGCGATCCTGTGCGGCCTGCTCTTCAGGGCTTACTGAGGTCACACGCTCCCAAACCGAACGACCTTCGTGTGATCTCTTCACATTCATCCGGGAATACGATCCCCCCTAGCGCGGCAGAACATCAAAGCCTCTGCACAAAGGCGGCTCTTCAGCCGTGATGTACACGCACACCAGGCTCCAACCGGTGGCAAAGCGCGCGATGACTGCAGAATGCATGTCGAAGTCGCGACCTGGCCGCGGGATGCGAAAGCGCTCGATGGATCGACCCTCCCAGGAGAGCTGAAAGGGGTCATCAAGGTGCTCCGGGAATCGATCCACCAGCTCCAGGGCAGGCGGGACATCACCTGTCGTCTGTGACCCCACGAGCGTCGCGTGCATCTGCCGTAGCAGTTCGCGTCCCCGCGCGGGATACAGCGTGGCCAGCCCCACCAGCCCAACTACAATGAGAAGTGCCAGCGTGCCGGGAACCCGTCTCCACAGCGGCAGGCTGTCGCGCTGGGCCTCTTCCAGTCGATCGATGACCCATCTCAAAGCGCCCAGGATCGGCACGAGCATGCCCCAGAACGGCAACATCAGGGCGATGCCCGCGATCGTTTGGACCAGCCACTTGCCGCTTAGGTCCCTGGCATTCAGCAAGGATACGACGATGATGGCCGCGGCGCTGCCCGCCGCCACCTGAAACGTCCCCTTGATGCCGCTCACCGGCCACGCGACCAGTACGCCGAGAAGGGCAGCGCCAAAAGCATACATAACGATGTTGCCGAGCGGGCCAAGCGGCGGCTTATAGAGTGGGACCCCCGGTAGGGCAAACCGGTCACCCAACTGCGACACCAGGCCAAAAACGAGGCCCACCAGTGCGCCCAACAAGAGACCCGCTATCCGTCGATAGCGATCATCGGGCAATGAGATGCGTAGGTCTCTCATGGTGCGAATCGGATTACGAACGTGCTATAGGCGGGCAGGGCGGCCACCGGCCGGTAACTGGTGAGGCGATCCGCCTGCATGGCCGGAATCCCGCCGGCCGCGGCCGTGGGGCCGAAGACCAACTCGGCCTTGACCGGTTGAGTGGGTGCGGCGGCGCCCCATGCCGCTTCCAGGCTGAGCTGGTAATCCGTCACAGGTTCATCACCCAGGTTGATCAGCACCAGGAAGCGTTCTTCGCCCAACGTGCGCATGAAGGCATAGACGGCTGGCTGCTCTTTCGGAGCGGACGCGAGCTGCCAGGCGCCCGTGCGAATCGCCGGATAGGTGTTGCGCAGGCGGATGAGGCCCCGGTAGTGGTTGAGCAGTGACTCGGGATCGCTCTCCTGCCCGGCGACGCTGCGCTCTGCCAGGTCGTTATAATATGCGCGCCATGGCTCGCCGTTGGTGAAGCCGCCGCCGGCCGTCCACTGCATGGGCCGGCGGATGTCTTCATCCGGCTTTTCGCCCTTCATCCCGATCTCTTCGCCGTAGTAGATGAATGGGACGCCGGCATACAGCAGCTGAAGGCTTGCCGCGACAAAGGCCTGTCCCTCCGCCTTCAGGCGCGAGCGCGTGCGGTTCTGGTCGTGGTTTGCCAGGAAGGTGGCGAACTCTCCCGGTGAATAGGTCTTGTTGACGTTGGTCTGAGCCCGCTCCACCCGCGCGCGATCGCCGAGTTGCGCGGACTGGATCATCGCTTCTGCCAGGGTGAATTCGAAGACAGCGTCGACCTTGTCTGGCACGTAGTACTCAGCAATCATGGTCTCGGCCCACACCTCGCCCACGGTGAAGGCATCTGGATCGATGCCCTTACAGAACTTATGGAAATCCTGGAGCCATTCAAAGGTGGCCGGCGCGTGCTCGATGGTGCGGCCTTCCTCGGCAATGTACTTGATCGCGTCCAGCCTGAAGCCGTCGACGTGCATCTCCTCCAACCAGAAGCGTGCGATGTCAAACATCGCCTCCGTGACCGCAGGGTTGTCGTAGTTCAGATCGGGCATGTGTCCGCCGAAGTAGCCGTAGTACTTCTCGCTTTTCCCCACGTCGTGCCAGTTTGGGCCGGTCGGGTCGGCAGACCAGGTATACCAGTCATGCTTCGGCGAAGCCGGATCGATGGCTTCCATGAACCAGGGATGCTGTGCCGACGTGTGGTTCACCACAAGGTCTACGATCACCCTGATGCCGCGCCGGTGGGCCTCGTCGATGAGCCGCGTGAAATCCTCTGCGGTGCCGTATTCGTCATCGATCGCCTTGTAGTCGACCACATCGTATCCGTGATACGAGGGCGATTGGGCGATGGGCATGAGCCAGATGCCCGTTACGCCGAGATCGGAGCCGGTCGTAGGGTCGCCGTCGTTCAGGTAATCGAGTTTTTCGATGAGGCCGGGGAGGTCGCCCACGCCATCGCCGTCCGAATCATGGAAGCTGCGGACGAAGATCTCGTAGAACACTGCGTCGTTCCACCAGGGCGCGACCGGCGCATGGGTCGGGCTTGGGGCTATGGGGGGCGCAGTTGTTGCGGCAGGCACGCTCGACGCCGGCGCAGGCGCCGGTGGAGCAGCGGCCGGCGCGGCTGCACAACCGGTCAGCAGGGTGAGCGCCAGCCACAGGCGGGCGAGCGCCGGAATGTGAGAGCGCATCTGGATCCTCTCCTCGGACAGGGCCAATAACGAAACAAAGTATCGCCATAAGCCATGGGTTTGTCAATGCGCCAGCGATTATCGCCAATTTCCCGGCGCAATCGTTTGGGCGCCTCGACAACCTGTGATACACTGTGGTATTGGAGTCTGGCAGGTGTCCCGAAGTGCAGCCTCGCCGGATCCATTACCCCAGGTGTGAGGTGTTCGGGCCTATGAAGA
>CAYLZG010000056.1:0-24038 GCA_964387985.1 uncultured Anaerolineales bacterium | reverse complement strand
AGATAGGGACCCAGCACCCGGTAGCGCAACTCGAAGCTGCGGCCCCGCACCGCCACCACCGTCTTCTGAAAACCTTTGCGTTTGCGCAGCCAGCTCTGCGGCTGCGGCGCCGCCGGCCCATACTTGCGCGGCCGGCCGCGGCTCGGGGTCGGCTCAGGCAGGTGGCGCAAACGCCGATTCTTGGCCGTCCGCACGATCAGGGTGCTGTGCGCCGGCAACCCGTGCCACAACCCCAACGTGTCAAACGCCCCATCGGCCAGCACGACCAACCGTTGGGCCGCACGCCCTGCAGCATCCAGTTGCTGGCGCACCCAACCGATGAACGCCAGCCCGGCCTCCCATTCCTTGCAGGGCGCCGCCTCAGCCGGCCGCGCTTTCGCCGGAAACGCCGGCAGGAACCGTAAGGGGATCGCCCGGGTGTAGCCGGCCACCACCGCCGGCAGCCAGGCGCCGTGTAGGAACCGCTGGGCCCGATGAATCCCTTTCTTGAACACCGGCGTGCGCGGCGCCCGCAGCCAGCTGCTCCCCGGCAGCTTGTAGCTCGTGCGCGGCACCTGCGTGCCATCGATCCCGGTCACATACGGGGCGGCGGGGTCGCTATGCACCAGGGTTTCGCGGAACAGGCAACCATTCAGCGCCGCTTCATCAAACCGCGGCCGGCTGAACAGCCGGTAGAAGGCGGTCCAGTCCGTGGCGCTCAATCCCAACGCCAGCAGGCTTTGGGTCACCGTGTGGCGAGCGAAGGCGAACAACTCGCCAAACACCAACGCCACCGCCCGCTGGTAGGGCCGGGCCTGGCGAAAGGCCGGGCGGTGCGCTGCTAGCAGCGTTAACAACGCCGCCAATAACTGTGGAACTGCCGCCGTCTTTGTGGTATGCTCGTTCATAGCTGGAGTGCCTCCGGTCGTGATTTGGTTATGGTGTAACCTCACTTTACCGGTTCGGCACTCCTGTTTCAAGTCCCTCCGTAAAAGGGCCAAACTTAAGGCCCGGCGTTAAAGACGCCGGGCTACATGGCAGCGCCCGCTCAAGCGGGCTTGCGCGGGAAAGTCATCCGCGCCGCGCCGCAGGTGCATCCGTTCCATCCACCCAATCCCTGGCTGCCTGGGCCAGGTTCATCAGCGGCGCCTGCTGGACCGTGCATTCGGGCAGGCTCTCCAGGAACAATCTTCCGTAGCTCTTCGATGTAACACGCTTGTCCATCACTACGACAACGCCGCGGTCGGTTTTGCTCCGGATCAGCCGGCCGAAGCCCTGGCGGAAGCGCAGGATCGCATCGGGCACCTGGTAGTAGTGGAAGGGATCGTCGAACGTCTCCGAACGGGCAGCCACGATCGGGTCGCTCGGCACCGCAAAAGGCAGGCGCACGAGCATCAGCGCGCTGAGGGCCGGTCCCACCACATCCACCCCCTCCCAGAAGCTCCGCGTGCCCAACAGCACCACCTTGTCTGAAGTCTTGAATGTTTCGAGCAATTGGTGGCGCGAGCCGCCCGCACCCTGTGCCAATACGGTGATCCCTGCCTGGGTGAGCGCCGGGCCGATTGCGCTGGCCGTCCGCTTGAGCTGCGCGTAGCTGGTGAACAGTGCAAGTGTCCGGCCGTCCAGTGCCCTGACCAGCGCGATCAGCGCGTTCTCGACCGCGCTCTGGAAGGGAGGCATGTTAGGCTCGGGCAGATCGGTGGGAAGGTAGAGCAGCGTGCTCTCCTTATAATCGAATGGCGAGCCGACAAACGATACATCCGCATCCACCGCAGCCAGCCGGTCGCGCACATAGTCGAACGAACCGGCCGTGCGCAGCGTGGCCGAGGTGAGGATGACCGTGTCGTTGCGGTAGAGGACGTTGTTCTGCACCAGCTCGCCGACGTGCACCGGCGCCATGCGCAAGACCGGCCGCCGCTGCCGCTCGCCGTTGTTGACCTCCACCCAGCACACCTGGTTGCCATCGGGCCGCATGACCCATGTTTCCAGGGCTTCAGCCGTCTCGCCAAGGCGGACCAGGATCGACATCAGCTCGCCGGAAAGGCGTTCCAGCTGGCGAATCTCGGGCATCGCGGCCGCGAGTTCGCCCAGCGTGCCCCTGAGCCCTTCCAGATCATCCATCAGCGACCGCCAGGCAACACCCAGGTTATCCCAGGCGATCTCGACATCGACCCATACGGGCTGGGCGCGCATCGCGGAGTTGATGCGCAGCCGGGTGTCGTACTCTTCGCGTTCGCCCCGCGGCATGGCATCCTGCACGAACTCCTCGATCACCTGCCAGAAGAACTCCAGCCGGGAGCGTGCGGCAGTTACGCCGGCCTGCGACTGGATGATGGCGTTCTGGATAGGATCGAAGACGTGCGGCGGGAGATGAGGACGCAGCGCCTCTGAGATTTCCCCGAGCAGACCGGTGCGCGGACCGGCGGGCGGGCCGGTGATTCCAGCGCCCACGGCTACAGTCCCGGCGCCAACGCCGGCAGTCCCGGCTCCGACACCGCTTCCCGGCGAGAACAAGGCGCCCAGCCACAAGCCCAGCGAAGACTTGTCCGCCCGGAAGGACAGCTGCTCCGTGACCGCATTCTCCAGGTGGTGTGCTTCGTCGACGATCAGGCGACGATATTGTGGCAGCACGCGGTTCTGGGTCGCGGCATCCGCCATCAGGAGAGCGTGGTTGACCACGATCACATGGGCTGCCTCAGCCGCCTTGCGCGCGCGGTAGAAATAGCAGCGGCCGTGCAGCTCCCGCTCGCACCGGTCCAGCGAGCATCCTTCGCTGGCCGCGGAGATCTGGCCCCACACCGTGCGGTCGCTCTGGAAGGGCAGGGAGAGCTCGGCCTGGTCGCCGGTCTGCGTCTGGGTCAGCCAACAAAGCACGCGAACGAGGCCGCGCAGCTCATCGTTAGTCAGAGACGGCTGGCTGCGCAAGGCCTCGAAGCGCTCGGTGCACAGGTAGTTGCTGCGCCCCTTCAACAACGCGGCGCGGAACGGCTCATGCTGCCCCCATGCACGCTCCAGCACGCGCTGCAGATCGGGCAAATCCTTGCGATAGAGCTGGTCCTGGAGGTTGATGGTGTTGGTGCTGATGACGACGCGGTCGTCGTTCCGGGAGGCGTAGGCGATCGCCGGCAGGAGATACGCGACCGATTTGCCCGTGCCTGTGCCCGCCTCGACCATGAGATGGTGCCCGATGTTGAAGGCTTCAGCCACGGCCTCGAGCATCTGCACCTGCTGGGGCCGGTGTTCGTAGGTCGGGAAGAGGTCAGCAAAGATACCACCCGGCTGAAGCATGGCAGCCAGTTTCTCCACGTCCACCGGCTGGGGCTGATCGTTGGGGTTCACCGGCTCCGCGCTCTGCCAGGCATCGAACAGGGAACACGAAGGAATGACTTGTTCGAGAGGTGGAGCAGAAGCTGCGACGCGGCTCATCCCTGCGGCGCGTGCTGCCTCCACGAACACCTCGGCCAGGGGCCACGTGCTGCGATGCACCAGCCGGACGATCTCGGCCAGGACCCCCTTGGGCAGGAAGCTTGCGCGCTCGCAGAGGATCTCGAAGAGCTGTGCGCTGACACCCGCATCATTGAACGCGCGGTGCTGCGCGGGCGAAGGGATGCCGAAGTGAACGGCCAGGCTGCTGAGGCTGTAGGACGGGCGCGCGGGGACGAGGACCGAAGCAAGCTCCCAGGTGTCCAGGCCCTGGTTCTCCACGAACAGGCCCTTGGCGCGCAGGAACCCGAGGTCAAACCCGATATTGTGGCCCACGATGGCAGCCGGCCCGACGAATCGTTCGAGCGCCACGGCGATTCGCTCGAACGAGGGTTTGCCGATCACATCCTCGTTGCGGATGCCGGTGATGAGGGTGATCTCATAAGGAATCGGGCGGCCCGGGTTGACGAGCGTATCGAACTCTTCGACCGGCTGTCCATCGCGATATTTGACAGCGCCGACCTCGATGATGGCGTCCCTCTCAGGGTTCAGGCCGGTGGTTTCGAGGTCCAGCGCGACATAGGTGCGCGCCAAGTGAGGTCTCCGTTCTAGGGACCGGTTGTCACCGGTTCCGTCAAGACTCTACCATAGATCGGAGGGCCGGGCAAGGGAACTTCGATGCGCCTCAAGTTATGAGTTTGATCCCAGGCGTGTTATACTGTGTTCGATTTGGACTTCAAGGAACAAAACAATGATGGCGCGACGCAGGGTGCTCAAATACCCGACATATAAGTCATATTACGGTTGAACTTTGCCAGAGACACGGGGAAGGCTGTCCCCGTGTCTCTGTTGTTAATTGGGAATCGATAGACCTTCGAGATTCGCGAAAACCCGAAGATCTGAGTTCGAAAATTGGGGAGTCAATGTGACCGCATATATATTCGTCACCGGTGGCGTTGTCAGCGGCCTGGGCAAAGGGGTGACGGCCGCGTCGATCGGCAGGCTGCTCAAGAGCAGGGGCATTTCGGTGTCCATGCAGAAGCTGGATCCCTACCTGAACGTCGATCCGGGCACGATGTCGCCCTACCAGCATGGTGAGGTATTCGTCACTGAAGACGGCGCAGAGACGGACCTCGACCTGGGCCACTACGAGCGATTCACCGACGTGGCGCTGCGCAAGGAAAACAACGTCACCACCGGCCAGATCTACAGCGCAGTGCTCGCCAAGGAGCGCCACGGCGACTTCCTGGGCGGAACGATCCAGGTCATTCCTCATGTCACGAACGAGATCAAGCGGCGCATCCAGGATGCCGCGCGGCACGCAGATCCCGATGTAGTCATCGTCGAGGTGGGCGGCACGGTGGGCGACATCGAAGGGTTGCCCTTCCTCGAAGCGATCCGGCAGCTGCGCAAGGACCTGGGCAGAAATCGCACCTTCTACGTGCATGTCACGCTGCTGCCATTTCTGTCCGGCTCTAATGAGCTGAAGACCAAGCCCACCCAGCACAGCGTGGGCGAGCTGCGTTCCATCGGCATCCAGCCGGACATGATCATCTGCCGGTCAGACCTGCCGGTCAGCCAGAGCGTGCGGGAGAAGATCTCCCTTTTCACCGACGTAGATACACGGGCGGTTGTCCCGGCCTATACTGCCAAGAGCGTCTACGAGGTGCCCCTGATGCTCGAGCAGGAGGGCGTGGCCGACTTCATTGCGGAGAAGCTCGAGCTCGACGCGGCCGGCCCGGACCTGGCCGAGTGGCGCGTCCTGGTCGACAAGATCCACCGGGATAAGGCCAGCGCCAAGATCGCACTGGTGGGCAAGTACATCGAGCTCGAGGACGCCTACATGAGCGTGCGTGAGGCGCTCCGCCATGCCGCATGGTCACTGGATCACGACGTGGAGATCACGTGGGTGCACGCGGAGACGGTTCAGCGGCCCGAGGGATTGGCGGCGCTCGCTGGCGCCGATGGCATCCTTGTGCCCGGCGGCTTCGGCGAGCGCGGCATCGAAGGCAAGATCGCGACTGCGCAATACGCCCGCGAGCATCAGATCCCCTATTTCGGGCTCTGCCTGGGGATGCAGGTGATGTGCATCGAATTCGCCCGCCACGTGCTGGGCCATGTGGATGCGAACAGCACCGAGTTCAACCCCAAGACGCCCGACCCGGTCATCTCGCTCATGCCCGATCAGCAGGGCATCGAGGACATGGGCGGCACGATGCGGTTGGGACTGTGGCCGTGCGTGCTCCAGCCCGGCACCCTGGCGGGCGAGGCATATGCACCCGAAGTACGGATCAGGGAGCGCCACCGGCACCGCTGGGAATTCAACAACCGGTATCGCGCCAGCGCGACGGCGAAGGGATTGAATTTCAGCGGCCTTTCGCCCGACGGCCGGCTGGTGGAGATCGCGGAGTTGGACCGGACGCTGCACCCCTGGATGGTAGGCGTGCAGTTTCACCCTGAGTTCGTCTCCCGGCCCAACCGGCCGCACCCATTGTTCAAGGCCTTCATACAGGCCGCCATTCAAGCGAACAGGACGTAGGATCATCCTGCGGTAAACCCAGAGGAGGTATTTTTCCATGTCTGGACACAGTAAATGGGCCACGATCAAGCGCAAGAAGGGCGCTGCGGATGCAAAGCGGGGGCAGATGTTCACCAAGCTGGCGCGCGAAATCCAATTCGCTGCACGTCAGGGTGGCGACCCCAACTTCAACTTCCGTCTCCGGTTGGCCGTCGATAAGGCTAAGGCCGAGAACATGCCCAAAGACAACATCGAGCGGGCCATCAAGCGAGGGGCGGGGCTCGACAGCGACGGCGCACAGCTCGAAGAGGTTACCTATGAAGGGTATGGGCCGCACGGCGTAGCGCTCTACATCCAGGTGGTCACGGACAACAAAAATCGCACCGTGAGCGAGCTCCGCCGCGCGCTGACCCGCGGTGGCGGCGCGATGGGTGAATCGGGCAGCGTCGCCTGGCTGTTCGATCAGAAAGGCCTGATCACCGTCGCGATGAGACCCAAGGAACAGGACAAGATCTTCGAGCTTGCTCTCGAGGCCGGCGCCGAGGATGTGCAGTACGGCGATGGGGTGGCCGAAATCTACACCATGCCGGGCGACCTGCAGTCCGTGCGCCAGGCATTTCTCGATGCCAAATGCGAGATCGAAGATGCCGAAGTCACCATGATGGCCAAGACGCAGGTCTCGCTCAGCCCGGCGGATACGCTGCAGGTTATGAACCTGATCGAGGCGATCGACGATCTGGACGACGTGGTGAAGGTCGACTCGAACCTTGAGATCAGCGAAGAAGCACTGGCGCAACTGGGGTAGGTTGACCACAAATGGTCGTATTGGGGATTGATCCGGGAATCGGCACGACGGGGTATGGGGTCGTCGGGGAGGACGAGCGCGGCGAGGTGCGCCTGGTGACGTATGGCGCAATCGAGACGACGCCCGGCGAGCCGATGCCCGAGCGGCTGCATGCGCTGCACAGCGCAGTGAGCGCGCTCCTGGCCGAGCACCGCCCGGAATCGGTGGCCGTGGAACAGCTCTTCTTCGGCAGAAACGTGACGACCGCGATTTCTGTCGGGCAGGCCCGTGGAGTCGTGCTGCTGGCTGCGGCCCAGGCCGGACTGGCAGTCTTCGAATACAAGCCGGCCGAGGTCAAGCAGGCGCTGTCGGGCTATGGCAATGCAGACAAGCGCCAGATGCAGGAGATGGTCCGCATGCTGCTGAACCTGGATCACATCCCCCGCCCGGACGACGCGGCAGATGCCGTGGCTGTCGCGGTGTGCCATCTGCACAGTGCACGGCTGACGCGGCTGATGAACGCGACGGAGAGCTGACCCGATGATTTCGATCATTGAAGGCGTCATCTACGCCAAATCGAGCGACAGCCTGATCGTGATGGTCGGCGGCGTTGGCCTGCGCGTGCTGGTGCCTGGCCCCCTGCTGGCCACGAGCCGGTCGGGCGAGCCCATCCTGCTGCACACGCATCTCGTGGTGCGCGAGGATGAGCTCAGCCTCATCGGCTTTGCGGCTGAGGACGAACTCGACCTCTTCCATAAGTTCATCACGGTGCCGGGCGTCGGTCCAAAGCTGGCGTTGGGCATCCTCTCCAACATGGCTCCCGATGCGCTGCGCCTCGCGATCGGCCAGGAACAGCCGGAGGTCCTCGCACGCGTGCCGGGCATCGGCAGGAAGACCGCGCAGAAGATCGTCCTGGAGCTCAAAGACAAGATGGGCGAGGTGGAGATCAGCGAGGGGCTGGCCGCCCTCACCGAGGCGGACGCGGCCGTGATCGACGCACTTACCGCGCTGGGTTACAGCATCATGGAGGCGCAGCGTGCCGTGCAGGGGCTGCCCCGCGACGTGACGGATGTCGAGGAGCGGCTGCGTCGCGCGCTGTCTTCGTTCGGATCATAGATACATTGTAGAGACGTTGCATGCAACGTCTCTACAACGGGAATTCGAAATGATTGCACCCGCCATCACCTCCACGGCCAACCGCCACATTGTCGAGGCGCGAAAGCTGCGCCAGCGCAAGCACCGGGAAGAGCAGGAGCTGTTTCTGCTCGAGGGGCTGCAGCTGCTGCACATGGCCCTGGACGCCGGCCTCCCCGTGGGGCCGGTCTTCTTTTGCCCCGAGCAGTTCACCGGACCACAGGCGCCGGCGCTCATCGAGCGGTTTAGGGCGGCCGGAGGACAGCTGCTGCAGGTCTCGCCGCCCGTGATGGCCGCCCTGTCGGATCGCGATGGGCCGCAGGGCATTGTCGCGACCTTCCACACGTTCGACGCGCCCCTGGCAGCACTCGGAGCAGGGGGCAATCGCCTGGTCCTGGTGCTCGACCGGCCCCAGGATCCAGGCAATCTCGGCGGCCTGATCCGCACCGCGGATGCGGCGGGCGCAGCAGGCGTGGTGATCCTCGAACCCGCTGTGGACCTCTTCGACCCCAAGACGATCCGCGCCAGCATGGGATCGCTGTTCAATCTGCCTGTCGTCCGTGCAAAAGATGCTCCTGCCGCGCTGCGCCACCTGGCCGGCCAGGGGCTGGCGCTCGCCGGCGCGAGCGAGCATGCAGGTGAACCTTGGGGCGAGACTGCGCTGGCGGGGCCGGTCGCGCTCGTGCTGGGCAACGAGGCGCGTGGCCTGTCGGACGATGTCACGCCGCACATTGCGCGGTGGGTGAGCCTGCCGATGCGCGGCAAAGCCGAATCGCTGAATGTCTCGGTGGCCGGCGGGGTGCTGATGTACGCCTGGCTGCGGATCAATACCCCGTAATACGCTTCACTGGAACCGCGGCCTCCATTTCTTCACATCTTCTTCACAGCCTTTGCATCAATCCTGCTCATCTTTCCGTTATGCTCCAGCGATAGCGCCAGGAAAGTGAACCGTCGCGTTAGTCCATTCGCCCCTGGCCTATTTGAGAAGAGACGTCACGGAGGAACGCGCATGAAGCAGGCCGGCAAAAAGAAACGCAATTCGCGCTGGTTGATCGGAGTGATACTGCTGCTGGTTGCAGCCGCGGCAGGCGGCGCCTGGTACTGGCAGCGCAATAACGATACTGCGAGCGCCGCAGAGGAGCCCGTGCTGCAGACTGCCCGGGTGCGCAGCGGCGACATCACCATCACAGCCAGTGGAAGCGGAAACCTGATCCCAAACAGGGAGCTGGCCTTGGGCTTCCGGTCAGGCGGCGTGCTCGCGGAAGCGCCGGTGCGCGTGGGAGAACAGGTGGCAGCAGGGCAGTTGCTCGCCCGCCTCGATGATGCGGATGCACGGGCCCAGGTGGCGCAGGCCGAGGCCAATGTAGCCCTGGCAGAGGTCAAACTGGCCGCCCTGACGGCCGGCGCGGATCCGGCAGCAGTTGCGGCGGCAGAGGCATCACTTGCAGCTGCTGAGGCAGACCTGGCCCGGATGCGCGAACCCGCGACCGCAGCTGAGCTGGCCGCGAGCCAGGAGAACCTGCGCAGCGCACGAGAAGCGCTGGCGATCCTGCAGGCCGGCCCCGACCCCCAAAAACTGGCAGCCGCTCAGGCCAGTTTGACCCTGGCCGAGATCAACGTGCGCACCGCACAGGCCGCCTACGACAAGGTCGCTCCGGTCACGGAGATGCGTGACGGCAGCGTGATCGGCATCGGCGAAACAAAGCAGGCGGCCGATCTGTGGCAGGCGACGACGAACTACGAGAAGGCCAAGGCCGAGTACGACGAAATCTCGGCCGGCCCTGGCGCAGATGCGCTTGCCGCAGCCCGCGCCAAGGTGGCCGTCGCGCAAGCGCAACTCGACGCGCTGAAGGCCGGGCCAAGCGCGGAGTCTCTGGCCGCCGCAGAGGCCAAGGTGACGCAGACCCAGGCCCAACTGGCCAGCGTCCGCGCGGGTGTAGATGCCAGAGACATTGAATCGGCCGAGCTTGGCGTGACGCAGGCCCGGCTGAGCCTCGAGAATGCGCAGCGACAGCTCGCCAACGCTGAGCTGCGGGCGCCGATTGCAGGGACTGTCCTCACTCTGCAGGCACAGGCGGGCGAAAGCGTAGGTGCAACCCCCATCATCACGCTGGCCGACCTGAACAGCCAGTCGTTGCGTTTCTGGGTTGAAGAGGCCGACCTGATGAGCGTTGCGGTCGGAAATCCGGTCGAAGTCGTCTTCGACGCGCTCCCCGATCTGGCATTCCCCGGAGCGATCACCTCAGTGGATCCGGCGCTGGTCACCGTGGACGGCACGCTCGCCGTACAGGCATGGGCCAGCATCGACCTCACCGCGCACCCCGTGCGGCTCCTCTCCGGCATGACCGCTGATGTGGAGATCATCGCAGGACAGGCAGAAGATGCGCTGCTCGTGCCCATGCAGGCCCTGCGTGAGCTGGCGCCCGGATCATATGCCGTCTTCGTCGTCAAAGCTGACGGCGAGCTGGAGATGCGGCCTGTCACCGTGGGGCTGCGGGATTTCGCCAACGCGGAGATTTTGAGCGGCCTCGTCAAGGGCGATGTCGTCAGCACCGGCACTGTGGAGACCGAGTGATGGACAGCCCGGTGGGGACAGACGCGATGGAACCAGACGGTTTGGTGATCGATATTCGCGGCCTGACGCGAGTGTATGGCACAGGCGATGCCCAGGTGCATGCGCTGGCCGGTCTCGACCTGCAGGTGCGACGCGGCGAGTTTGTGGCAATCATGGGGCCTTCAGGCTCGGGCAAGTCGACCCTGATGAATATCATGGGCTGCCTGGACCGGCCAACGGAGGGCGAGTACATCCTGGACGGGTTGGACGTCAGCAGCCTGGACCGCACGGAACTGGCCATCGTGCGCAACCAGAAGATCGGATTCGTCTTCCAGTCCTACAATTTGCTGCCGCGATTGAGCGCGGTGAAGAACGTGATGTTACCTCTGCTTTATAACACCGAGCACCGTTTCACCGAGGACCAACGGCATGAAAAGGCGGTGGCTGCGCTCGAAGCAGTCGGGCTGGGCGACAGGCTGCATCATCGCCCGAACGAAATGTCAGGAGGGCAACAGCAACGAGTGGCCATTGCGCGGGCGCTGATCAACAGCCCGGCCATGATCCTGGCTGATGAACCCACGGGCAACCTGGACACCAGATCGAGCGCTGAGGTCATGAACCTGCTGCATACGTTGAATGCATCCGGGGCAACCATCGTGATGGTGACCCACGAGCCCGACATCGCGATGCAGTCGCAGCGCGTGGTCTGCGTGCGGGATGGCAAGGTGGTCACCGACGGAAGCGATGGCGCCAGCCGTTGCCTGGATAGGGGAGGCCGCGATGACGCTCATTGAGACCCTGCAAGTCGCCTGGGAAGGCTTGAAGCTTAACCGGGTGCGCTCGTTCCTCACCACGCTCGGCGTGATTATTGGCGTAGCATCCGTGATCATGATGCTGGCGGTCAGCGCGGGGGCCGAGGCAGCCATCGCAGAACAGATCAACTCGCTGGGCGCAAATCTCATCATCGTCAACCCCCTGCGGGGAGTGCCCGGAAACGCGCAGACCCTCACCTACGACGATGCGTTCTCCATCAAAGAAACAACGCGCAACATCGAGGGCGTGTCGCCGGAGTTCCAGGTCGTGCAAGACGTGAGCAGCACGCGCGCCAAGCTGGAGGGGATTATCGTGCTGGGCATCACGGCCGATTTCCCTAAGGTGCGCGACTACGAAGTAGGCGAGGGTCGCTTTCTGAACGCGGACGAAAACGACCGCAAAGCCAAGGTGGCCGTGCTTGGCTGGGGCATCAGCCAGGACCTCTTCGGCTCTGAAAGCCCGATCGGGCAGATCGTGACGGTGGGATCCACCAGGCTGGTCGTGCTCGGCGTGATGGAACAGAAGGGCGTCGTTGCCGATGTCGATTACGACGGCCGGATCTATATCCCCTTGCAGCTGCTGTACCAGAAGTTCAGCCCCAGCCGCATCGCGCAGGAGCGGGTCCGCACTATCTATGTGAAGGCGAGCAGCCAGGAGGCGATGACCAGCGTCACCAACCAGATCACGGCATTGCTCGTCGAGCGACATGACGTCGACCCGGCCAAGCCGGACTTCGTCCTGCAGACGCAGCAAGACATCATCGACACACAGCAGGCCACGACCGAGGCATTTCGCGACCTGCTGGCCTGGGTGGCTGCCGTGTCCCTGGTCGTGGGCGGCATCGGCATCATGAACATCATGCTGGTGTCGGTGACCGAACGCACCCGGGAGATCGGCCTCCGCCAGGCGTTAGGTGCGCGGCCGCGTGATGTGCTGCTGCAGTTCCTCGTCGAGGCAGTCACGCTGAGCCTGGTGGGTGGGCTTGCCGGCGTCCTGCTGGGGGTCGGCGGCGCCGAGTTGTTCGGACGCCTGGGCGAGATGCAGACCCAGGTCGTGCCGGCCTCCGTGCCGCTGGCATTCGGAGCGGCGGCTGCCGTGGGTATCTTTTTCGGCTACTATCCTGCCATCAAGGCAGCTCAACTCGATCCCATCGTGGCGCTGCGCCATGAATGAGCCTGGCCTTACCGGCGCGGCGACCAATCTGAGGAGATTACGGTGATGAAGAAACTCTGGATGACCCTGGGAATTACGGCCCTGGCAGTATTCGTGTTGGCGGGGTGTGGCAATTCAGCAAGTGCACCCGCCTCGGCGCCAACGCAGGCTGCCGAAGCGGCGCCGCCGGCGCCAGTGGTGGCGCCAACATCCGGCTCGACGACCGCGCTCGATACCACCTATGAAGGCGCGCTTTCCCAGCGCAATCAGTTGCTGCTGGGCACGCTGATGCTGGAAGAATCGGAGTGGGCCGTCGATGCGGAACAGGCACGCACCCTCCTGCCTCTGTGGCAGGGGATCCGCGGGACCATGAGAAGCGGGGCATCCGCGCAGGCCGAGATCGATGCTCTGCTCAGGCAGATCGAAGCAGCCATGACTGCGGACCAGATTGCTGCGATCCGTAAGATGAAACTGACCCAGGCCGAGCTCCAGGCGTGGGCGAAAAGCCAGGGTCTTTCGGTCGGCACCGGTGAAGGGGCCGGCGCAGGTGCAGGCCAGGGAGGCGGCCAGGCGCTTTCCGCCGAGGCGCGCGCCACACGCCAGGCGGAACGAGGAGGCACCGGCGAAGGCGGCGGGCTGAGCCAGGCGCTGGTGGATGCTGTGATTGCCTATGTTGAAGCGAAGTGAAGGATACGAGGCAGCAGGAATGAACATACTCAAAATCGTGCTGACTTTGCTGGGACTGGTGACCCTGATGGCAGCCTGTGCCGACGGTGGCGACAAGAGAGACGCTCTGGTGGACGCGGTGCTGGCCCTGCTGTCGGCGCGAACCGCGGGCAAGTGAGCGGCGCTGGCGCCTCACCCTGGGTGCGCCGCAGTCTTTTTTTGACACTCAAGGTCCGGTGTGCTAAACTCGATCTTCGTGTGACCGCGCGTAGCGGGCCACTTGACAACTAAACCCTGGACACTCATCCAGAGGGGGGGAGGGATCGGCCCTGTGAACCCCCACCTGGAGCCCCGGAGACCGGTTGCGACGCACGCGCACGGCGAAAGCTGTGTGAAGGCGGCGAAGTCTCGGACGGGACAACCCGGCAGGTGCCAATTCCGTCAGCCGCCAGTGCGACTGGAAGATGAGAGGTCGGCCTCAGCAACCCACGCGACTGTGCCCTCCTCTCGGAGGGCTTTTTTTATTTCCGGAGAGCACCTTATGCCTCGCACCCTGTGGTGGGAAGACAACCAACTCAAGATGATCGACCAGCGGATCCTCCCGCTGGAGTACAAGGTCCTCGCCTACGACGATGCCCGCGAAGTGGCCTTTGCGATCACCGACATGGTCGTGCGCGGCGCGCCCGCGATCGGCGCAGCAGGCGGATTTGGAATGGCATTGGCTGCGCTCCGCAGCCCGGCAACGAGCCGGGCTGGCCTGCTCAGCGATCTGGCCGAGGCCAAGAAGACGCTGGATGCCGCGCGGCCGACCGCGGTGAACCTGAGCTGGGCAACGAGCCGGGTTATGGACACTGTAAACCATCTGGTGCTGGCGGATATCGCCGGCATCGGTAATGCGGACGATATCCGCTCCGCGGTCATCGCGGAGGCGCAACGCATCGCGGACGAGGACGTGGAGATCAACCGGCGCATGGGTGCGTTCGGCGCAGAGATCATCCCGCAGAATGCGAATATCCTCACCCACTGCAACGCGGGCTCACTGGCAACCGTGGATTACGGCACCACGCTCGGCGTCGTGCGATCGGCTCACAGCCAGGGCAAGAACATCCACGTATGGGTCGATGAGACGCGGCCGCGGCTGCAGGGCGCGCGGCTGACCGCGTGGGAGCTGATGCAGGACAACATCCCGATGACTCTGATCGCAGACAATGCGGCAGGCATGCTGATGCGGTTGGGCCGGGTGCAGGTAGTGCTGTACGGCGCGGACCGCGTAGCGGCCAACGGCGACGTTGCAAACAAGATCGGATCCTATAAGCTGGCCGTGGTCGCCAAAGAAAACGGCATTCCCTGCTACGCAGTGGTTCCCACGCCGACCATCGACCTGTCGCTGGCCAACGGTGACCTGATTCCCATCGAAGAACGAGGTTGGGAGGAAGTGGCGAAGGTGGGCAGCGAACAGATCGCGCCGGACAACGTGCCCGTCTACAACCCGGCCTTCGACGTGACGCCCCATCGCTATCTCACAGGCATCATCACGGAAGAGGGCATCTGCTACCCGCCGTTCGAGTTGAGCCTGCGGCGGGCCGTCGAAGCCGCTGAAGCGCGGCGAACGGCGAAATAGGAGACCAAGAGAGCTTGGAAGAGCACCCCTGGCTGGATCGGATTTTCTGTGCGGATGCGCGTGACATGCGGGCGGTGCCCGACGACGCCGTGCAGCTTGTGGTCACGTCACCTCCGTACAACGTCGACAAGAACTACTCCGATCACAACGACAGCATGAGCCTGGAGGAGTACATCGCCATGCTCGACGCAGTGTGGCGGGAATGCCACCGGGTGCTAGCGCCGGGCGGGCGGCTGTGTATCAACATCGCGAACACGGATCGCAAGCCCTACCTGTCGCTGGTGAGCCTGATCGACGAACAACTGCGCGAGTGCGCATGTACGTGGCTGCACCGGGGGCACATCATCTGGCACAAGGGCGCGTCGGCCGGGGTCAGCACCGCGTGGGGCAGCTTCGCCAGATCCAGCAACCCGACGCTGCGCGACGTGCACGAGTACATCACGATCTGGAGCAAGGACCAGCTCCGGCTGGATGAGGGGGGACCCACAGGCATCACGGGCAATGAATTCGTGGCCTGGACGCGCAGCGTCTGGCGGCCCGAGGACAAGCTCAAGGAACTGGAGCGCAAAATCCTCGACAAGCTGGCAGACGCCCGGCGACGCGACAAGGATGATGCCTGGATCGCCGAGTCGATCGCCCGGGCGGTGTGGGGTCAGAGCCCCGAGGAGGGCGAGACCGTCTGGCGGATGACCACAGAGACAAGCGTGGACCATCCTGCCCCCTTCCCCGAAGAGCTCCCGCGCCGGCTGATGCTGCTCTATACGAAACCGGGCGATGTCGTGCTGGACCCGTTCATGGGGTCAGGCTCGACCGCTGTGGCCGCCGTGCAGGCCGGGCGGCGATTCGTGGGGTATGAGATCTCGGAAGAGTACTGCCGGCTGGCGGCAGCGCGATTAGAACGTCTCAGTCAGTGAGATGGTTGATCATTCGCATGTGTAGAATGGCGATATGAAGCGGTCGAAGACCACGATTGAGGTTGATCAAAGCATCAAGATTGGCGACCTGTCTGGCGCGACGGCACTGGCATTCTCGGACCATGATTGTGGAGCCATCCTGATCCCTGCTGAAGTGAAGCGCACCCTGATCATGCAACTGCGAGCGCGCGGCAAATCCAAGATCCGAGCCACAGTGCAGATCTTTGCGGCAGCGGCCTTTCTGTTATTGGAAGAGGCTACTCCCAAAATCAGCTCAGTGATCATTGACACAGAGTATACCGGATATGAAGCCGATATTGAAGGTATGCTGCTCAACCTCCTTAGGGGAGTAGAACCTGGTTTCAGCAAGGAACGCCTGGCGATTCTGCAAGTTGGCAAATCATCGCCGGCGCACAAACTTGCCATTGCCGTTGTTCGTGGTCAGGTGAAGCCGGATAGAGTTCTGACGACGGAAGATTTCGCAACCGCCCTAGGCTGGAAATGAAAACAATCGGGGGAGCTTTCGCCCATCGCCCGCTTAGTCCCTGGTGGTATTCCAGGAAGGCCACGGGCCGCCCGATCTAGTCACAAGTATACAACGCCGGCGACAATTTGTCAACGATGTCCCGCAACCGGAAGGTAACGTGGGATGCAAGTAACTGAATGCACCGAGGTGGTATGTCAGTCATCGTCACAGGGTCCATTGCGACCGATTACCTGATGAAGTATCCGGGCAAGTTCCGGGAACACATTCTCATCGAGCAGACGGGCAAGCTGAGCGTCAGCTTTCTCGTCGAAGAGAAGGAGATGAGCCGCGGCGGCATTGGCCCGAACATCTCCTATACCATGGCTCTGCTGGGCGAACGCCCCCGACTGATGGGCACGGTGGGCGAAGATTTCGGCGACTACCGCAAGTGGCTGGAGGCGCACGGAATCGACACTTCGCTCGTCGTGGATTATCCGGGCGAGTTCACCGCTACGTTCACGGTCATCACCGACATCGAGCAGAACCAGATCGCCGGATTCCACTCGGGCGCGATGGCCAGAGGGCGAGAGCTCACCTACCGCGGGCTGGAGAAAGACGAGATCGATTATGTCATCATCTCGCCGCACGACCCCGAAGGGATGATCCGCAACTGCAGCGAGTGTCGCGAGCTTGGCATCCCCTTCATCTTCGATCCCAGCCAGCAGCTCGCGCGGCTGGACGGCAGGGAGGTGCTGGCCGCGATGGAGGGTGCGTTCGGGATGACCGTCAACGACTACGAGCTGGGGCTCATCAAGTCGAAGACCGGGCTGGATGAGGCAGCCATCCTGGATCGGGTCGGGATGCTGGTCGTGACCCGGGGCATGGACGGCTCGACGCTCATGTCCAGGGAGCGCCGGGTGGACGCGCCGATCGTGCCGGCGGACATCGTGGCAGATCCCACGGGCGTGGGCGACGCGTTCCGGGGCGGGCTGCTGGTCGGGCTGGTGCGCGGCTATTCGTGGGAAGTCACCGCGCGCATCGGTGCGCTGGCCGCGACCTACTGCCTGGAGCAGGTGGGGACGATGAACCACCGCTACACCGTGCCAGAGTTCGTGGCGCGCTACCGGGAGCATTTCGGGGACGCGCCGGAACTGGAAGATCTGATTAAGAAGGACCGCTGACAATTTAAGAATCGCAGATTGAAGATTGGATTCGAATCTTCAGTCTTCAATCTGCAATCCGAAACCAAGAAGGAGCATATTCCGAGTGAGCAATAACTACGACATCAAAGACATCCGGCTGGCCGAAAAGGGCCGCTATCGCATGCAGTGGGCGGCGCGAGAGATGCCGGTTCTGGATCAACTCGAAGCACGGTTTACCAAGGAGCAACCGCTGAAGGGCATGCGCGTGTCGGCGTGCTTGCACGTGACGAGCGAGACCGCAAACCTGATGCGCGTACTGCAGGCCGGCGGGGCCGATGTGGTGCTGACCGCATCCAATCCCTTGTCGACGCAGGATGACGTGGCCGCAACTCTCGTGGCGCATTACGAGATGCCGGTCTACGCGATCAAGGGCGAGGATAACGCGACCTACTACGAGCACATCAAGGCCGCGCTGGACTTCAAGCCGCACATCACCATGGATGACGGGGCGGACCTGGTGAGCACCCTGCACAAGGAGCGTCGCGAGCTGCTGGACGGCATCATCGGCGGGACAGAGGAAACCACGACGGGCGTCATCCGGCTTCGCGCCATGGCCCACGACAACGAGCTCATGTTCCCCGTCATCGCGGTGAACGATGCGCTGACCAAGCATCTCTTCGATAACCGCTACGGCACGGGACAGAGCACCATGGACGGCGTGATTCGCGCCACCAATGTGCTGATTGCGGGCAAGACGGTCGTCATCGCCGGTTACGGCTGGTGCAGCCGGGGCATCGCCTCGCGAGCAGCCGGCCTCGGCGGCAACGTCATCGTGACAGAGATCGATCCGCTGAAGGCGCTGGAAGCGGTCATGGACGGCTACCGGGTCATGCCGATGGCAGAGGCCGCACCGATCGGCGACATCTTCATCACCGCGACCGGCGACATCAACGTGTTGGATCGCCACGTGTTCGACGCGATGAAGAGCGGCGCGATCATGGCGAACTCCGGCCACTTCAACGTCGAGATCAACATCCCGGCACTGGAGGCGATGTCCGTGGAGATCCGCCGGGTGCGCGAGTTTCTCGATGAATACATCCTGGAAGATGGCCGGCGCTTGTACCTGGCGGGCGAAGGCCGGTTGGTCAACCTGGCAGCCGCCGAAGGCCACCCGAGCGCGGTCATGGACATGAGCTTCGCCAACCAGGCGCTGAGCGCGGAGTACATGGTCAAGAACCATGACAGCCTGAAGAACACCGTCTACAGCGTGCCGGCAGTGATCGATCACGAGATTGCACGGCTGAAGCTGGCTGCGATGGGCGTAGGCATCGATGTGCTGACCGCCGAACAAGAAGCGTACCTCAACGAATGGCGGATGGGGACGTGACGAAAAGGAAAATGGAAAAAGGAAGAAGGAAAATCGCCTTCATCTTCCTTTTTCCTTCTTCCTTCTTCCTTCGATAATCTCGTATAGGAGTGTCTTCCGTGACAACGACATTCGCAAGCTCACCGAAGTTCTATTTCACTTCGGAATCGGTGACCGAGGGTCACCCCGACAAGATGTGCGACCAGATCAGCGACGCGGTGCTGGATGCGATCATCAAGGATGACCCGGATGCGCGCGTGGCCTGTGAGGTCAGCACGACCACTGGCCTGATCCTGGTCATGGGCGAGATCACGACCAGCACGTATGTGGACATCCCGTCGCTCGTACGCGACGTGGTGCGCGAGATCGGCTACACGCGTGCCAAGTTCGGCTTCGATGCCGACACCTGCGGCGTGATCGTTTCGATCAAGGAGCAGAGCCCGGACATTGCGCTCGGCGTCGACAAGGCGCTGGAAGCAAAGACGGGGGAGATGAGCGACGAGCAGATCGAGGCCATCGGCGCGGGCGACCAGGGCATGATGATCGGTTTCGCGTGCAACGAGACCGAAAGCTACATGCCGCTCTCGATCGACCTGGCCCACAAGCTGTGCAAGCGGCTGGCACACGTCCGCAAGGACGGCACCCTGCCCTATCTGCGGCCCGATGGCAAGAGCCAGGTAACCGTCGAGTATCACAACGGCAAGCCGGTCCGCGTGGACACGATCGTTATCTCCACCCAGCACAGCCCGGACGTCGAGCACTCGAAAATCGAGGCCGATCTGTACGAGCGGGTGATCAAATACGTGGTGCCGAACGGTTACCTGGACAAGAATACCAAGATCTTCATCAATCCGACCGGGCGCTTCGTGGTCGGAGGCCCGATGGGCGACTCCGGCCTGACCGGACGCAAGATCATCGTGGACACGTATGGCGGCGTGGCGCGGCACGGCGGCGGCGCGTTCTCGGGCAAGGACCCGACGAAGGTCGACCGGAGCGCGGCATACATGATGCGCTACGTGGCGAAGAACCTGGTGGCCGCGGGCGTGGCCGACCGCCTGGAGATCCAGGTGAGCTATGCGATCGGCGTCGCGCGGCCCCTCAGCGTGGCCGTGGAGACCTTCGGCACCGGCAAGATCAGCGACGAGCGGATCGTCAAGCTGATCACCGAGCATTTCGACCTGCGCCCGGCCGCGATCATCCGCGACCTCGACCTGCGCCGGCCGATCTACCGCGCGACTGCGGCGTACGGCCACTTCGGCCGGAACGACATCGACGCGCCGTGGGAGAAGCTGGACAAGGTGGCTGTGCTGAAGAAGGCCGCTGGCATGTAGGCGCCCGGGAGGTGCCCGGCACTTTAACGATCTGCAGGATGCTTGCATCCCGATCGCAGTGCCGGGCACCTTGCTATGAAGGTTAAGAAGCTACTCGGGTAACGGCGACCGTCTCGCTGCCCCATCGCCGCCCGGCGCTAAAGACGCAGGGCTACAGGGCAACGCCCGCTCAAGCGGGCTGGGCGAGCCGGTTCGCCGGTTACCTGGACATTTTTGCAGACATTCATCAAAATAGTGCCAACTGCCCTGTGCCGGGTGAGACCCACGGCGCGACGCGGCGGGCCAGGCCGTGGTGCGCGGCCAGCTCAGCGAAGACCGTCTCCAGCCTGGCAGTGTTGCGTGCGGAGGCGCTGTAGCGGTTTCCGAAGCTGCGTTCATAGCGGGCGCGTACGCCGGGAAAGCGGGCATCCAGCTCCTGGTAGAAGTGGTCTCGCTGGCGGTCGCGCAGGGTGACGCCAAAACCAGGCACGACATGGCGCGCGCCACAGCCGGCAGCCCGCCGCACCACCTCCGCCACGCTCTCCGGATCATCCTCCAGGAAGGGCAGCACCGGCATCAGCATGACGCCGGTGCACAATCCTTGTTTCGCTAACATCTCCAGCGCGGCAAACCGGCGCGAAGGCGAAGGGGCGCCCGGCTCGATCTGCCGCGCCAGGTCGTCGTCCGCTGTAGTGATGGTGAAACTGATGACCGCGCCCGGGGATTCCGGCGACGCGGCGCGACATTCCAGCTCAGCCATCAGATCAGAATCCCGCAGGACAAGGTCGCTCTTGGTCAGCACGTGGACGGGAAACGCGTGCTCTGCGAGGATCTCCAGCGCGCCGCGCGTCAGCCGCAGCTCCCGTTCCGCGGGCATGTAGGAGTCGTTCATCGACCCTGTGCCAACATAGCCCTTCACGCGCTTGCGCTTGAGTTCCTTGCGCAGCAGGTCCAATGCGTTGGTCTTGACCAGCAGCTCCCCATCGAAGTCCTCGATCCCGTAGCATTCGCTGCGCGAATCACAATAGATGCACCGGTGCTGGCAACCACGGTACAGGTTCATCGTGTACTTGATGCCGAACCAGGGGTCGGGCGTCTTAGCAGCGCTGAGCAGGGTCTTGGCTTCGATCTCACGGATGACGGCCATGTGCGCTCCTCGCAATCCATTATAGGCCGCAAGGGGTAGAGCGCAAGGGCGGACCGGCGCAACCAGTCGTCCGGCGGGGCGCGGCCATAGAATTGTCATGGTCGAGAGCAAGCTGGGGCGAAGTTGATATCGGTCCGAGAGATATCATTGGTAATTGCATAGTCATGGTTTCATGCCGACTCATTGCCACAAGGCGCTTGCGGTTGTCCATGACTTGACATTTGAGAAATCCGGCGCTATTGTATCGTATGAATCTTTAGTCGCATTCAGCATCGAGCAGAGCGCCCTGATTGCCAGCAGGGAAGCATCAGGCCAGGATTGCAGACCTGGCAGGTTGGCAGACCGGCCAGCAGAAAGGAGGTGCGGCAAAGCATCATTCCTATAGCGCAATGTTGAAGCATTCCCCCACGTAGCGACTTCAGGAGGAACCACTATGCGGACCAGAAAACTTCTTCTAATGGCGCTCGCAGCAACAGCCGTCCTGCTGTTGATTGGCGCGGGCGTGTTCGCTCAAGAGACCACCTCTCTCACCTCACAGGAGGAGCTGGGCAAGGCCCTGTTCTTCGACACCAACCTCTCCAGCCCCGCCGGTCAGTCGTGTGCGACCTGTCACGCGCCGGAGGTCGGCTGGGTCGGCCCTGATTCCGGCATCAACGCAGCCGGCTCTGTCTACCCTGGCGCCATCAGCACCCGGTTTGGGGATCGTAAGCCGCCCACAGCCGCGTATGGCGGCGATAGCCCTGTCCTCTACTTCGATGAGACAGAGGGCCTTTGGATCGGTGGTATGTTCTGGGATGGGCGCGCCACCGGCTGGACCTTGGGCGACCCACTGGCCGAGCAGGCCCAGGGTCCGTTCCTGAACCCCGTAGAGCAGAACGTGCCGGGAGTCAAGCAGGTCTGCCTCGAGGTTCGGAAGTCGGACTATGCTGACCTTTACGAGGATGTCTGGGGAGACCCGGTCGACTGCGGCAAGAATGGTCTGGAGCTGACGTACGAGCGCATCGCCCGCTCGATCGCGGCATATGAGAGATCGGAAGAGGTTAACCCGTTCAGCTCGAAATACGACGCATTCCTGGCTGGCGATGCAGAACTGAGCGAGCAGGAGGCCTGGGGACTCGAGCTCTTTGAAGGCAAGGGCATGTGCTCCGCCTGCCACCTCAGCGAACCCGGCCCCAACGGAGAGCCGCCGCTCTTCACCGACTTCACCTACGACAACCTGGGCATCCCATCGAACCCGCAGAACCCGGCTAACCGCGCCGACCCGACCTTCGTCGATCCGGGCTTGGGTGGCTTCCTGATGAAGGAGGGCTACGAGGCCAGCGTTTTCGAGCCGGAGCTCGGGAAGCACAAGGTGCCCACCCTGCGCAACGTCGATCTGCGGCCCTACCCTGAGTTTGTGAAGGCCTTCGGCCACAACGGCTATTTCAAGTCGCTGGAGGAGATCACCCACTTCTACAACACGCGCGATGTTGCTGCTGAGATGTGGCCAGCGCCCGAGTATCCCGCCACCATCAATACCGATGAGCTTGGCGACCTCGGTCTGACCCTCGACGAAGAGGCCGCAATCGTGGCCTTCATGAAGACCCTATCCGACGGCTACCTGCCTAAGTAACCCATCTCGCACCGGCCCGCCTTCTTCTCATAATTGCCACCACCCGGCGAGTGAGAGAAGGCGGCGCCGTAAGTGTGAAGTGCCAGACAAAGGAGGCGCCTGCGCCGGCGATGATCATGCCGGCGCGGGCAGTTCGTGTCTCCGAGTCACCAGGCCGGCCAGAAGGCTCGTCACCGGCACGGCCAGGATCAGACCGAGGCTGCCAACGAGGGTGCGGACAACCTCCTCGGCCAGGAACTCGCGGTTGAGGGTCTGGGCCAGGGGAATGTCGAGGCTCGCCATGAGCAGAAAGAGCGGCAGCGCGGCACCGGCATAGGCCAAAAGGAGGGTGTTGGTCATCGAAGCGATGTGGTCGCGGCCGATGACCATGCTGTGCCGGAAGAGCTCGGCCCATTCCAGCCGCGGATTGGCCCGCTTGAGCTCGAACGTCGCGGATGCCTGGTTCACGGCCACGTCATCGAGCACCCCAACTGCGCCCACCACGATGCCGCCCAGCAGCACGCCGCGCAGATCGACCTGCATCTGGCCGAGATGCACGAGATAGCTGGCCTCCTCGGAACCGAACCCCCCACGGTGACCCCAACGGGCGAAAAGCGCGGCAAGCAGCCCGGTCACCACGAGGCTGATCGTCAGCCCTGCCAGCGCAACGTGCGTCTTCCACGTCCAGCCATAGACCAGGTACAAAGAGGCCGTCATCAACAGCAGCGATCCGATGATGCATACCATGAGAGGGTCGCTGCCGGAGACGATGCCGGGGATGATGAAGCCGGCGAGGGCCAGCACGCTGAGGCCCATGCTGATGAGCGCGCGAAATCCCACCCAACGTCCCACTACCACAGCGGCTACGGCGAACAGCAGCGTCAGGCCCAGTAGCGCAGGCCAGCGAACGAAGTCGGTGATGTAGAAGAGCTCGCCGTCCGGGCCCGCCTCGTGTTCGAGGAGCACACGATCTCCCGCGCGCACCCGCGCCCCTTCGGTCAGCATGGCCATCTCGCCGTGCAGGATCTCGACACGCTGGCCCTTCTGAGCGCCGCCGGTGATCTCCACCAGGACGCGCTGCACGGGCTGCGGCTGCTCCGCAACGAGCACCTCCTCCTCGGACAGAACCTCGATAACGCGGCCCTCAAGCGTTTCGGCGGTGGCCGTCGCCTCGATGTCTGCGCCAGGGGCCGGTTCGGGGGGGTTGAAAAACAACCAACTGCTGACCAGCATGACCAGCACGGCCGCGAGCGTCACCCACAGGTGCCTGGGCACGTACCTGACCAGCAGATCGACGGGATCTACGGGTTCTTCAGCTTGCTTGTCGTCCAACTTCTGCCTCGCCGAGCCTGGCCGGGGCGTCTGCACCCGTCAGGAGGGTTGTCGTAAGCAGCAAGAGCAACGTCATGATGACTGCGGACGACAGGCACCAGGCACAGGTGGCGCCGATGACAAACG
>CAYLZG010000055.1:0-24128 GCA_964387985.1 uncultured Anaerolineales bacterium | reverse complement strand
GCGTGTCCGCCCCGGACCTGCGTGTCCGCCCCGGACCTGCGTGTCCGCCCCGGACCTGTGTGTCCGCCCCGGACCTGGGCCAGCTTCGCTGGCACGTCCGCCCCCGCGCCCCCACCCCGTACGGGCGGACCTGCGTGTCCGCCCCGGACCTGGGCCAGCTTAGCTGGCACGTCCGCCCCGGGCCTGCCTTTTGCACAACCTTGGAATCGGTGCTATGCTGTAACCTACATCCCCAATAACAGGCGTCATTATGATCCGTCGCCATTCATCAAAGGAGCAAATCATGACCGCACATGGGATCAGCCGCCGTCGATTTTTGAAAGCTGCCGGCACGCTCGGCGCCGCCGGCGCACTCGCCGCTTGCGCCGCACCTGCGCAGCCCGCACAGCCTGGCCAGCCGGCCGAAGGCGCCGGGCAGGAAGCACCCGCCCCCGCACCCGCTGCTGCCGAACCGACCACCATCAGCCTCTGGTGGTGGACCGCAGAACCGTGGAATTCGGCCGCGAATAGCTACAACATGGCTCAGGACAAGATCAAGATCAACCTCTCGGAGATCGGTGATGCCGTCTGGGGCGACCAGAAGTTCATGACCGCCGCCGCAGCCGGCACCGGCCCCGATGCCTCGATCCAGAACCGCCACACCTTCATGCAGTTCGCTGCCAAAGGGCTCTACAAGCCGCTGGACGAATACTTCAACAATGACGGGTATAAGAAGGATGACTTCTTCCCGGTCCAGTTCGAAGAGAGTACGTGGGCTGGGACCCTCTATGGCATCCCGCTCTACACCGACACCCGCAACCTCTACTGGAACCGCAAGCACCTCAACGAAGTGGGCTTCCAGGAGCCGCCCAAGACCTATGCCGAGCTTGAAGCCTACACCGAGAAGCTGAACAAGAAGAACGACTCGGGCGACTTCGAGCGCATGGGCTTCGTCCCGTACCTGGTCGGGAATAGCTGGGCCTGGATGTACGGTTTCCTGAACGGTGCGCCGGCCATCAGCGAGGACAAGCGGACCATCCTGGCCGACGATCCCAAGTGGGTCGAGGCCCTGACCTGGCTCGTCAGCTTCTACGACAAGTACCTCGGCAACTTCGAGATTGCCAGTGCGTTCAACAGCGGGTTCGGCACCTCGACGCAGGACCTGTTCGCGCAGGAGCGCGTCTCGATGCAGATCACCACCGACGACGCTGCGAACCTTTACCTGCGCTTCCCGGATCTCGACTTCGCCGTCTCCCCGTCCCCGCTGCCGCCCAATGGCGTCAAGAGCAGCTGGTCGTGCGGCTGGACCCTGGTCATCGCACCCGAGGCCAAGAACCCCGACCAGGCGTGGGAGTACATCAAGTGGCAGAGCGGCCCCGATGGCTGGAAGGCCATCGCCGATGCGCAGAAGGCTGAGATGCTCAAGCTGTGGGAGCGCGAGCAGGTGCCGGGCGAGCCGATGTTCATCCCGTACGAGGCGTGCTACATCCCGGCCTCCGAGTTCATGGTCAAGGAATACGTCTCCAAGCTGCCACAGCAGCGCCAGGACGAGTACGCCATGGGCCTGGACTGCCTGAAGAGCTGGACGCACGGCTGCGGCTCTGAGATGGGCGTCGCGGCGCTCGTCTACTGGGTCGAGATCGACAACGCCTTCCGCGCCGCGCTCGGGCACAAGCTGACGCCCGAAGAGGCGATGAAGCAGGTCAAGGACCTGGTCCAGAAGGCGACCGACGAAGCCTGGGCCGCCATCGATAAGGCCTAACGCTCCATTCACTCCATCGCTGGCCGGTGGCACGCAATGCACCGGCCAGCAATCCTCTGTATCAGGGAGACCGCCATGCAACGATTGCGCGGCATTCGGGCGCGCGAGGCGCGCGCCTTTTGGCTGTTTATCTTGCCCTGGGCGATTGGGTTTCTCGCCTTCACCGTCGGCCCGATTCTCGCCTCGATCTATCTCAGTTTCACCAGGTACGACATCGTCTCGCCCCCGGAGTTCATCGGCCTGAGGAACTTCACGGAACTTTTCGCCGATCCGCTGTTTTACAAGTCGATGTCGAATACGCTCTACTTCGTGGTCCTGGTCGTCCCGCTGACGATGATCATCTCGTTCGGTCTGGCGCTGCTGCTCAACCAGAAGGTGAAGGCCCTGCCGTTGTTTCGCACGGTCTTCTACATCCCGTCGATCGTGCCGTTCGTGGCCTCGGCGGTGCTCTGGATGTGGCTGCTCCAACCGCAGTATGGCCTGGTTAACGGCATGATTAAGACCATCGGCCTCAGGCCGCCTACCTGGCTGGCGTCGGAGATCTGGGCGAAGCCGGCCCTCGTCCTCATGATGCTATGGGGCTCGGGCAGCACGATGTTGATCTACCTGGCAGGCCTGCAGGGCGTCCCGGATTCACTGCTCGAGGCCGCGCACATCGACGGCGCCAACAGCTTCCAGCGTTTTATCCACGTGACCCTGCCTATGATGACGCCGACCATTTTCTTTACGCTGACAATGGGCATCATCAGCACCTTCCAGGTTTTCAGCACCGTCTTCGTGATGACCAGCGGCATGGGGGGTCCGCAAAACGCCACCCTTGTCTACCTGCTCTACATGTTCCGGCAGGCCTTCGTCTTCTTCAAGATGGGCTATGCATCCGCGATGGCGCTGATTCTGTTCCTGATTGTCCTGTTGGTGACGATCGTGCAGTTCGTCCTGGCGCCCATCTGGGTCTACTACGAGGTGGAGGGGAGATAGCCGCTATGTCGTCATCATCCAGCCAGGTGGCTTTGGGCTCGCAGACTCACCACGAGCCCCACATGAACATCCACCGCTTCCGTAAGTTGACTGGCCGCACCGTTATCTACCTCGTGCTCATCGGCTTGGGCGCAATTTTCTTCCTGCCGTTCGTCTTTCAGGTCTCAACCTCGTTGAAGGCCGAACGCCAGATTTTCGTCTACCCGCCGATCTGGATCCCCAATCCGGTGATCTGGCGCAACTATACGGATGTCTTTGATTACGCGCCGTTCCTGCAATACCTGCTCAACACCCTGATCATCTGCAGCGCGCACTTGTTCGGCACGATTATCACGTGCTCGCTGGCGGGTTACGCCTTCGCGCGGCTCCGCGCGCCGGGTCGGAATATCGTCTTCATGGTCATGCTCGGTACGATGATGGTGCCCTGGATGGTCACGCTGATCCCTGTCTACATCCTATTCGCCGAACTGAAGTGGATCAACACCTTCCGGCCGCTGATGATCCCGGCGCTGTTCGGCAGCAGCTTCTATATCTTCCTGTTGCGGCAGTATTACATGAGCCTGCCCTATGAGTTGGACGAAGCCGCGCTGATGGACGGTTGCAGCTACCTGGGCATCTGGTGGCGGATTCTCATGCCCCTCACCAAGCCGGTGCTCGCGACGGTCTCGATCTTCACGTTCATGGGCGCCTGGAACGACTTCACCGGGCCGCTGATCTTCCTGAACGACACCCACAAGTACACCCTGTCGCTCGGCCTGACCGTGTTCCAGCAATCCCGCAGCACGTCCTGGGGCCTGCTCATGGCCGCGTCCACGATGATGATCCTGCCAGTCATCATCCTGTTCTTCTTCACGCAGAAGCAGTTTGTCCAGGGTATCGCCCTGACGGGCATCAAGGGTTGAGCGAGGTGAGCCGCGTCTATGAACAGCCGTGAACGTGTTCGCCGCGCCCTGACCTTCTCCCATCCCGACCGGCCGCCGCGCGACCTGTGGCACCTGCCCGGCATCTCCATGTTCCGCCGCGACGAACTCGACGCCATGTTCCAGCGCTTCCCGAGCGACTTCGGCGGCGTCGAGGCGACCTATGGTCGCAGCGGCCGCGCGCGCGGCACGCCGGCCGTCGTCGGTGACTACGTCGATGACTGGGGCTGCGGCTGGTCGGTGGCAGAGCCGGGCGTGGTGGGCGAGGTGAAGCATCCGCCCCTGGCCGATTGGTCCGCGCTGGACCACTGGCGGCCCCCCTTCGAGATCCTGGACGGCGCGGACCTGAGCCGGGTCAATGCCGGCTATGCCGCGAGCGACAAGTTCGTCAGCGGCGGCGGCGCGAACCCCTGGGAGCGAATGCAGTTCCTGCGCGGGACGGAAAACCTGATGATGGACCTGGCCTGGGGCGTGCCGGAGGTCTACCGGCTGCGCGACATGGTCCACGAGTTCAACCTGCGCAACATCGAGATGTGGGTGGCGACCGATGTGGATGCCATCGGCCTGGGCGACGACTGGGGCACGCAGCGCGGCCTCCTCATCTCGCCCCGGCTCTGGCGCGCGTTCTACAAGCCGCTCTATGCCGACTACTGCCGTCTCGCGCATGCCGCGGGCAAGTTCGTCTTCTTCCACTCCGACGGCCACATCATGGAGATCTACCCCGACCTCATCGAGATCGGGGTCAACGCCGTCAATTCGCAGCTCTTCTGCATGGACATCGAAGAGCTGGGGCGGCGCCACCGGGGTCAGATCACCTTCTGGGGCGAGATCGACCGCCAGCACATCCTGCCCTTCGGCACGGTCGCCGACGTGCGCGCCGCGGTGCGCCGCGTCCACGCCGCCCTCGGCGACCCGGCCGGCGGCGTCATCGCCCAATGCGAATGGGGCATCGGCGTCTCCGCCGAAAACGTCGCCGCCGTCTTCGAGACCTGGGACGAGCTGGTGTGACCCGCCACCCCAGCTCGTAACGCGCCCGTCCGGGCGGACCTGCGTGTCCGCCCCGATCTCCACAATCCACGCCTCAACGCTGTAGCGAATCTCGGGACCGCCGAACCCCAGTTCGGCGCCTCAGGCAGGCCGCCCAGTCGGTTAATCAGTTCCGTGTATCGCCGTCGGTCTCGATGTCGATCTTGCCGTCGTTGTGCGAGCTCTACCCGGGTCGCAGAGGATTGGCGGCGGATGGGATTCGAGAAAAAGCGGGTCGCAGGCCTCACGTGGTGGCTGGGCGTCGGATTGTTGGATCCGTCGGCGTAGCAACTTGCGCGCAAGTTGCTACGCCGACGGGGGCTGATCGGGGGCTGATTTACAGGCAAAACGGGCGTTATTGGGGCGCCGGCGTAGCAACCGTAGCAACTTGGCCTATTTTAACCCTAACCTATCGCGAGCCCTTTTCCAGGGGAGAGAATATACAGACAGGGATTAAATAGGCGTAGTTGCTACGGTTGCTACGGTTGCTACGCCCTGCAACACATGGCTGGTAGGTAGCAGGTCCGAAGACAGGACACGAAAGGGGTATCGTGGACACGTTGGGCCGGACGCTCGGCCGGGCCGACCAGTCGGACCTGGCCGACATGACCGACCTCGCCGGCGGGCTGCAGGAATTTGCGGTGACGCGTGACATCGCCGTGCTCGTGCTGGCGGATTCGCCTTGGGAGCGAGTGGGCGGCCTCGGCATGCTCCTGATGCGGCGTCTGACGGATAGCATGACGTACCGGCGCCTGCCGGACGGTGGCAATGAGCTCACGCTCGTGAAGGTCTGCCCCGCAGTCTGAGAGACCCTCTGGTGCTGTCGGCGAACTTCGTGCCCGCCGGCCCGCTTGACTGACATCTGGAAGAAATTCCAGATAAGTCCGTTGCGCTGACCGGGTTATCTGTAAACTTTTACAGATAACCCGGCATCGCACCCAATTCCTCGCTACCCCTCGCCAGAGGCGCAGCTAGTGAGGGTGACTTGCTTCTAGCGATCGATGCGAACATGCGTGCTGTGATCCATGCAACTTGTGCATGTCTCGTCATGTACAGTTGCAATTCCCCAGGACTTGTGCTACAGTCTGCGCGATCAAGCCCCCGGACACTCCGCGCTTCCGTCGAGCGCTGACAGTCCCGGGCGAAGCCAGAGCAGGGGCGCTCTGACGGACTCCTGTCTAGAATGCTGAGCCGCCCAAGCATAAGGTGCACCTGCACCACCGACCATGGGCGGCTCTTCTGTTGCCTGGTATCTGTCCGTCTGCGGGCCGATCGTGCCAGCATTCTTCGTGGCATCACAGAAGCCGGAGGATCAAAGCGTGATCCGGAAAATCATCCTCGACAACTTCATGTCACACCGGCATACGGTCATCGAACCAGCTCATGGCCTCACAGTTCTTGCGGGAGACAACAACTGTGGCAAGTCCGCAGTGGTGGCTGCTCTTCAAATACTTTGCTATAACACTGTCGGTGACTACATGGTCCGGCATGGCGAGCGAGACTGCACTGTCACGGTAGAGACGGAGGATGGACATGTGGTCGAATGGCGCCGCAATGGATCAACTGTCAGTTACAAGATTGATGGCCAGGAGATCCATCGTCTGAATCGCAGCGTCCCCGACGACCTCCATAGGTTCCTGCGTCTGCCCCAAGTGAACCCTCCGGATGGCAGTGATTCCTTCGATGTGCATTTCGCTGAGCAAAAGCGACCGATCTTTCTGCTTGACGAGCCGGGCAGCCGGGCAGCCAAGTTCTTCGCATCATCATCGGATGCTGAGACGCTTCTCCAGATGCAGAATTTGCACCGGTCCAATGTCGGCAAGTCTAGGCAACGCAGCCAGGATCTCGATAATGAGATCAAAGCCCTGGATCGCCGCCTTGGCCCTTTGCGCGCAGTGCAGGGTATTCAGGCTGCCCTGGATGAGTTGGATGCCGACCATGCCGCCCTGGCAGTGGCTGGCACCGAAATTGACAGCCTCGGGAGTGCTATCGCACAACTTGGCAATGCGGTTACAGAGGCGGTCTCGTGGGAACGCGAGGCCACCGTCGTGGGACAGCTCACGGCCCCTCCAAGGCTTCAGGATCCAACCTCACTGGCTGAACTGATAATGTCTCTAGGTAGATGGCTGACTAACCATCATTATGGTGGCGATAGCATGGAGGTATTGCGGCAGTTACACCCGCCTCCGGCGCTGTCAGATGCCGCATCACTTGAGGATACTATAACAGCTCTCTCGCGGACGCAGGGTCGCGTGGATCGTGTACACTCTCTGACTTGCGTCCTGGAAAGCTTAACGGCCGCGCCAGAACTGGCGGATGTCGTACCGCTCGAGGTTGCTGTCTGGACCCTCAGCGAGGTGCAGGATCGGTTAGTCGAGGTCCACTCTCGGTCCTCGGTCTTGGAGAGCCTGAAGCCGACACCGGTGCTCGCAGATATCGGACCGCTGGAAGTCATTGTGCGAACCCTCGACCCGATGCAGGCTCGGGTCACTCACACGCACTCTGTGGTCTGTGCTCTGGATAGTCTGGTCCCGATGCCAGTGCAGGCCGACGTTGAACCGCTTGAGATCATTGTGCAGTCCCTGGGCCACGCGCGCTATCGGGCGAGCCATTTACGCTCCCTGACCTCTGTCCTTGACCCTGTTGCAACGGCGCCAGCGCTTCTGGTGACAGATGAGCTCGAATTCATATGCAAGGAAATGGAACGCTGCGCCCGTCAAACAGAAGTCAGTCGGACCAAGGCTGACTGTGTAAAGAAACTATCAGCTCCGCCTCAGGTCTTCGATGTGAAGCAATTGGCTGATATGCTTGATGATTATCGGCGCCTGATTTTACAGACCGCCTGGAGCGATGAGTCGCTCGCTACCCTGCAAGCATGCTCCGCACCTCCTCAGTTACAGGATGCCTTAACGCTTGCCCAACTCGTCAGAAGCATGGAACAGTCAGGCATGATACGAAACACCCGGGAACGGGTGGCGGCCACATTGACCTCGCTGCCAGCTCTCCCCGCGCCAGCCGATCTGCAACCGCTCGAGAACCTTCTGGCAGAGATCGATAGAGCCTTGGCCAAACTCTTCAATTCAGAGAAGAATCTGTGCCTGGCTGCCGACCGAGTGAGCGACGCCGAGTTAGCCATCCGCGAATGGATTGACGCAAACCCAGTATGCCCTACCTGCGGTGCGGATTTCGCCGTAGAACGAATCATCGCGGTTCCGCAGTCGTCGGCTGGAGGCGCCTCCGATGAGTAGATATCGCGAGGACTACAAGGGCCTTCTACTGATCGGAGATCCTCACCTGGAAAGCCGTACGCCCGGTTTCAGGAAAGATGATTACCCGCACGTCGTGCTGGAGAAGCTCAGTTGGTGCCTCAGGTACGCTCTTGAGGCCCAACTCGTTCCCGTTATTCTCGGTGACCTGTTCCACGTACCGCGCGACAACGCCAACTGGTTGCTTGGTGAACTGATGATACTTTTCCACCGAGGTGTGCTGGGCATCTATGGCAACCACGATGTGCGGGAAAACCAGCTGGGTGAAGATGACTCACTCGATGTGTTGGTAAAGGCAGGCAAGTACCGGCTGCTCGATAATGATCCGTGGCAAGGTACAATCAACGGCCGGCCCGTCATTGTCGGCGGCACATCTTGGGGTAGACCGCTGCCAGACCACTTTAATCGTGGTACCTTACATGATGACGCTCCGCTTGTTGTTTGGGTGACACACCACGACATCAGGGTTCCTGGTTACGAAGAACAGGGGCACATCTACCCGCGTCAGATCCCCGGTCTCGACCTCTTAGTGAACGGTCACATTCATCGCAGGCTTGCAGATTACAGAACGGGGTCTACATGCTGGATTACACCCGGCAACATTGCGCGGCGTCAGAGGAGTGATGCGACGCGACAACACATTCCATCTGTTCTACGGGTTGACATCGATGTGCATGGCTGGATCGCGTGCTGTGTCGAGGTCCCGCACAGATCTTTTGATGAGGTTTTCTACGAGGCAGTGCTTCAGGACCCGGCCCTGTTGGGTAGCGCCACTGACGCCACTTCTACCTTCGTATCAGGTCTTGCCGACATGCTGGCTCGCAAGACCGATACCGCAGCTGGTCTCATGGACTTCCTCGAGAAGAACTTGGGGCAGTTCGATGAGATTGTCGCAAACGAAATCAGAAGATTAGCAATGGAGGTAACCAGGCATGGAAACTCAATTTACGAGCCCGAGCGCCCAGACGATTGACCAACTCAAGGAGCGCTATGACCGCTTGAATGAGAAGAAGATCGAGGCGCAAACAAATCTTCAGCATGCTCAGAATGAGCTGGCACAGCTACAAGCCAGGGCCAGGAAAGAGTACGGGACCGATAACCTGGAGGAACTCAAGGCTAAGCTTGAGGAGATGAAGCGCAGCAATGAAGAGGCTCGGAGCACCTATCAGAATAACCTCGATCAGATCGAGTCCCAGCTGGCGGAGATCGACAAGACATACCGCTCGGCCGGATAGAGGACCGGGCACCCTGGCATTCTCCCAGGAAGCGCAAGAAGGGCATCAAGATGACAGATCCGAGTAGCTCTGTGCAGTCCATTGTGTCCTCACCAGCCGCAGCCCGGCGAACCGCCGATAGACTTGCTGGTGTGTGTGCTGGATTGCTGGCCGATCGCGAGGCCAAACAGGCAGACTTCGACCGGGAGACTCGCTATCTACAGATTTCTGGTCAGGTCACATTGGCTCTGCAGCAGCTGAGCCAGATGCTATTCCAGGGAATGTTGGATTTGATACAGAAGAATCTGACCATTGCTCTGCAGGAAGTCCTCGAACAACCTATCCAGCTCAGGGCTGAGGCCGACTGGAAGAGATCGTCGGTTAGCGTCGAGTTTTGGATCGAACGGGATAGCCACGCTGAAAACATCATGAAAGGCCAGGGAGGATCGGTTGCCAATGTGCTCTCTCTGGGCCTGCGCATGTTCGCTCTTACGACGCTTGATGAGAATCTCCATCGTCGGTTCCTGGTGCTCGATGAGCAAGACTGCTGGATACGTCCGGATTTGGTCCCGCGCTTAGTCCGTGTAGTTCGCGATGCCGGCAGGGCGTTGCAGTTCCAGGTCATTATGATTAGCCACCATGATATCTCGGCTTTTGACCAATATGCGGACAAGATATACCGCTTCTCTCCAAATGGCGACGAGGTTGAAGTGAAGCCGGTAGTCCGCGCGGCGACCCAGGCCGACAACGATTACTTTTGACCGGCAGATTCTCCTACTCGCGAGTGATCGATCATGCCTGCAACCAACAACACACCAACCTTCGATCCCGCACATTCGCAGTCCGCTGAGTTCCTGTCTGGCGTGCGCGAGGCGGTGGCCATGGCGAATAGCGGCGGAGGAATCGTACAGATGCCAGTTCTGGAGCCTGGCTCACCCCTCTGCGCATCCGATCTGACCTCCGCCGCTGTACAGGGAATCATCAACGAGTACGTGGGCCCTGGGGGCATTGATATCCGTCGCATAGCACGCGCACCCAATGCGTCCGGCCAATTGATGCTCTTCGTCTACAAAGCGCAACCCTATCCCTTGATCTTTTGCCGTGAAGGCGCACCGGCCGATGGTGGCCCAATACTGTTTTCCGCAGGGGATCTGTTCGTCAGGGACTCGGGCAGGGCTGTGCGTGCGGATTACGAAGCGCTGGTGGAGCACTTCAACGCGACTGCCCGGGCTCTGTTCAGTCCCGAGTCGGCTACAGCGTTGTTGGATGTCACGGTGGCACGCAGAAGCCGGTATTCGTCGGCGCTGCTGGATGGGATGGATCTGCTTTGGTGCCTGATCGAGCGCGACCGTATTGACCTGACGCCTCCGAGGGCCGACTTGCTGCTCCGCAGCAGCCTTCGGCGCACGCCGACCCTCTTCTTCTGGCTGTCCCGGATATCGGACCGCACACTTGTCGAGGAGGTACTCCTGTCGAGTCTCGAGGATGAAGACCGGGATAGCTCAGACGCGAAGGATTCGATCCTGGCAGTGGCAGCCCTCGTCGCCAGCGATGCTTGCGTTGATGCGGTGCTATCACGCATGCGATCCAGCCGCTTCGCGCACTTCCAGCAGGCGGCCACTGAGTGGCAAGGTCGTCGTTATGCACTACAGGAGTTCGATCGCCGAGTGGAGACAGCCAAGGCTGAGGACGACCCGGCACTCGATCTCCCGGTCGCCGCCCTGTTTGCCTGCGCCGAGCGGCTGGCAGGTCAGGTGCTGTCGGCCGGTACCCCTAGTCCCTCCCTGTCCCGGATGCTGGGCGATATCGGTCGGGTTGTATACTTCAAGCAGTCACGGTAGCCGGATGACTTCGTCGGTCCCTCAGCTCAGCCGGCGCATCGACTGGCACACGACCGTACGTCAGCGGCCTTCTGGGAATCCTCGGCGGCGCAGCCGCACCCGATTGCCGTTCCAGAAAGCTTGTGCTAAACTCCGGCTCAGAATCGTTCCACGATACGTCATTCACGGACATTCTGTGCTCATCGGTCGGTTGCGTGGTCCATCATGACGACTCCATACCATGCCAGGTATTTCGCCTTCGAGCTCACGCGCCAGGGCGGCGCAGGGGTCGAGCGATTGTCGCGCTCGCTGTTTGATGCTTCTGTTGACCTGAATCCTCATCAGGTGGAGGCTGCACTGTTCGCTATGCGGTCGCCACTGTCCAGCGGCGCGCTGCTGGCCGACGAGGTGGGCCTTGGGAAGACAATCGAAGCGGGTATTGTGTTGTGTGAGCACTGGGCTGAGCGACGCCGCAAGCTGCTCGTAATCGTCCCGGCCTCGATCCGCAAACAGTGGGCGCTGGAATTGACCGAGAAGTTTCATGTGCCTTGCCTGGTCATGGATGAGAAATCCTACCGGGAACGCCGGGAGGCAGGCATCACGCAACCCTTCGATGCCCCGGCCGTAGTTATCACCTCTATCAACTTCTCCAGCCGTTATGCCGAGGAACTGCACGCCATCCCATGGGACCTGGTTGTGCTGGATGAAGCCCATAAACTACGGAATGCTTACCGCCAGAGTAACGTGATGGGCCAGCGGATCCGGTGGGCCATCGGCGAGCGGCGGAAGCTGCTCCTCACGGCGACGCCTTTGCAAAACTCGCTCACCGAGCTATATGGCCTCTCGACGTTGATCGACGAGCGTCTCTTCGGTGACTTGCCTTCGTTCCGCACGCAGTTTATGAATGCAGGCGCGAATCTGGCTGGGCTGCGGGAGCGGCTTCGGTTGTTCTCCACCCGAACGCTCCGCCGGCAGGTAGTGGAGTATGTACGGTACACCGAGCGCCATCTGATCACCCGACCATTCCAACCCACGGAGAACGAGCAAAAGCTATACGAGGCTGTATCCGGCTTTCTGCAGCGGGATGACACCTACGCTTTGCCCCAGGGCCAGCGTCATCTGATGGTGCTGATCGTGCGCAAGCTGCTGGCGTCTTCCTCACAGGCCGTGGCCGGAACGCTCGAAGCGATGCGGGATCGTCTGGTTGCACTGGTCGATGACAACTACCACACGGGACAACTGCCGCTGGCGGAGGCACTCCTTTCAGAGGAGGAGATGGCGGACGGATTGCTGGATGAGATACTGGGTGAGACAGCAGCCGCGCTGGGTGAGCCTGGCGGTGAGGAGCAGGATGAGGCAGGCAGTCAATCAGGGGTCGAAGCTCACGGGCAAGTCCAGACCTCGCAACTGGACAAACGCAAGCTGGCTGCGGAAATTCAGGAGCTGAACGACTACATTCGCTGGGCGCGCAGCATCGGGGTGGATACCAAGGTGCGCGCACTGCTCACCGCATTGCAGATCGGTTTCGGCAAGATGGCCGAGATCGGCGCTGCACCCAAGGCAGTCATCTTCACGGAATCGCGGCGGACCCAGAGATACCTTAGGGACTTTCTCGACGCTAACGGTTACGCCGGCAAGACCGTCCTGTTCAACGGCACCAACAGCGATCCGGAAACGACGCGCATCTATGATCGTTGGGTCGAAGCCAACCGCAACCTGGGCCGGACGGCCGGCTCCCGGCAGGTCAATGTGCGGACCTCCATTATCGAGCACTTCCGCGATCAGGCGCATATCATGATCGCCACCGAAGCGGCGGCCGAGGGCATCAACCTGCAGTTCTGTTCGTTGGTCATCAATTTCGACCTGCCGTGGAACCCGCAACGCATCGAGCAGCGAATCGGCCGCTGCCATCGCTACGGCCAGCAACACGACGTCGTCGTCATCAACTTCTTGAATGAACGCAACGCTGCGGATCAGCGGGTGTATGAGTTGCTCAACGAGAAGTTCCGGCTGTTCGATGGTGTCTTTGGTGCTTCCGACGATGTTCTGGGGAGCATTGAATCAGGTGTGGACTTCGAGCGCCGCGTGCTGGATATCTATCAGCGGTGTCGCACGCCCGAGGAGATCGAGGCTGCGTTCATGGCGCTTCGCTCCGAGCTGGATGCCACCATCCAAACGCGCATCCGGGATACGCGACGCATTCTGCTGGAGAATTTCGACGAAGACGTGCACGAGCGTCTGCGCGCCAATCTCGCCGGTACGCGTGAGCAGCTCGACCGGACAGGCCGCATGTTCTGGACGACGACCCGCTTTGTGTTGGATGGCCGTGCCGCCTTCGATGACGCCGGGCTGACTTTCGATCTGTTGCCGCCGGGCGTGTCGGGCTGTCCGGCCGGCCGTTATCACCTGATAACCAAGGCCGGTGGCAGCATCAAGCAAGATCGCTTCCCTGCCGACAGCGAGTTCCTCTACCGTCTTTCGCACCCGCTGGGTGAGCACGTGCTGGAGACGGCTAAAGCGCTGCCGACGCCCGTGGCGAGTGTCGCCTTCGACCTCACCGGCCACGCCGCGCGCATCGCTATGGTGGAGGCGCTGCGTGGCCGGGCAGGCTGGCTGTGCCTGCAGCGGCTTGCCATCGATTCCTTCGAGCGAGAGGAGTACCTGCTCTTCTCCGGCATGGATGAGCAGGGCGCCTCGCTGGACCACGAGACATGCGAGAAGCTCTTCAACTGCGCCGGCCGGACGGAAGGCCCTGTGGTCCTGCCAAAGGTGGCTGCCACGCGGCTGGGTGCCGAGGCCGAGCGCCACGTCAAGGCCACGATCAGCCGGTCGTTGGAGCAGAACAACCGGTACTTCCAGGAGGCTCGGGAGCAACTGGAGAAGTGGGCCGACGACATGGTACTGGCTGCGGAGCGCGAGTTGCGAGACACCAAGCAGCAGATCAAGGTGCTCAACCGTCAGTCCCGGCAGGCTTCCACTCTCGAAGAGCAGCACGCAGTTCAGGAGAGAATCGCCGGTCTTGAACGTGCCAAACGACGTCAGCGCCAACATATCTTCGAGGTCGAAGACGAAGTCATGGCGAAACGGGATGGCTTGATCTCGGCGTTGGAGCGGCGCATGGCGCAGAAAGCCACGGTCGAGCCACTGTTCACCATTCGATGGGATGTCCAGTAAAGGAGGGCCCCGTGCAAGAGCTTCAAAGAGGTATTACGCCATGAACAAACGCGAGATGGTGTTGGTGAGCTTGGCTCCCGGTGCAGGCTCGCTGCATAGTCCGGTCCAGGTGCAGAAGCTGCTGTTCCTGCTTGACCGCAATATCACCGCGGAGCTGGGAGGGCCCTTTTTCGCATTCATCCCCTACAACTACGGCCCTTTCGACAAAGGCGTGTATGAGGTTCTTGAACAACTGGCCCAAGAGGGCCTCGTCGAACTCGCGCCGGAACGCACCTGGACGGATTACCGCTTGACCGTCAACGGGCAGCAGGCCGCAGACACCCTGTTGGCGGAGCTACCCGAGTGGATTCGTGAATATGTTGCGCAGGCTTCCCAATACGTCCGCAGCCTTAGTTTCGCTCAACTCGTGAGTGCGATCTACCGCGCTTATCCCGAGATGCGTGTTAACAGTGTCTTCGAGGGCTAGACCATGACATCGATCGTCGGAGTTCTATGTCGGGACGGTGTCGTAATCGGTTCTGATAGCTCAGCCACTTTTGGCAATGGGCAACTGCGCACAATGGAGCAGCCTTATCAGAAACTTGAGGTTATCGGAAGCCACGTGCTGCTCGCGGGAACTGGTCAGATCGGACTCGGTCAACGGTTCAGTGCTGTCGTGAAGAAAACATGGGATACTAAGGGGTTCTCAAGGGACGAGAAAGGCAATCTGAGATCGGCTATTGAGGCAGCAAAACATCTGTGCCGGCAAGGCATCAATGACTTCGCCGAGACTAATGCACCCAAGGGGCAGTACGGCGCCCTTGTTGCGTTCCCGTGCGAGCAGGTCTTCCACCTCTGCGAGTTTAGCGTCGATGACTTCCAGCCCGAAATGAAGACGGAGCGTTTGTGGTATTGCTCGATGGGATGCGCCCAACCTATCACCGATCCCTTCCTTGCATTCGTTCGCGATGTGTTTTGGAGCGATGGGTTACCCACAGTTCGTGATGCGATCAATGCAGTTACCTGGACTCTCGATCATGCAGTGCAGGTTAACCCAGGAGGAGTCAACGGTCCTATTCAGTTGGGTGTCCTCGAGAAGGGAAGCAAGGGACTCCTGGAGGCCAAATCCCTCTCGGACGCTGAGTTGGGTGAGGCGCGCCAGTTCATTCACGAGGCAAAGCAGACGCTCAAGATGCTCAAGCAGAACCCTCAAGCAGCACTAACGAATGTTGGGCCGCCTCCTGTTCCGAAATCATCAGGTCGATGACGGAGCATGCCAGCCAACAGGAAACACCATGAAGACGGCCCGACGTTTCCTGCAGCTGGTTGCCTGTGTGCTGCTCGAATCCGACGCAAGAGGGTTTCTGCCCGTCTTTCTGCCGCAAAAGTTTCACTAAGTTCCAAGGAGCTTTATGCCCACCAAGTTCGAACGACTTCAGTCTCTCCTGGCCGAGCTCTTCCAGCTCGACCGGGCCGACCTGGATTTCGGCATCTACCGGATCATGAATCTGCGGCGGGACGAGATTACCCGCTTCTTGAGCCAGGAGCTGCTGCCGCAGGTGCGGACTGCGCTGGCCGGCCAGGGCGATGCGCGGCGGAGCGAGCTGCAGGCCGAGCTGCGCCAGGTCGAGCAGCGCGCGCAGGATTTGGGCGTCGACCCGAACGGCGTGCCGAAGGTGCAGCAGTTGCGCGAGCAACTGGCCGCATACGGCGGCGATCCGGCCGCGCTGGAGGACGAGGTCTACTCGCGGCTCTATGACTTCTTCCGCCGCTACTACGACGAGGGCGACTTCATCTCCGCACGGCGCTACAAGGAAGGGGTCTACGCCATCCCCTACGAGGGCGAAGAGGTCAAGCTCCACTGGGCCAACGCGGATCAGTACTACATCAAGACCTCCGAGACCTTCCGCGACTATGCCTTTCGGCTTCCGCCGGGGCGCCGCGTGCACTTCAAGCTGCTCGAGGCCGAGGCCGACCGCGACAACGTGAAGGCGGCGGAGGGGAAGGACCGGCGTTTCATGCTGGCGGGGTTGGAGCCTTCGACTCCGGCTGCAGGCTCCGCACAGGATGCGGCCGAGCTCGTGATTCGGTTCGAGTACCGGGCCGACCCTGAGCGGCGCAAACAGGCCGACCTGAATGCGCAGGCCGCCGCGGCGATTCTGGCGACCGTGCCGACAGCGTGGCGCGGTGAGCTGGGCAGGGCAATGCCCACCGAGGCCAACCCGCGGCGCACCCTGCTGGACAAGCAACTGGCCGACTACACGGCGCGCAACACCTTCGACTACTTCATCCACAAGGACCTGCGGACCTTCCTGCGCCGCGAGCTGGACTTCTACATCAAGAACGAGGTCGTACGGCTGGACGACATCGAGAACGAAGGGGCAATGCGAGTCGAGGCGTACCTGGGCCAGGTGCGCGCGCTGCGACAGGTCGGCCACAAGATCATCGACTTTCTGGCGCAGATCGAGGACTTCCAGCGACGGCTGTGGCTGAAGAAGAAGTTCGTGGTCGAGACCAACTACTGCGTGACGCTGGACCGAGTGCCGGAGGAGTTGTATCGCGAGATCGCGGCCAACGATGCGCAGCGCGCCGAGTGGGTGCGGCTCTTTGCCATCGACGAGATTGCCGAGAGCACCGTCATACCGCCCTACACTATGCCGTTGACGGTCGAGTTCCTGCGCGCCAACCCGTTCCTGGTGCTGGACACGCAGTTCTTCGATGCAGGGTTTCGCGACCGGCTGGTGGCCAGCTTCGACGACCTGGACGGGCAGACGGACGGCCTGCTCGTGCACAGTGAGAATTTCCAGGCGCTACAATTACTCATGGAGCGCTATCGGGAGCAGGTAAAGTGCATTTACATCGATCCGCCGTATAACACAGGCAAAGACGACTTCCCCTATAAGGACAGCTATCCGCATTCCAGTTGGATGTGTATGATGCTGGATCGGGCTTTGATAGCTCAGAGGCTCCTTTCACCTGATGGACTGTTCTCTGTGCAGATCGGTGATGAGGAGATGGCTCGTCTCCGTGTGCTTTTCGATGAGTATTTTGCGGAACGCAAGAACTCCGCCATGGTTAGACGAGGTATCAAGAACGTTCAGGCGCAGTTCAAGGACATCGACCGCTTGTCGCTGGGACACGACGTTGTTCACTTCTATACCAAGCGTTCTGGCGTGCGCGTAGCACACTTGCGGCAGGCGCTGGATGACGAGAAGCCAGGGAAGTGGGACACTTTTTGGAGAGGGACAGATCGCCACACTATGCGGTATGAGTTGTTTGGACAGACTCCCAAAACCGGCCAATGGCGTTGGGAAGAAGGTCGGGCGAAACGTGCAATTCTAAACTACGAGTACTACAAACAACATGAATCGGCAGTCAAGAGTTTGGATGAATGGTATGCCGAAAATATCCAGAGTGGAGTCGATCTCGACTTCGTTCACATCAGTGAAGAAGGTGTCGTTCAATACTACGTGCCACCTCAGAACTTCCGTCTGGTTAGCGACAATTGGCTGGACATACCTGCTTCAGGTAGCGTAACGGAGTTTGCGCATGAAAAGTCCCTGCCTCTTCTGCAAAGAGTGATCTCGTGGTGTACGCAGCCCGGAGACTACGTCCTAGACTATTTCGGTGGTTCGGGTTCTACAGGACATGCGGCGTTCGCAATGCCACCACATGGCGAAGGTAGGCGTCGATACATCCTAATGGAGATGGGCGACTACTTCGATACCGTCCTCAAGCCACGTATCCAGAAGGTCATCTACTCCACGGACTGGCGGGACGGCAAGCCCGTCTCGCGTGAAGGTTCCAGCCACCTGTTCAAATACTTGCGCCTGGAATCGTACGAGGACACGCTCAATAACCTGGCCCTCCGCCGGCCGGAGGGTGCGCAGCTTGCCCTGGCTGCCGGCGACGCGTTCCGCGAGGATTATACCCTCCGCTACATGCTGGACGCCGAGAGCCGCGCGAGCCTGCTCAACGTGGAGGTCTTCCGCAATCCCTTCGGCTACACTCTGGAAGTCGCTACCGGCACGGTCGGTGAGACCCGGCCCGTGGCGGTGGACCTGGTCGAGACGTTCAACTACCTGTTAGGGCTGCGCGTGCGCCATTTGGACGCCATCCAGGGCTACCGCGTCGTGCAGGGGCTCAATCCGCAGGGTGAGCGCGTGCTGGTGATCTGGCGCAATATGGAGGAGAAGCCTAACGCGGACTTGGAGGCGTTCTTCGCCAGGCTGGACATCCGCACCCGCGACATGGAGTTCGACCTGATCTACGTCAACGGCGACAACCACCTGGAGAACCTGCGCCGGCCCGATGAGACGTGGAAGGTGCGCCTGATCGAGGAAGAGTTCATGCGGTTGATGTTCGACGTGCAGGACGTTTGAGGGTGGGTCGCGTCGAACACAAAGGGTTCGGAACACGAATGCGCGAAGCGGAACGAATCGCGAAGCGCGAAGCGCGCGAAGGATCTCGACGCGGTCGAGGTGCTGCGCGGCCATCGCATGCCCGCGCGTATCCGTGGCTCAGGCGCTTCGTGTCCCGGCCTACTGCGCACGATGAGATACATTCATGGGACACACTTTTGAGCGATTGTCGTACATTGTCTGGGGCGCGTGCATTGAGGTTCAGCGCCAGCTCGGACCGCACTGCATGGAGGTCGATTACCAGCGCGCACTCGAATTGGCGCTCGCCAAGCGCGGCCTGGAGTTCATCCGTGAAGCGGAGATACCGATTGCCTTCGATGGTGTCGAGATCACGCGTCGGCGGGTGGATTTCGTGGTTTGGGATGACACGGCCACATTACTCCTGGAGATCAAGGCTGCCAGAGCGATCCGGCCTGAGGATCAGGAGCAGTGTCTCTTGTACCTGCGTAATGGCAACTTTCGCGTGTGCCTGTTGGCCAATTTCGGAGAGGTGCCCTTGGGCAAGGAACGCAAAGTGCATACGCCAACCGCATCTGCGCTATACGGGCCGCATTTGTGAGGGGGAGTTGGCATACGAAGACGCTAACAACGATAGAGGACACGCAGCGCGAAGGTCGAGAAAGGCTGCGCCGCACGCACGACCTTTTTCGTGGTCTTCGTGCTTCGTGCGCTTCGCGTCGCTTCGCGTCTCCGTGTTCCAAACCCGTCGCGCTCCAACCCATTCGTCGAACGTCCCAGGAGTCATGAATGCCTAGACGCTCACGCACCGCCGGTCCGCAGCTCTTCGAAGCGCGGCCACTCCGTTTCGACCAAAAGCTGGTGCTGAACCAGTGGCTCATCAGCCTGTTTGAGGTGCCCAGCCTCGAGAAGCTGGCCGAATGGCTGCGCGACCCAGAGCTGGAGGGCCTCGATGCGGATAACATCAGCCGCTTCTGCAACGTCCTGCGCGTACGCATCTTCGACCGGGAGGCTCTGCCGGGCGACCTGCTGTTGGCCTATGACCAGAACATCGTGCGCCACTGGCGCCGGATCACGGAGCGGCGCAACCGGGTCGAGGGGCGCATACTGCACCCCAAGTACTTCCAGTATCTTGCGCTGCTTTTCACTGAGATCTACCTGGACCGGCATTTCCGCGACCGCGACCGGCTGCTGGCCGACCTCAATGCGCATGTGATGTTGTTCAATGCCGACGCCGCGCCGGATGACCGGCTCGGTCTCTACACAGCTGACGACCTCAACAAGATTGCCTTCTGGATGGCGACCGGCAGCGGCAAGACGCTGCTGATGCACATCAACATCCTGCAGTATCAGCATTACCTCGCGCTGCACGAGGTGAGCGGAACTATCAACCGGGTCATCCTCCTGACGCCCAATGAAGGACTCTCCCGCCAGCATCTGGCCGAGTTCGCGCTGTCGGGCATCGAGGCCGACATCTTCAGCAAGGATGGCCGGTCACTCTTTGCGGGCCAGGCGGTCGAGATCATCGATATCCACAAGCTGGCGGACCGCAGCGGCGAGAAGACCATTGCGGTGGAGGCGTTTGAGCGCAATAACCTGGTGCTGGTGGACGAGGGGCATCGCGGCTCCAGCGCCAGCGAGACAGGAGAGTGGATGCGCCGCCGCGCGGAGTTGTGTGCCGAGGGGTTCTCCTTCGAGTATTCTGCCACCTTCGGCCAAGCAGTCAGGGCGGGTGGCGCACGCGGGCTGGCCCAAACCTACGCGCGCTGCATCCTGTTCGACTACTCCTACAAGTACTTCTACAACGACGGCTACGGCAAGGAATACCGGATCCTCAACTTCGAGAACGATACGCAGGAACACCAACGCCAGCGTTATCTCGCTGCGTGCCTGCTCGCCTACTACCAGCAGCAGCGGCTTTACGCGGATCGCACGCCGGAATTTCGCCCCTTCCTGCTGGAGCGGCCGCTCTGGATCTTCGTCGGCGGCAGCGTCAACGCGGTGCGGTCGCAGGGCGGCCGGCAGGTCTCCGATGTGACCGATATCTTGCTCTTCCTGGCGGACTTCGCCAGCCCCGAGCGCCGCCGGGACATGATCGCCCTGATCGAGCAGTTCCTGTTCGACCGGGCCGGTCTGCTGGATGCCAAGGGCAACGATCTCTTTGCCGGCGCCTACAGCTATCTCGTCAGGCTCGGTCTCACGGCAGAGCAAGTCTACGCCGATGTCCTGCGCGTGCTCTACAATGCGCCGGCCGGCGGCAGCCTGCACGTCGTCAACTTGAAGGGCACGGACGGTGAGATTGCCCTGCATCTGGGAGAGCATGACCCTTTCGGCGTCATTAACGTCGGCGACGCGGCCCGGCTGTGCAAGCTGTGTGAGGACTACCGATCGTTGGTGGTTGAGGAGCGCGAGTTCTCGGGCTCTCTCTTCCACGGTATCAACGACAGCGAGTCGACGATCAACATTCTGATTGGCTCCAAGAAGTTCACCGAGGGGTGGAGCAGTTGGCGCGTCAGCACGATGGGTCTGATGAACATCGGACGCACCGAAGGCTCGGAGATTATCCAGTTGTTCGGCCGGGGCGTGCGGCTGAAGGGCCGCGATTTTAGCCTTAAGCGCAGCCGGCGCATCGTGGGCATCCATGCGCCTGCGGAGATGGAGCGGCTGGAAACACTCAACGTCTTCGGCATCCGTGCCGACTACATGCGCCAGTTCCGCGAGTACCTGGCCGACGAGGGGTTGCAGAACGGCGAGCCCCCGGTCGAGTTCGTCTTACCTGTGCTCAAGAACTTGGGCGAAGTGAAGCTCAAGATGTTGCGGGTCAAGCCGAGCTACGATTTCAAGCGCGACGGACCGCGGCCGGCTGTCGGCGCCGTGCCGGATGCCCTTCGCAGATTTCCCGTGGAGATGAACTGGTATCCTAAGCTGCAGGCCCTCGCCAGCCAGCGCGGCCAGGTTCGTTCCCAGCCGGTCGAGCTGAACGAGGCCAAGTTCACCGAAGCGCATCTCGCCTTTCTCGACTTTGACGCCATCTACTTCGAGTTGCAGCGCTATAAGAACGAACGGGCCTGGTATAACATGGCGATACCCCCGGAGGGTCTGCGGACTCTCCTGCTCAACGGCGAGTGGTACCGCCTGCTCATCCCCGCCGATGAAATGCAGTTTCGCTCGTTCGAGCAGGTGCGCGGCTGGCAGGAGATTACGGTCGCGCTTCTGACCAAATACTGCGATCGCTTTTACAAGGGCTGCAAGGCTGCCGACGAACAAGGGCACCTGGAATATGCCGAGTTGGCGCCCGGTGATGGCAACTTCATCTCCGAATACCGCATCTTGGTCGAGCGATCCCAGGAAGACATCATCGCGAAACTGGAGGAAATCAGGAGCCTGATCGCCAGGGGGACGTTGCGCGACGTCGAGTACGGCAAGCTACGCGCCATCATGTTCGGCCGGCATCTCTACCAGCCGCTGCTCTATGTTGACAGCGACCTGATTGAAGTGCGGCCGGTGCGCCTCAACGAGGGCGAGCGCGACTTCGTGTTGGACCTGCGGGCATATTACGAGCGTGACCGGACCTTCTTTGCGGGCCGTGAGCTATATCTGCTACGTAACATGAGCCGCGGTCGCGGGATCGGTTTCTTCGAGGCGGGCAACTTCTACCCTGACTTCATCCTCTGGTTGGTGACGCCCGAGGGCCAGAAGATCGCCTTTGTGGACCCGAAAGGCATCCGCAACCTGGAGGGTATCACGGATCCCAAGATTCGGTTCCACCAGACCGTCAAAACACTGGAGATGAAACTCGAGGATCCATCCGTGACGCTGAGTTCCTTCATCCTCTCAAATACCCCGCATCAGCAGGTAGCATGGTGGGGTTCGGAATTAAGCAAGGAGGACTTCGAAAAGCACAATGTGCTCTTTCAGGTAGACGATCGAGCTACCTATATTGGAACGATGGTGCAGCGGATGATAAAGGGCTAACGCAGATACGCGTGGAATCTTCGAGTACGTCACGACCCGCTTGATCGCCCACTCAGCCCCGCTCACCCGTCATCCCCCGCCCTCAGGTGCCTGGGCAGCCCCGCCAGCGCCTCCCCGACCCGCTCGCGCAGCGACCGCTCGTCCGGCCGGCGCTTGCCCAGGTCGGCCAGCTGGCCGCGCAGGTACGCCGAGATCTCGGACACCTGCCGCGCCAGCGCCGCCTGCGTGGGCCGTTCGCCCCGCGCAAACCAGGCCATCGACGCCGTCCCGATCGCGACCGTGGTGGATGCGGCAATCGCCGCGCTCAGCAGCCAGCCGGGCACGCCCCCCAGCTTGGAGAGCTCGGCAAACGCGCGCCGCGCGATAAGCCCCGCGCCGAACGTCACGAGGAGCTCCTTCGCCCGGCCGGGCGTGATGTGGAAGCCGTAGATGCGGCTGATGCTCAGGACCAGCCCCGTCTGGATCGCCAGCAGCGGCACCACGTCGGCCAGCGGCAGCGGCATCAGCGCGACCGTCGCGGCGGCCCCGCCGGCCGGGACGATCCGCGCCCAGGCCAGCCGGCTGCGATACTCCGGCAGCGCATCCGCGATCGCGGCGACCAGCCCCGGCTCCGCCCTGACGATGCCCAGGATCACGCGGCCGAGATTGGCGCCGGTGGTGGCGACCGTGTCGATGACCTGGTCCCGTTCCAGGTTCAGCGTCTGTGCCGCCGCCTGGACGACCCGCTCGCGCTCCGCCTTGGGCACCAGGTCGATCTTGTTGAGCACGACCACGAACGGCTTGTGCAGGGTGACCAGCGTGTCGAAGAGCTCTTTCTCATACCGCTTGATGCCGCGCGTCGCCTCGAAGACCATGAGCAGGAAGTCGGCCTCCGCGGCCGCGGCCAGCGCGATCTCGCGCTCGGCCTCGCCCACCTCGCCCACCGCATCCGCGCCGGGGGTGTCGATCACGGAGAAGAGCCCGGTGTCGGCCTCCTGGGTGCGCCGCGTCGTGCCGGGCACCGGCCCGACCTCGGCCCGGTCCTCGCCGCGGGTGATGAGCTGGTTGTACAGCGTCGATTTCCCCACGTTGGCCGGGCCCACGACCGCGATGCGCTGCCTGGCCGCGGCGATGGGCCGGTACTGGTCCGCCACGAGCGCCAGGATCTCCTTGAGCGGCTTGACTGCCTCGGGCAGGACCGCGAGCCAGCCCTCCAGCTCGCGCTGCCGCTCCGCCGGCAGCCCGTCCCACGCCTGCCGGATCGTCTCTTGCGCCGGGCCGGGAATATCGCGCAGGATATCGTCGAGTATAGGCAACGGTTCGCCTCCTGTCAGGTGGCGATAATATAGCACAGCCCAGGATGGACGGCAATCACTCGCGGCGGTGCAGGTCAACACCCGCGCAATCACCTATTGACTCCCTAGAACATCCGTGCTATACTATGCCCATGCACCCGACCTGCACCCTTCAACCTTCCAACCTTCAACTTCACCGAATCTTCAATCTTCAATCGCCCGTCGTCCATCGTCCCGATTCGTTGCAACGTTGCAAATTGCAACGCCCCGGCCCGCGCCCAAACCTGCACCCTTCAACCTTCGAACCTTCAACGTCCCGGAATCTTCAATCTTCAATCTTCAATCGCCCGTCGTCCATCGTCCCGATTCGTTGCAACGTTGC
>CAYLZG010000054.1:18306-24220 GCA_964387985.1 uncultured Anaerolineales bacterium | reverse complement strand
TTCTGCTTGCGCTGGTGGCTGCAGTCCCGGCTTCCGCGGCCCCACCCGTCATCGAAAGGGGTGACTTTGACGTCATCTATCTCAATGTGGATGTATCCAATGTTTGCGGCTTTGACATTTATGACCACGCGGTGGGTTCTTGGCAATTCACTACTTTCTACGACAACGATGGCAACCCAATCGGGATCAAAAGTCATGAGACAGGCATAGACCAGCTCTACAGGCCGGAGACTCCCGATGTCAAGCTGATCGGCCACTACACTGCCAACTACTTCGAGGACTTGGTAACCGGAAGCTGGTCTGCGCCCGGCACTTACTGGTCGATCACAGTTCCCGGCTACGGAACGGTGCTCAAGGAGGCTGGCCTCCTGCGGTTCCCCCATCCGGGACGGCTGGTAGGCATCCACACATCGCTTGATCCTGCCAAGGTGGCGTTGCTCTGCTCGCTGCTGTCCGGCGACTGACGCGATCGCGGGCCAGACGACCCATTCTATGCTGGAGTGCCGGGCATCGAGCGAGACGCCCGGCACTTGTTTTCTGTCGTCGGATGGCTTGGAGAACAAGCAAAGCCGAGTGGGTGATCGGAGGATGGCATGTCAGCGACCGATTATGAATAACTTTGATTCAGCACCTGTTGACTATCTCAGGCGTTGGCAGGGCGTACGCCCCAGCAACGTCACCAGAGGACTTCCACCTCGTTCTGCGCAATCAGCTCATCGGGAAGCGGCGCATCGAAGTCGTCCGAGATGCGCACCAGGCCTGCGGCGCTGCCAGGCGTTCGCTGCGCCACTGCGTTTGCCAGCGGCACCAGCCGCGCGACCGGCTTGCCGGCCCTGGCAATCACGATCTCCTCGCCCTTGCTCACCCTGGCCAGCAATCGCGAGAAGCGCGCCTTCGCCTCGCGGATATTCACGACTTCACTCATGCCTCTTCACCTCATCTGAGCAGCCCCGATGCTCCGCAGCAGGATGAATATAGATCAAGTCCTGGACGAAGTGAAATCATGGATTGTCCGGCAGCATAAATGCCAGGGCGGCCCCGCTCTCAAGGGTGTCACTGCGCGCCAACTCCGGCCAAATCGCGGCTCCTCATCTTGCACAGCCTGCGCGATAATAGCGGGTGGCAGCGGAACATGTCCGAGGTCTCGTTCGTCAAGGGCATAGAGCGCTTGCGCGGCCGGCGAATCCTCTCGATCCGCGGCCCCACGCGGCAGGCAGCAAGGAAGCGGATGGACGACATCCGGCGCAAGAAAGGCATCTGGCACATGAAAAACATTCAAATCCTGGCGATTGCAGGCATGGTGTTGGCGATCATGCTCGCAGGGTATGCGCCGGCTGATGGACATCAACGCACCCACCATGAAACAGCGGTCCTCGCGCAGCCGAACCACCGCGGGGACATCAACGTCCAGCCTGCGAAGGACGATGTGCCAACCAGCATACCCAGCCCGCTTCAGCGGGCGTTGCCAGGTAGGCCAGCGGCTTCAGCCCCGGGCGGTCTGGTCAGACGGGCCGTTTTTTCCGTTGCCCGATTGGCCTCTGGACACTTATCGAGCGATGGCACGCTTCTCCTGCCCCTGCTGGTTGACGGCCAGCGCGGGCGGCTCTACGGCCTGGAGCAGACTGCCTCCGGCGGGCCGGGCCGGATCGCGGTCTTTGCGGCGCGCGACGGCAAGCGGCTGTTGACGTACGAAAAGGGCGGCCTGTTTGCGTTGGATGCGCGGGGCAACCGGCTCTTCGTGGACCGGGGCGCGGGGGGAATCGTCGTGCTGGAAGCCACGACCGGCAAAGTCCTGCGCACCTTTGCGAACCCGCAGACGCTGGGCGAACAGCCCGCGGCTCCCGCTGCGCCGCAGTTCGATGGGACCACGAACCAACTGTTGGTCTTCCGCGGCCACACCCTTTACCTGATCGCCAGTGACACCGGACGCGTGGCCCGCACGGTCGATTTCGACCTGCGGCCCCAGGACAACTGCCGGGCGCCGCACGATGTGCAGCTGCCGGTCACCCGCTCGTTCTTCGATCCCGCCCGCCGCATCCTTTACCTGGAGTTCGTAACCTATTCCTGCATCCCCTGGATCGGCTACACGGTCGTCTCTTACGACCTGCTGCGGGGCGTCGAGATCGCGCGTCAAGGCAGCGAGACCTATTCCGGGCTCGCCGCGGAGGGACGGTTCTATGCGGAGGGCTGGCATCGCTTCGGCATCGGCACGATCTGGTCGGAGCGCGATGGACGCGCAGACCGCCGCAGCACGGGCTGGAGCAGCGGCTCCCCCTTCCAGCTCGATCCCAAGCGCAAGCGGCTCTACCAGAGCGCGGACGGCAGCATCCGCGTCTTCGATCCCATCGACCTGAGCCTGCAGGCCGCCATGCGCCAGCCCGTTGCAGGCGCGCTGGCTGCTTTCGACGCGGTGACGGACCAGCTCTACTTCGTCGAAGGCTCAACGGTGCGGCCCTGGCCGGTCGGAAAGCTCGAGGCGGTCAAATCACCCCCCGTGAAGGTGAAGGCGTCGCCCGCTGAGCCGGTGCGCCTGCTGGTCCCGTCGCCCGATTGGGGGCGGGACAAGACGCTGCTGGGCATCTGGGCGCCCGCGTGGCCGGAGACAGACTGCTACGTCTTCGGCCAGACCGGCGGGACCCTGCTGTTGAGCCAGGACGGCGGCGCGCATTGGCATCGGCCGCAGGCGGGCCTGCCCACCGGGTGCGCCCAGTTCTCGACGCTCGCGGTGTCGCCCGCGTATGCCACAGATCGCACGGTGCTGGCCGGCGTGAAGGGCCACGGCATCTTCAAGTCGACGGACCGCGGCGCGAGCTGGCAGCCGGCGAGCAAGGGCCTGCCGCACATGGCGGTCAATAGCCTCGCCTTTTCGCCCGCCTACGCGGCCGACCGCACGGCCTTCGCGGTCGTGCCGGACAACCCCCTACAGCGCAGCACCGATGGGGCCGCGTCGTGGCACGCGCTGAAGACGGTCTCAGCCTCGCTGGTCGCCCTGTCTCCCGAGTTCGATCGCGACGGTACGCTCGCGGTCTACGGCATGAGGGATGGCGTGGGCGTCCTGCAGTTCTCGGAGGATCGCGGCAATCGCTGGCGCGATGCGGCAGTTCCCGGTGCGGGCGGCCTGCGCCTGCTCAGCCTGGCGCCCGAGTTTGCCCGGTGGCACGTGATGTTCGCGCTGGACGGGACCGGCGATCTGCATCGCAGTGACAACGGCGCCGTCGCTGGCGCCGCGTCGTGGCAGCGCGTGCTGTCGACCGGCCGCACAGACATCGAGCGCACTCAGCTCGCCTACGGGCCGACCGAAAAGGGGCGCGAAGTGTTCCTGCTCACCAGCGGCACGCGCTACGAGGGCGAGGCCCAGGTGGCGTGGGGGGCGTTGTTCCGTTCCGCGGATGGCGGCCAGACCTGGGCCGAGGTGGACCCGGGCGCGGGCGTCGTACCCACGGCGCTTGCACTATCGCCCGCCTTTGCGGACGACGGCCTGATCTTCCTTGGCGCAGCCGGTGGCCGCGTTCACTCCCTGCGGGGGATGGATCTACCGGTGCGCTAGCCCCACTTCGCCCGGAACTGCCCGGAAGCGGCTTCGAGGATCGGCCGGCCGTGGCTGAAGACGGCCACGTTGAAGTCCAGTGCGGCCAGATCGTGTAGATCCCGCAGCCCCTGCGCCGTGTCCTCGAAAAGCATCGGGTAGCCGAGCCTGCCGAAGAAGTGAGACGCTGTGTCCCCCGCGATCAGGACGCCGCCATGCCGCGGCCAGAGGAACATCACCTGGCCTGCCGTGTGACCCGCCGCGGCGATCGTGCGCAGTCCGCCTGCGATGGGCAGCTCCTGCCCGTCCGCGATCGCCACATCCGTATCGGCCGGCTCGACGCGCGCCACCCCGCGCATGGACGCACGCACGAAGATGCCCTTGAGGAGGCCCGGCGCGGGAACGCATGGCCGGCTCGCGACCCCCTGGCGCACGAGCTCCGCATCCGCTGGGTGCATGTACACCTGCGCCCCAGTCTGGCGCTTGAGCTCGGCCAGGCTGCCGGTGTGGTCCGCGTGCAGATGGGTCACCAGGATGCGCCGAATGTCCTGCGGCGGCCGACCCAACTCCCCGGCCGCGGCGAGGATCTTATCCGCACTGCCCGCGGTCCCCGTGTCGACCAGGGTCAGGTCGCCCTCGTCATCGAACAGATAGGTATTCACAAAGCCCAGGCTGATCTGATACAGGCCGGGAACGACCTCTTTGATTGCCATCTGCAAACCTCCGCGGTCATGCGGTTGGTGCTCCGCCCGAACGGTCCGTGGGACGCGGCCCTGGCTGGCCATATCTTAACGCCGCGCGGCGAGCGCGTCAATGGTGAATTTGTGAGTGGTATGCCAAACCTGCCGACGCAGGTTGAACCAGCCAGCGCTGGTTGGGACGAACGTTACGATGAGCGTGCTTCAGCACGCTTGTTTTGTATCCGACGCCGGTTTCCAACCGGCAGTGATTCGCACGCGCGCATGGCGGCGCGATCGATGGCGTTGCACGGCATGGGTGACGGTTCGTTTGGACAATTGGTTAGTTCATTAGTTCGCTTTTCCCCGGCGGTTGCGCTACAATGAGGGCCATTACGCGCGCGGACCCCGCGATGCCGCAAACCCGCACCCAGGAGAGCCTCGTATGAACCCACCAGATCGACCCTATTGGCCCGCGGGACTGGGCGGGAGCAACCCGGCGGAACCCGGCCCGGAACGGGTGCACGCGTTCATGCTGCCGCCTCTGCCGCTGGACGTCCCCGCGCATCTCGAATGGCTGCGGCGCAACATCGCGCCTGCCCGAGACAGGTTCGTGAGCTGCGAGGGCGAGCCCCTGCTCGGCTGCCAGCTCGGCAAGCTGTGGTTGCGCGATGGGACGGGCAGGGCGATGGTGTTCGGGACCGGCGCGGGCGTTTATGCGATGTCGGGCAGCGACGGCAGGACACTTCTGGTGGCGGCCATCCTCGTGAGAGAGGTGGGCGAGTGGAGCGAGGCCCGCGTCGAGGTGTACGAGCCGGGCGCACTACCCTACTTCGCCGCGGTGTTCGATGCGATGGCAGCCGCCTTTCCCAGCGCGGCACGCCCCGTGGCCGCGACGCGTGCCGCGCTGGCCGAGCACATTGCGGCGACCTGGCGTTGGGTCTCCTGGCCGTCGCTGGCTTCCGGATCCGCTGAGCCGGCAGCGCAGGAGGAACCGGTCGTTCCTGAGGAACCGGCAGTTTCTCAGCCCGCGCGGCCGGCCGCGTCAGCCTCTGTGGCCCCGAGCGCGCCGCAATCGTCCGAGCCCGCCGCGGGCAGCGACCTCTTCACCTGGTTCGATTGGCGAGAGTCGATGCGCCGGGGCGGCTACAAGGTTACACTCGTGACGATCGCTCAGAAGGCCGGCTACAGCTACGACTATGTCAAGCACCAGCACGCGCTCTGGCGCGCCGGCCGGCCTTCCGACTTGACGTAGAGACGTTGCATGCAGCGTCTCTACTGCGCGTTCCTCATGCGTCTCTACGCGTTCGCATATGTCTCTAAGCATTCCCATGCATCGTCTCTACACCTTCCGCTTGCGCCTCTCGCGTTCCCCCACGCCTCTACGTACCCGTTCCCAACACCTCACCTTTTTCCTCACCGTTTAACACCGTTTGGTGCTGGAATCAATGTTCGATCCGGCCTACACTCGCGCGCATCACGATACGGGACCTGAACGGGCAATGCGAAGGAGGGGACGAGCATGGCGGTGGTGGGAGAGGACATTCCGCGCGAGTTGAAGCGGCGGCGGCAGTGGGTGGCGGCGCGCATCACGCCGGACCCTGACCGGCCCGGCAAGTCGAACAAGCGGCCCATCGATCCCCATACGGGCGGCGCGGCCAGCACGACAGACGAGACTACCTGGGGCGCGTTCGACGAGGCCGTGGCGCAG
>CAYLZG010000054.1:6917-18281 GCA_964387985.1 uncultured Anaerolineales bacterium | reverse complement strand
ACGATTGCCCGCAGGAACGGGTGCGGTGGGCTTCGTCTTTACCGCGGACGATCCCTACTGTGGCATCGATTTCGACGCCTGTTACGAAGATGGCCGGATTTCGCCGGAGATTTTGGGCTGGGTGCGGCAGCTCGACAGCTACACGGAGAAGAGCATCAGCGGCCTGGGGCTGCACGTGATCTGCAAGGGCGCGCTGCCCCCGGGCGGCCGGCGCAAGGGCGGGATCGAGGTGTACGATCGCAGCCGGTTCTTCGTGATGACGGGCAAAGCGCTGCCCGGCTTGTTGTGGGTGAACGAGCGGACCGAGCCGCTGGCGAAGCTGCACACGGCCATCTTCGGAGAGGGCCAGGACGCACCTACGGTGCTTGCGGCGCCTCCCGTGCTTGCGGTGACAACGGTGCAGGAGGCGACGGCAGCGGAGCCCGCTGGACCTGTCTCGGGCCGGTCGCCGTCTTTGTCCGATGATGAGTTGCTCCGCCGTGCGCGGAGCTCGGCTCACGGCGACGGCTTCGACCGGCTCTGGCGGGGCGATGCGAGCGCCTATGCTTCCCACTCGGAGGCCGACATGGCGCTGGCGTGCCACCTGGCCTTCTGGACGGGCGGCGACCTGCCGCGCATGGATGCCCTGTTCCGGCAATCGGGGCTCTGCCGGCCCAAATGGGACGAAAAACACTATGGTAACGGTGCAACCTATGGCGCCGCGACGCTGGACCGGGCCCTGCGACACACGACGCGGTTCTACTCTCCCGGGGCGCCTGAGGAGCCGGGTTGGCCGGAGGAAGACTGCTTCCCGCCGGATCAGCCACCCGAGGAACCTGAATGGTTGTGCGAAGCCGGAGTAGAGGTTGCGGCCCCAACCAGAGACGCTGCCGGCATCTCAACCGGAGATGCCGCCGCCGCACAGCCTGACCTGGCCGAGTGTCCTCCGCTGCCAGCCTCGGCCCAACTGGACCCCGGCCTGGCTGCCGGCGCCGCGCCGTGGCTTGACGCCTACATCGAATTTTCGCGCGCCTGGGCGCCCCGCGCGTTCGACGATTTCCATGAGGCAGTCGGGCTCTGGGTGCTGTCGACCGTCGCCGCGCGGCGGGTGGTGACGCACCTGGGCCCGCCGCGCTTCACTAACCTGTACATTGCCAACGTGGCCCGTTCGTCCATCTGGACCAAAACCACTGCTGCAGCGATCGGCGGCGACCTGCTGGCCGCGGCCGGGCTGCGCTTCCTGCTTGCGCCGGACGAGTGCACGCCCCAGGCGTACGTGGTGGCTGCGGCAAACACCGGCCGCGTCGACTGGGACCGGCTCTCGCCCGAGCAGGATGCACGGACCCGGCTGGAGATCAGTTTTGCAGCCCAGCGCGGCTGGGCATATGACGAGTTCGGCATGAAGGTCGATGCCATGATGCGGGACAACGGGCCGATGGCCGAGTTCCGTGGGCTGTTGCGCCGGTTCGATGACTGCCCGGAGCGCTACGAGTATGTGACGACGGGCCGCGGGAGCGCGGTCATGGATCGCCCCTACCTGGCGCTGCTCGCCAGCCTGACACCCGCGGACCTGGCGCGCCACGGCCGCGCGCGCGGGCCGCTGTGGCAGGATGGGTTCTGGGCGCGTTTTGCCTTCGTTGCACCGCCTGTCGACGCGGCCCCGGCCCTGGGCCGCTTTCCGCCGGGGCGCCGGACGCCACCGTCTGACCTGGTGCAAGGGCTGCGGGAGTGGCATGAGTGGCTGGGCGTGCCCGAGGTGATCGTGACCGAGCGCACCGGAGACGATTCGAAGGTCAAAACGAAGGAATGGGATGTTTTCATCGACCGCCCCGCCCCGCGGGAGTGCACCCTCGGCGCAGGTGTGGAAGACGCGTTCTATCGCTACCATGACGCGCTGACGCACCTGATCACCGAGGGCGGCAACCCGGACTGGGATGGCAACTACAGCCGCTTTGCCGAGAAGGCGTTGCGGGTGGCCAGCCTGTTGGCCAGCATCGAGAATCGCGGGCCGGTCGAGCTGCGACATTGGGCGCGCGGCCAGGCCGTCGCGGAGCGGTGGCGTGCGGGGCTGTACCATGTCTATGCCGCGGTCAACAGCACCGCAGCCTCGCCCCAGGTGCTGGAGGAGGAGAAGATCCTGCGCATCGTGCGCAAGCTGGGCAAGGCCACCGTGCGGGATGTCGTCACCTATGGGAAGGATCTGACCTCGCTGGCGTGCTACAAGACGATGGAGGCGATGGCGAAGGTGGGGGTTCTGGAGGTTGTCAGACAGTCGCGTGCTGGGACGCCGGTGTACGCGCCCAGCCGGGATACCGGCGGCGCGCGGTAACGCGTCCAACTGCTGAAGTGCTGAACTGCTGAACTGCTGACAGGCCTTGAAAACGTCAGCAGTTCGGGAGAAGGGGTGGAGCCGGCCGCAAGGCGGTTCCGAATATCTGAAAATGCCCAGTGGTTTTTAAGTCACATATTAAGAACCACCGGTGCAGCGCGGGTTGATTTCGGGGCTTCAAAGCACGCGCGCGCGCGCGTAGGCAGGAGGCAGATGGGCACGCGAAGGTGCGAATCAAAGCGCGCGCGCGGATGGAAGACGTACGGGCGGACACACAGGTCCGCCCCATCTCATCTCCCGTGCACGGGCCGAACTGCAGACAAGTTTGGGGCTTGTCTGCAGTTCAGCAGTTCGGCAGTTCATGCGCCCGTTCATCTCCCTCTTTCTCTCCGGTGACACCTACAGGATCCTCGCGAGGTCGCGCATGTGGAGCAGCTGGTGGCCGTAGATGGCGGTGATCATCGTCTCGAGGGTAACCTGGCCGAGCGCGGGGTGGCGGCCGAGGAGGTCGAGCTGGCCCTCGCTCAGCGTGCGGACCCAATTCAGGGTGCGCCCGCGGGCTGCGTCCAGCCCGGCGAGGAGCACCTCCGCGGGCTGACCGGCCAGGCGAGCGGTCTCCTCCGCGTTGAACGCGTCGAAGTCGAAACCTTCCGGCGCGCCCGCACCGCCCGCGGCGACGTCGCGGGCCAGCTCCAGCAGCCGTTCTTCCGAGGAAACGAAGTGCGCCAACAGGTTGCGCACGGTCCAGGGTGGATCGGCGTAGAGGATGGTCTGCCACTGCTCGGGCGTCAGCCCGGCCAACGTCTCCTGCGTCTTGCTTCGCCCCTTTTCCAGCCGGGCGACGAGTGCGTCGACTCTCGGCTCAGCCATTGTTGCGCCTCTTCTACCGCGGCCTTCAGGCGCCAATTCCTGGTGTCCCGGTCGCCCTGGCGAATGACGCCGGCGTCAGCGAGCGCGCCTGCCCGAAGCCAGCCACCCAGCGGACGGATGTGGGGGTGATCGCGAAGAGCGAAAAGTCCCCGAGGCCGAATATGGGTGCTGCTTCGGGGAAGCGCGCCAGATAGGCGCGCCGGGCGAGAGCATGCTGGGGCGAATCGGTGGGCAGCTGGCGCGCCGTCCCGACGACGGTTACCCGGGGCAGGGCAAGCGGAGAGACGCCTTCCCGCTCGGGTTCGGCGATCAAGAGGCTGACCTGTGGTTCTGCCAGCATGTCCTTGGTGTGAGCCGCGAGCCGGCTGACGTGTACGATGAACGCCGATGCATCGCTTAGCATCACGAAAGGAACCATGGACACATATGGAGCGCCGGAATGGAGAGTGCCAAGGGCTGCCGTGGCGCGGCTCGTCACCAGCTCGCGGAGTTGTGATGCAAGAATCTCGTCCATGGCTCAGCTGCACTCCTTCGGGGACACAAGTCGATCTTTTGCTCGAGTATCTACATGAGAAGATACGTTGGATTCACCCGCTTGTCAAGGCGACGTTGCAGCGCGCCAGCGGGTCCTTCGACTTCGCTTCGCTCCGCTCAGGGTGCTTAATAGGTGCCGGGCACTTTCAAAGTGCCCGGCACCTGGCGGGTCCGCGTGCCCGGCACCTGGAGGGTCCAAGTGCCCGGCACCTCTGGCGCCTAGGGCGCCCCTGCAATTTGCCTCATCGCCACGAGATCACGCGCTCGTCGTTGCCGTCATACTGGATCTTCAGGCCCTTGAGCTTCGCCGCGGGGACCAGCACGTGCTGGTTCGAGCCGTCCGCGTTCATCACCCAGATCTCGTACTGCCCGTTGCGATCGGAGATGAAGGCGATCTGCTTGCCGTCGGGCGACCAGGCCGGCGCGGCATTGTTCCAGTGGACCACATCCTTGTTCGCCAGCTGCGCTGCGATGATCACGCTGAAGGGCGTCTCGGTCAGCCGCACTTCGCCGCTGCCATCGACGTTGAGGACATGCACCTCCCAGTGGGCGTTTTGGTTGAAGGTCACGGCGATCTTGCTGCCGTCGGGCGAGAGGACCGGCCCGCGGTATGAGCCCTTGGCGCTCACCACGGTCAGCGTACCCTGGTTCAGATCCAAACTCTGCAACCCCCGGTCCCCGCGAAAGACAACCTGCCAGCCATTGGCGGTGTTCCAGGTCGGGGCGAAAGAGTGGGCTTCGCGCGCCAGGTCTTCGTAAGCCCCGGTGGCCACTTCGACCCGGCGGAGCCCCCAGTGCGGATTCGCGGCCTGCCGCATGCAACGCTGGCCCTCGATGGGCGCTTCCATCACGGTGGGCTTGCCGTCCACCATGCACAGGTAGGTGTCGGTCAGTGTGCCGTCCTTCTGCACACTGATGATGATCTGCTTGCCACTGGCCGACCAGGTGGGCGACTTGGCCTGGTTGGCGCCGCCAACGACCTGGCGCTCGCCCGTGCCGTCCACGTTGATGACCCACAGGCTGCCACTGGCTCCGTTGCTCTGGCCCTGCCAGCGGGTGAAGGCCACCTGCTTGCCGTCGGGTGACAGGGCGGGGTCCATGCCCGTGGTCAGGTAGCGCAGGCCGCTGCCGTCGGGGTTGACCGCGTAGATGGGCCCGCCGCTGCTGACCTGGAAGACGATCACGTGGCCGGCTTTGGCCGCCGCGGTTTCAGGCGCAGCGCCCGCAGCGGCCGGCGCAGCGGCCAGGGTGAACGCGACTAACAGGAACAATATGATATTCAGGCATTTGCGAATTTGCATCGTGTTACCTCGTTTGCAGGCGCCCATTCGCCAGGTGCCGGGCAATTTGACGATCCGAAGGATCGCAGTGCCCGGCACCTAAATGTTATTCGTAGTGCAGCGCGTCGATCGGGTTGAGCGATGCGGCGCGGTAGGCCGGGTAGATGCCGAAGAAAAGCCCGGTGGCCAGCGCAAAGCCGGTTGCCAGCAGGATCGAGTCGGGCTGCACTACCGAGGTGATGGTCGTGCTGCCCAGGCTGACATTGGACAGCAGCTTGGCCATGCCCCAGCCCAACGCCACGCCGATCAGGCCGCCCAGCACGCTCAGCAGGGTTGCCTCGCTGAGGAACTGCCACAGGATGTTCTGGCGGGTGGCGCCGATGGCCTTGCGAATGCCTATCTCGCGGGTGCGCTCGGTGACCGAGACGAGCATGATGTTCATGACGCCGATGCCGCCGACGAGCAGGGAGATGCCGGCCACGCCGCCCAGGAAGAACGTCAGCATGTCGGTGATCTCCGTGGCGCTTTCGAGCAACGAGTCCTGGCTCTGCACGGTGAAGTCCTCCGCGCCCACGCTGACCTTATGGCGCGCGCGCAGGATCTCTTCGACCTGGACGGTGGCCGCGTCCATCAGCTTCTCGTCGCTGACCTGGACGCTGATCTGGCTGATCGTGGTGCCGGTGGCGGTGCGGCTGCGCGAGAGTCGGGCCATGGCGGTGGTGATCGGCACGATCACCTGGTCGTCCTGGTTGCCCATGCCGGTGCCGCCCTTGGCCTCCAGCACGCCGATCACCTTGAAGTTGATGTTGTTGATGCGGATGCTTTGGCCGATTGGGCTTTGATCTTCCGTGAAGAGGTCGCTGACCACGTTGGCCCCCAGCACGACGACGGTCGCCTTGGAGGTCACCTGGGCCGCGCTGATGAAGTCGCCCTCCGCGATCCCGGCGTTGCGGACGGTCGAATACTCCGCAGTCGTGCCGACGACGCGCGTCATGGTGTTGTTGCCCTTATAGACAAGCTGGCCGAAGGTCTCCACGTTCGGCGCGACCGCGGCGACGGCCGGCGCGTTGTCGGGATCGACGAGGGCCAGGGCATCCTGGTAGGTCAGGGTCGCGGCGGAGCCCATGGCCGAGCGGACGCCGCTGGTGGTGGTTGAGCCGGGCGTGACGAAGAGCAGGTTGGTGCCCATGCTGTTGATCTGGCTGGTGATGCCGGCCGAGGCCCCGCGGCCGATGCCCATGAGCGCGATGACCGATGCCACGCCGATGATGACGCCCAGCATGGTCAGGGCCGAGCGAAGCTTGTTCGCCGAGAGGCTGACCAGGGCGATGCGCAGGCTTTCGAAAAGATTCATTGGTGCGCCTCCCCGGCGCCGCGGTCATGACCGCGGCCGTGGCCGTTCAGATGATCGCTTTCGATCAGGCCGTCCTTGATATGCACGACGCGCTGGCACTGGGCGGCCACGTCCGGGTCATGCGTGACCATGACCAGGGTCATGCCCTGGGCGTGCAGGCTCCTGAAGATCTCGATGATTTCCGCGCCCGACTTCGAATCGAGGTTGCCCGTTGGCTCGTCGGCCAGGATGATGGCCGGATCGTTGATCAGGGCCCGGGCGATGGCCACGCGCTGCTGCTGGCCGCCGGAAAGCTCGTTCGGTTTGTGGCGCAGGCGGTCGCCCAGGCCGACGCGCTCCAGCACCGCCGTCGCGCGCTCGTGTCGCGCCCTGGCGGTGTGCATTCCGGCATAGACCATGGGCAGCTCGACATTGTCCAGCGCGGTCGTGCGTGCGAGCAGGTTGAAGGTCTGGAAGACGAAGCCAATCTTGCGGTTCCGCACCGCGGCCAGCCGGGCATCGTCCATGGTGGCCACCTCGGCGCCGTCGAGCCGGTAGGAGCCGGACGTGGGCTGGTCGAGGCAGCCGATGACATTCATCAGGGTGGATTTGCCGGAGCCGGATGGACCGGTGATGCCGACCCACTCGCCTTCGTTGACGCGCAGGCTTACGCCGTTGAGGGCCCGCACCTCGATCTCACCCAGCTTGTAGACCTTGGTGACATTTTGTATTTCGATCATTGCTTCCTCCGCGTCTCCCAGCATCATCAACGCCCGGGCGGTGCGCCACCCGGCATGCCGCCGCCCATCATCCCGCCCATCATGCCGCCGCCGGGCCGGGATTGGGTTGCTGAGGACGCGGTGCCGGAGGATGCAGTCGATACGCTCACCACGACGTCGCCCTCGTTCAGACCGTTGATGATCTCCGTATGCGTGTCGTCGGCCAGCCCGACCTCGACCGGGATCTGAACCTGGCCTGCCGGCGTATTGATAGTGACCACCTTCTGGCGGTTGACCGTCTTGACGTACTTATTCGGCACGGTCAGCACGTTCTCGTGCTGCGAGAGGATGATGTTCAGGTTGGCTGTCATGCCGGCCCTGGCTGACTCGTTGGCCTCGGTCAGGGCCACAGTGACCGGGTAAGTGACGACACCGCTGCTCTGTGTGCCGGCGGGCGCGATCTGTGAGACCGCGCCGCGCAGGGTCAGGTCCGCGACCGCGTCGAGGGTGATCTCGACATCCTGGCCCAACTGAATCTGGTTCACGTCGGTCTCGGCCATGCTGACGACTATCTCCAGGTCGCTGAGATCCGCGATGGTGAAGGCAGCGCTGCTGGCGGATTCGCCTACGGTGACGTTGACCGCGGTCATCACCCCGTCGAAGGGTGCGACGATCCTGGCGCCCTCAAGCTGGAGCTTGACCTGTTCGAGGTTGATTTCGGCAGTCTCGACACTGTTCTGGGCCTGGGCGACCGCGGTGGCATCCGGACCGGCCAGCAGGGCGTCCAACTCTTCCTGTGCTGCCAGCACTGCGGCCCTGGCGGAGGCCAGGTCGGCCTCGGTCGTCTGGTTCTTCAGATCGGCCAGGTTGGCCTGTGCAGAACGCAGCGACGCGAGTGCGGAGGCGACCTTGGAAGCCGTATCGGTGCCGGATGTGGCCGCGGCCGACTCGTAGGCGGCCTTGGCCGTGTTGTAGTCGAGCGTGGCAGTCTGCAGGGTCGCTGCCTGGCTGGTGGCCGCCACATCTCCGCGCCAGGAGACCCGGTCGTACGCGCCCTGGGCCTCCTGGAGGGTGAGCCGAGCCTTTTCGAGATTGGCGGCGGCAGATGCGAGGGAGCTGTCGCCCGCGTTGGCGGATGCGACGGCCGAGTTGTAGGCTGCCTGCGCGCTGGCGACCGATGCCTGGGCGACGGCCAGCTCGGTGGCGCTGGGGCCAGCGGCGAGGTCGTCGTAGGTCGCCTGGGCGGATTCGTAGGCCGCGCGGGCGGTGGCAATTTCGGCCTCGCTGGCCGGGGTCTGGGCCTCGGCCAGGTTAAGCCGGGCATTCTTGAGGCTGACCTCCGCGCTGCGAAGCTGCAGCCCGAGCTCGGTCGTGTCGAGCTCGGCAAGCACGTCGCCGGCCTTAACCTGGTCGCCCAGTCGGACGTTGACCGTGCTGACCGTGCCGCTTTGGCCGAAGCTGAGATCGACGCTCTTGCCCGGCTGCAGGTTGCCGACCGCGCTCACATAGCTGGAGATGGTCCCAATGACAGCCTTGGCCGTGGTGATGCTCGTCTGCGCGTTGACTTCCGAGGGCCGAAAGTGCAAATAGGCTCCGGTCGCAGCTGCGGCCACTACTGCTATGATGAGGCCTATCTTGAGCCACTTCTTCATCTGTTCCTCCGCATGATTGATTGCAGGGTATGGGGCGCGATGCGATCATGGTCATCGACGCACAATGCGATTTTAGGATGGCCTCCTGTGAGGAAGCTGTGTTGATGCTGTGAGAATGCTGAGAAAGAAACGTTTCTCGGTGCGAACGACCCGGGGCTGTTTGGATAATCCTTTCTTTTTGCCTGGTTAAATTCTGATGTACAATCTCATTTAACTTATCCCCCCTCAATAGCTCATGTATAGATTGGAGGAGTTCGATGGCTCACCCGCTAGCCGGCCAGCCGGCGCCCGCAGAATCCCTTATTGATGTGGACCAGTTGCTTGCAGCCTATTATGATCTGCATCCTGAGCCGGGGAATCCGGCCCATGCGGTGTCGTTCGGCACCTCCGGCCACCGCGGCAAGTCGCTCGCCCGCAGCTTCAATGACGACCATATCGCCGCCATTTCGCAGGCCATTGCCGAGTACCGCAAGGGCCAGGGCTACGACGGCCCCCTGTACATCGGCATGGACAGCCATGCGCTGTCGCGGCCCGCGATCGACACTGCGATCGAGGTTTTCGCCGCGAACGAAGTCCACGTGATGGTCCAGCCCAATTACATTTTCACGCCCACGCCGGTAATCTCGCACGCTATCCTGACCCACAACAGCCGCAACAAGGGCGGCGTAGCTGATGGCGTTGTGGTCACGCCGTCGCACAATCCGCCGACGGATGGCGGCTTCAAGTACAACCCGCCCTCGGGCGGTCCTGCGGACACCAGCGTGACCAAGATCATCCAGGATCGCGCCAATGAGATCCTGGCCCAGGGGCTGAAGCCGGTGCGCCGCATGAACCTGGCAGCCGCACGCAGCTCCGGCTACGTCCATGATTACGACTTCATCAGTCCCTACGTCGGGGACCTCCGCAACGTGATCGATATCGAGGCGATCCAGGCCGCGGGACTAAGCCTCGGCGCTGACCCGATGGGCGGCAGCACCTTGCCGTTCTGGGTTCCCATTGCAGAGACCTACAAGCTCGACATCACGCTCGTCAACCCGAACGCGGATCCCACCTTCTCCTTCATGACCCTCGACCATGACGGCAAGATCCGCATGGACTGCTCGTCGCCTTATGCGATGGCCACCCTGATCGGGCTCAAGGATCGCTTCGACGTGGCCTGGGGGAACGATCCGGATGGCGACCGCCATGGGATCGTCACGCGCTCGTCGGGGCTGCTCAACCCGAATCATTACCTGGCTGTGGCGATCCAGTACCTGTTCGGACACCGTCCAGCCTGGCGTGCGGATGCAGCAGTGGGCAAGACGCTCGTCTCCAGCTCTATCATCGACCGGGTGGTCGGCAAGATGGGGCGGCGGCTGGCAGAGGTGCCGGTCGGGTTCAAGTGGTTCGTCGAGGGCCTGGTCGACGGCTCCTATGGGTTTGGCGGGGAGGAAAGCGCGGGCGCATCGTTCCTGCGCAAGGACGGCACGGCCTGGAGCACGGATAAGGACGGCATCATCATGGACCTGCTCGCAGCGGAGATCATTGCCGTGACGGGCAAGGACCCGGGCGAGCACTACAAGGCCATCGAAGCAGAGTTCGGGAGCCCGGTCTACCAGCGCAAGGATGCTGTCGCCAACACAGCCCAGAAAGCGGTGTTGGGCAACCTGTCGCCCGAGCTGGTGACCGCCACCGATCTGGCTGGCGAGCCGATCCTGGCCAAGCTGACCCGCGCACCGGGCAACAATGCATCCATCGGTGGGCTGAAGGTCGTCACGAAGAACGGTTGGTTTGCCGCCCGGCCTTCGGGCACTGAGGATGTGTACAAGATCTACGCGGAAAGTTTCCTCGGCATCGATCACCTGCGCCAGCTCCAGGGTGAGGCCGAAGACATGGTGAGCGCTGCCTTCCGAGCGGCGGGGGTATAACAACGCCGCCGCCATCTGAGCAATCAATGGACAAAACCGAACTACTTGCCATCTTTGATCGCGAGCAGCGCCGGGACGACGTCTCGCCCGACTCGCTGCGTGAAGTGACCCCACACGTCGTGCGGCATGTCCCGCGGCATGCCGACGCGCGTTGGGGCTGGGTCATCTATTCGCAGCTTGCCGGGGCAGATGTGGATGCGGTGATCCAGGAACAGATCGCGTACTTTTCGGCCCTCGGTTTCAACTTCGAGTGGAAGTGGTACAGCCACGACGAGCCCCCCGACCTGCCGGCCCGGCTGATCAGCCACGGGTTTGAGCCGGAGGACCCGGAATCCTTGCTCTTCACGCCGCGCCACCGGCCCTGTGGCAGGCTCCAACGGACGTGGTGCGGCGCATCACGGACCGGTCCGGGTTGGAGGATGTTGTGGCCGTGGAAAACGCGGTGTGGGGAGATTCATCGCACGACTACATCGTCGACGAGCTGGCGCAGGAGATGGAGGATGGCCCCGACCTCATCAGCGTCTACTGCGCGTATGTGGGCCATGTTCCCGCCAGCACGGCGTGGATTCGATTTCACCCCGGAACCCACTTCGCCAGCCTGTGGGGCGGCTCCACCGTGGCGGGTTTCCGCAACCAGGGCCTCTACACGGCGCTGCTGGCCGTCCGGGCCAGGGAAGCGCGGGATAAGGGCTATCGCTTTCTGACCGTGGATGCAAGCGAGATGAGCCGGCCCATCCTGGAAAAGCACGGCTTTGTCAAGA
>CAYLZG010000054.1:0-6907 GCA_964387985.1 uncultured Anaerolineales bacterium | reverse complement strand
GCCACCACCGTGCCTTATAAGTATCGCGTCCGGAAAGAGACGCACTGAAAGCAAAGACACCAGGGGGTTCTATCCACAGCGCATTGGCCGAGGTGATCGGCCTGTTCCTCAAATTAGGGTTCACCGCGTTCGGTGGGCCTGCTGCGCACATCGGGATCATGCACGATGAGGTGGTGCGGCGGCGAAAGTGGCTGAGCGAGGAGCAGTTCCTCGATCTGATCGGCGCGACCAACCTGATCCCCGGTCCCAACTCCACCGAGATGGTGATTCATATCGGCTATTTGCGCGCGGGGTGGCGGGGCTTGATCGCTGCCGGCGCGTGTTTCATCTTTCCAGCCATGGCGATCACCACCGCTCTGGCCTGGGCCTATGTGCGCTACGGTGCAACGCCTCAGGCGTCCTTCATCCTGGGCGGTGTGCAGCCGGTCATCATCGTCATCATCCTTCAGGCACTGACCCTGCTCGGCCGCAAGGCGCTCAAGGATCCCCTGACCTGGGTCATCGCGATCGCGGCCCTGGGGTTGTCGCTCTTGCGCATCAACGAGGTGCTCGTGCTGTTTGCCGGAGGAATCCTCGGCATGTTGGCCTACGCTGTCCGCAGGGGACGCCGGCCCGGCGCAGCCGCGATCCTGCCGCTTGCCGGCCTGAGCCTGCCCAGCCTGGTATCTGCCGCAACGGCGGTGGTCCCTTTCAGCCTGGGTACGTTGTTTCTGACGTTTTTCAAGATCGGTGCGGTGCTCTACGGCAGTGGCTACGTGCTCCTCGCGTTCCTCCGCGCGGATTTTGTCGAGCGGCTCGGCTGGATCACAGAGGCGCAACTCCTGGATGCTATTGCCATCGGCCAGCTGACGCCCGGCCCCTTGTTCACCAGCGCTACGTTCATCGGCTATCTGCTTGGGGGTCCCTGGGCCGGCGTTGTCGCAACCTTCGGCATCTTCCTGCCCGCATTTGTCTTCGTCGCAATCAGCAACCCGTTGATCCCGCGTCTGCGGGCATCCCCGTGGACCGCGGGCTTTCTGGACAGCATCATTGCGGCCTCCCTGGGACTCATGGCGGCGGTGACCCTGCAGCTGGGTTACGCGGCACTGCGCACGCCGCTTGCGATCGGTTTGGCGGGAGTAGCGGCCCTGCTGCTCTTCCGGTTCAGGGTCAACACCATGGCCCTGGTCGGCGGTGCAGCACTCGTTGGCCTGCTGGTCGGGATACTGCGCGGGTGATCTTCGTCTTTTTCACACGGGCCTATAGCTGTTACAATAGCGGGCGGCAGTCGAACTTCCCCTTCTCGGGGGAATGGCTTTCATGTCGCTTCGCGGGTAAAGGAGCCTGATGATGCAACCCCATGAGATCTACTCACTCCGCGCGCGTGATGTGATGAATCGCGAGTTCGCGCTGGTCTCTCCCCTGGACACGGTGCAGGACGCGCTCGCCAAGATGATGGCCTGTAACTGCCATGTGGCGATCGTGGACCACACCGACGATGATGATGCGTACGGCATCATGACCTACCAGGAAATTGTCTACCGTGTCATATCCAAGTCGCTGTCGCCCACGCGCACCCGCGTCGGCGAAGTCATGATCAAGCCGCTGATCGTCGTGAATCCGACCCTGCGGCTGCCGCTTGTGGCTCAACTATTCGCACGCTTCGGCATTCAGAACGCGATCGTCATCGAGGCGCACCAACTGGCTGGCGTCATCTCCAGCTCGGACCTCGTTAAGGCGCTCGCATCATAACAACCTTAATTCCTTCAAGGAGGAAGCCATGGATTTCGGGTGGACCGAAGAAGAAAGAATGTGGCGCAAGGCCGTGCACGATTTCGCTCAGAAGAAGATCGCGCCGCGCGTCCGCGAAATCGATGACACCAGCAACATTCCCCAGGACATCATCAAGGGTATGGCGGACATGGGGCTGTGGGCGCCGACGGTCTCGGAGAAATATGGCGGCAGCGGCCTGAACGTCACGATGGCCATGATCGCCGCGGAGGAGCTTGGCCGGGCCGACATCAGCCTCGCGCTACCGGTCATGTACCTGGTGCAGGCAAGCTGGGCGTTTGTGTTCGAGCGCTGCGCCAGCGAGGCGCTGAAGGCCGAGTTGCTGCCACAGGTGACTGCGGGCAAGCAGTTCCTGGGCATTGCGTCCACCGAGGCAGGCGGCGGCTCGGACATCGAAGGCGTCACCCGCTGCACCGGCACCAAGCAGCCCGACGGCAGCTGGATTCTCGATGGCGAGAAGCTCTACATCAGCGGCATCAAAGAGTCCGAGCGCATGGGCGGCGCATACATGACCCTGGTCCGCACCGATCCGCAGGCCGGTCACAAAGGCTTCACCTTCTTCGCGGTCAACATCAAGGACAATCCGAAGGTTTCCACGACGCTGATCCACAACTGGGGCCGCACCGGCATCTCTACCGGCGGCTTCACCATGGACAATATGCCGCTCTCCGATCACTATCGCATCGGCGAGGAGGGCAAGGGCTTCTATTACGCCATGGAGGGTTACACGTATGCCCGCGCGTTGATCGGCGCGACGTGCTGCGGCGCGGCCGAGACCGCGCTCAGGATGGGCGTGGAGTATATCCGCCAGCGTAAGTCGTTCGGCAAGCCGCTTGCCGCATACCAGGGCATCAATTTCCCTGCCGCGGAGCGCTACACTGATATCGAGTCCGCGCGCCTTCTGACCTACAAGGCCGCGTGGATCGCGGATCAGATGTATGAGAAGGGGCAGTTCAAGCACAAGGATGCCGCGCTGTGGGGCGCCATGTCCAAGCTGCGCGCACCCATCATGGCGTTCGAGACGTTCAATGAGGTGGCGAACTGGCTCGGCGCAATGGGCTATTCGAAGGAGTACCCGATCGAGATGGGCATCCGCGGCGTGCGCTCGTATTCCATCGGCGCGGAAGGCGGCATGAACATCATGCGCATGATCATCGCGCGCGAGCTGATCGGCAACGAGTACACGAACCCGCGACAGTAACGTCAGCCTGTATCGAAAAACCCCCGAGGTTGTGCCAACCTCCGGTTGGCCTGAAACCTCGGGGGTTTATGCCTAAGTTGGAGTGTGTTTTGTCGCAATTGGACCGGCGATTTCAGATCGCATATGATCATGCCCGCGTGGCTTGGGCTGCAGCAGATCCGGCGCGTGCTGCGGCATTGGCCGGCTGCGTCCTGGGGCCTGAAGGGATCCCCGTGACCTATTTCGGCCGTCCGCACCTCGTCCCGCACCCGGAGGGCGAGGTGGTCAACCTGGCCAGCGGCAAACCGGCCCATGCATCCATCGCCATCGTGCTGTGGCACTATCTGCTGACTGCAGATGGCGTGGCACCCGCGGACCGGTGGCTGACGTTCCGCGAGCTGCCCGATGGTCTTTTTTATTCACAGGCCTTTGCAGGACATGCGGAGGGGCTGCTGGCCGAGAAGTTTGGCTCGGATGTCGAGGGCTTTCACCGCGCGTGCAGCTCGCTGGGCGGCGACCGGTTGACAGCCGCGCCAGGCGCCGGGCTTGCGCCGCCCGATGCGGCCTACCGGTTCCAGGCTTTCCCCCGGCTGGCCATTGCCGTGCAGCTGTGGGAGGGTGACGAGGAATTCCCGGGTCGCGTGCAGGTGCTCTTCGATGCGAACGCAAGCCACTATCTGCCGACAGAGGATCTGTCGGGGGTGGGCGACTGGCTGGCGCACAAGTTGAGTTCTGCAGGTCATTGAACTTAGCCCGCGGTCGGAGATCACGGGCTGAAATGCCAAAACTTCAAGACGCGTCGCGTGTATTTCGTGCATCACGCGGGCAAACAGAAGAGGAGCGTGCTGATGGCCATCGAAGTGGGGCAGGTTGCCCCTGATTTCACTCTCAACAGTCACATCGGCAAGCCGGTGCGGCTGAGCGATTACCGCGGGATGAACGTGGTGCTGGTGTTCTTCCCGCTGGCCTGGACACCCGTCTGAACGAGCCAGATCCCGTCCTACCAGGCCGCGCTGGCCCGGTTCCACGGGATGAAGGCCCAGGTCATGGGCCTAAGCGTTGACAGCACGGACTGCCTGCGGGCATGGGCCGACAGCCTCGGGGGGGTCGACTACCCACTGTTGAGCGACTTCTTCCCGCACGGACAGGTGTCGCAACTGTACGGCGTGTTGCGGCCGGAAGGCTTTTCGGAGCGCTCCATTTTCATCATCGACAAGGAAGGCATCGTCCGTTATGTGGACGTGCACGACATCGGCAACCAGCCGGACAACGACGTCTTATTCGGCGAGCTGGCGAAGCTGGAGCCGGAGGCCGCGGCTGCCTGGGAAGCACAGGAACAGGCTCGCCAGGCCGCGCTTGCGCCGGAGCCCTTGCCCCAGTCCGGCGTGATCCTGTACTGTACGCCCTGGTGCTCCGACTGCCGGGTCGCGCGCAATTGGCTCAGGGACAACAACATCCCCTACGTCGAAGTGGACATCTCGAAGGATCGTGAGGCGGCGAAGCGGGTGAAGGGGTGGGCGAACGGCAACGAGACCACGCCGACCTTCGACTACAATGGGACGATCATCGTCAATTGGGACCTGCGGAAGCTGCGCCAGGTGCTGGGGGTGAAGTAGCGAGGGCGCTGGATAAGGAAAACGCAAGAAGGAAGATCCGCGGACCGGCGCCGCTGGTCTTCCTTTTTTGTTCTCTACCGGCGAGCACCCCTTACAGCCACTCGCGGCGGCGGAAGAAGATCACCAGCCCAACAGCCAGCAAGGTGCAGACGGCCCAGAAGGCCGGGTAGGCCCAGGGCATGTCGAGTTCCGGGAAGTTGCGGAAGTTCATGCCGTAGACGCCGGCCAGGAACGTCAGCGGGATGAAGATGGTGGAGATGACGGTCAAGACTTTCATGATCTGGTTCATGCGGTTCGAAACCGCCGACATGTAGCTCTCGTACAGGCTGCTCGCACGCTCGCGATGCATCTCGACAATCTCGATGATCTGCATGACGTGATCGTACAGATCGCGCAGATAGATGCGCGTTTCGTCGCTCACGCATTCGTGTGGCTCGCGCTGGAGCATGGAAACCATGTCCCGCGTGGGCCACATCACCCACCGGAGGAGCATCAAGTCCCGCTTGATCTCGTTGATCCTGTGGATCAAGTTGCGCTGCGGGCCGTCGAGCAGGGTGTCTTCGATCTCCTCCATTCGTTCTTCGTAATGTTCGAGGATGGGGAAGCAGGTGTCCACGATCGCATCCAGGAGCGAGTGGACCAGGAAGCTGGCGTCGCTGTGGCGCAGCCGCGAGCCCCTTGCGCTGATGCGCTGCCGGACCAGGTCCCACTCGTTGCCGGGGGTCTCGCGAAAAGTGAGGACGGTGTTGTGTCCGAGGAAGATCGAGACCTGCTCGCTGATCAGCCGCTTCTCAACGAGCTTGACGGTGCGGGCCACGATGAAGAGTCGCGCGCGGATGTCGGTGTCTTCGCCGCCATATGGCTCTACCTTGGGCCGGTCGTGCAGGTTGAGCAGATCTTCGACTGCCAGAGGGTGCAGCTCGTACTTGGTCGCCAGCGTGTAAACGACGCTCATGTCGGAGAGGCCGTCGACGTCGATCCAGCGCACCGCCACCCAGTCGGGACGGTGGCGGCCAACGAAGTCCTCGAGATCGTCTATCTGCTGTTCGACAAACTGGCCGGGGCTATAATCCGTGCAAATGACGCTGACCCTGCCGGGCCCGCTTGGCCGTTCCGCAAGCTCATGATGCTCAATCCCCGGCGCTGCGCCCGGGCCGCTTCCTGCACCTCGGTAGTAGGCTGGCATCGCACACCCCTTCTAACATCTCACAAGATAGCCATCGCATCTCCAAAACTGTAGAACCGATACCGCTCACGGATTGCCTCGGCATACGCACGATCGATCAGATCCTTCCCGGCGAATGCGCTGACGAGCATCAGCAGCGTCGACCTGGGCAGGTGAAAATTGGTGATCATGACATCCACCGCGCGGAAGCGGTGCCCGGGCCGGATGAAGAGGTCGGTCTCGCCGGCGAACGCGGCGACCGTCTGCCAGGCGCAGACGCTCCCCTCAGGGATGTCATCGCACGGTCTGAACCCCAGCGCAATCTTGGCTCCGCTCTCCAGCGTGCGCACCACGGTCGTGCCGATGGCGATCACCCGGCCGCCGTTCAGCCGCGTCTCGTTGACGGTCCGGGCCGTGTCTGCAGGCAGTTCGGCCCACTCGCGGTGGATCTGGTGATCCTCGATGTTCTCGACCTGGACGGGCTTGAACGTGTCCAGCCCGATGTGCAGCGTTACGGTGGCGAAGCGCACGTTCCGTTCGCGCAGCGCAATCAGCATCTCTGGGGTGAAGTGCAGGCCGGCGGTCGATGAGGCCACGGACCCTTCGATCCGGCTATAGACGGTCTGGTAGCGCTCGGCATCGCTCAGCGGCTCGTGGATGTAGGGGGGCAGGGGGGTCTCGCCCATGTCCCACAGCCATTCGTCGACCGGTGGATCGAAATCGATGATCCGGCCGCCGGTTTCGGTTTCGGCAAGGATGGTGGCGATGATGTCGTGGCTTTTCGGCGGCTGCAGATGGACGCGTACCCCTGGTCGCAGCCCCTTGCCGCCAACCAGGCACTCCCAGGCAGGCGGCTCGGCGCGCGGCGTGATGCGATAGGCGCCGGGCACCTCGACCGCGTGCGCGGTGGAGTGAGGCCGCAGCAGGAAGATCTCGACCGCGCCGCCCGTCTCCTTGACGCCGTGCAGCCGCGCGGGAATGACCCTACTGTTGTTGCCCACCAGCAGATCCCCGGGGCGCAGGTAGTCGAGCACATCGGAGAAGCGCCGGTGCGCGAGGTCGCCCGAGCCGCGGTCGAGCACCAGGAGCCGCGACGCGTCGCGGGGCTCGATCGGCGTCTGTGCGATCAGCTCCGGTGGGAGGGCATAGTCGAAATCGCTCGTCTTCATGGTGCGG
>CAYLZG010000053.1:16029-24304 GCA_964387985.1 uncultured Anaerolineales bacterium | reverse complement strand
GCCGCTACATCATGTTCGGCGGCAAGGGCGGGCTCGGCAAGACCACCTTCAGTGCAGCGACCGCTTACTGGCTGGCCAAACAAGGGCATAAGGTATTGGTCTTTTCCGTCGACCCGCAGGCCAGCCTGTCCGACATCTTCAAACGAGACATCTTCGGTAAGGGTCCCGTTGAAATCATGCCGAACCTGTTTGCTCAGGAGATCGATGCCGACCATCGCATCAGAGACTATCAAGACGAAATTCGCAAGAAGATCCTGGACATGTACGGCATGGAGCAGGTTCCTGAGGAGATCGAAAATTACATCCAGGCTGCGGCAGCGGAGCCGGCCATGGAGGAGAGCGCCATCTTCGATGAAGTCGTAGACATCGTCGTCGGGGGCCAGTATGATTATTACATCTACGACCTGGTGCCGCTGGGCCACGCACTCTACTATCTCAGCATGGCGTCGGTATACGACCAGTGGATCGACAAGATCACGGCCCTGCGTACTGAGATGGAAGAGTACTCCAAGGTCGCTGCGGTCATGCAGCGCAACAAGGAGTCCGAAGAGGATGCGATCTTGCGTGAGCTGCAGTACATCAAGCACCGCATCAACACTTCCTCAGGCATTCTGACCGACAAGCAGAAGACGGCCTTCTTCTTCGTATTGGTGCCCGAAGAGATGATTATCCTGGACACCGCCAAGGCAGCCCAAATGTTTGCCAAGTTCGACGTGCCGCTGGCGGGCTACATCGTCAACCGCGTGATTCCGGCGGAACTGGCGCACCAGGAAATCCCCGAATACCTGCGCAATCGCATGGAGATGCAGCACCACTATCTTGATAAGATCGGTGACGTGTTCGGCAAGGACGTGCTGACCCGCGTGCCGGAATTCGAGCGCGACGTTACGGGCTTGCCGATGATCGAGCGCATGGCAGACGCCCTGTTCGGCGAGAGCGTATGAGGAGGTGAGCCATGATTGAACAATCAATGCAACAGTTTCTGAGTGCCAATCCTCGCCTCAAGTATGTATTCTTCGGCGGCAAGGGCGGTGTGGGCAAGACGGTGCTTGCGGGCACGACAGCCCTATGGTTGGCCGGACAGGGCAAAAAGACCTTGTTGGCTTCGACCAACCCCGTGCACTCCCTCTCGAGCATGCTCGATCAGAACGTCTTCGGCAAGGTGACGCCGGTAACGGGTGTGCCCAACATGTCGGCACTTGAGATCGACACAAAGGAAACCATCGAAAAGTCCAAGAAGGAAATCCGTGAGAAGATCGAGTGGTTCCTCAAGTTTGCCGAGATCAAGACCAAGGCGGACGAGTTCGTCGAATCGGCCACGATGAACCCGGCGTTCGAAGAATCGGCCATGTTCGAGAACATGATTGACTTGATGTTCGAGGACAAGTACGAGGCGTACGTCTTTGACACCGCGCCCACCGCGAATGCGCGCCGCCTGCTGGGCATGTCGAGCGTCTACTCCATGTGGGTCAACAAAATGGTGCAGAGCCGTGAGGAGGCGACGTCGCTGCGCGACATGCTTTCCTACAGCAAGCGCAAGCAGCAGAAGGATCCGTTGATGGATTACCTGCTCAACCTGCGCGAGCGCATGGGACGGGCAAAGACGCTGCTGACTGACGACAGTCTCACCTCGTTCTTCTTCGTGACGCTGCCCGAGGCACTGCCGATCGCGGTCATCACGCGTTTCATCAACTGGTTCCACGAGTTCGGCATTCCTGTTGGGGGCGTGATCGTAAACATGCTCATCGACAAGGAGAGCGTGGGGCCTGATTCACCGGACTTCGTCAAGAACCGCGTAGCCATGCAGGCCGAGCACATGGAGACCGTCTGGAAGGAATTCGACGGTCAGGTACGGGCGATTCTGCCCCTGTACGAGACGGAAGTGCGGGGCACAGCCATGCTGAAACGTATGGCCGACCAGCTCTTCGTATAACGCACCCGGCAGGTTCACAGCCCGGCTGGCGCAGCCACAAATCGCGCCAGCCGGGAATCACCGGACTAACACCATCGGACGGACTCCGTTCTCTTCGATCATCCCCATGTTTACCTCACAAGGAATCAAATGAACCTTTCAGAAGAGCAAAAGGAATATACTGCGCAGGAGTTCAGGGGACTCAATCACAAGGGCGAGATCATCAGGTCGAAGGAGTTCGAGTCGTGCACCTTCCTCAAGTGCAGCTTTCGGGAGAGCCTTTTCCAATACTGCGCCTTTCGAGACTGCACATTCCGGGCCAGCGATTTGAGCCTTGTGCGGTTCGAGGGATGCACGTTCGTCAATTGCCAGTTCGGGAGTTGTGAGTTGATCGGTATCAACTGGACCCAAGCTGCCTGGCCCAAGACATGGTTACGGGAGCCGGTGCACTTCGTCGAGTGCGCCCTCAACCATTCGACCTTCATCGGCATGAGCCTACGCGGCGTCGCTATAAACAGGTGCGTCGCCCGGAATGTGGACTTTGAGGAATGCGACATGACGAAGGCCGACTGCCGGTTTACGGATTTCGCGGAGAGCAGATTCCTGCACACGAATCTGACCCAGGCCGACTTCACCGGCGCCCGAAACTACGCAATCGCGGCCAACGCAAACACCCTGAAGAAGACGAAGTTCTCGCTTCCGGAAGCCATGAGCCTCTTATACAGCCTCGACATCATCCTCACCGAATATTAGCTGCCAGCAACTGGTGTGGAAGTGCATCCGACCTGCGCACACGCAGCTTAACACCTCATACGCCGCATCCACTCGATTTCCGGTTAGATCACCGGATGCTTACTCCATCCGTCGAGGCCGGTACTGGAGCGCCTCCGCGATATGCGCAGGCTGGATGCGTTCGGCGCCCGCCAGGTCTGCGATCGTGCGCGCCAGCTTCAGGATGCGATGGTAGGCCCGCGCGCTCAGGTTCATCTGGCGCGCTGCGGCGGCCAGAAGCTGGCTGCCGGTCTGGTCCACCTGGCAGAACTCGCGCACGTGCGTCGGCCCCATGTCCGCGTTGCAGGTCAGGCTCGTCGGTGGCCTGGCGCCGGCTCGTGTGCCGGACTTTGGCCGGGACTCACTGGCGCCTTGTGCGAAGCGAGTTGTCTGTCGCGTTCGGGCAGCTTCCACGCGTGCCCGGATCGCGGCCGAGGATTCGCCGCGGCGATCGTCCGAAAGTTTCTGGAAGGGGACGCGCGGAACCTCGACGTGGATATCGATACGATCCAGGAGCGGACCGGAAAGGCGTTTCTGGTATTTGCTGACCAGGCCAGGGCTACAACTGCACGCGCGCTCCGGGTCGCCGTAATAACCACACGGACATGGATTCTGCGCGCCGACCAGCATGAAATTCGCCGGGAAGGCGAGGCTGCCCTGCGCCCGGCTGATGGTAACCATCTTGTCCTCGAGTGGCTGGCGCAATACTTCCAATGTATGCTGCGAGAACTCGGGCATCTCGTCGAGGAACAGCACCCCGCGGTGTGCCAGGCTGATCTCGCCCGGTCGCGGCCATTGCCCGCCCCCAACCAGCCCGGCGTGAGAAATCGTGTGATGAGGCGCGCGAAACGGTCGCTGGCGGACAATGGGCGCGTCGCCGGCATTCGTCCGGAGCATGTCTGCAACGGAGTAGATGCGGGTCACGTCAAGCGCCTCGTCCAGGGTGAGACGCGGCAGAATCGATGGCATCGAGCGCGCAAGCAGCGTCTTGCCCGCGCCGGGTGGGCCGCTCAGGAGACAATTATGTCCCCCGGCCGCGGCCACCTCAAGCGCACGCTTAACGTGCTCCTGGCCCTTGATGTCCTGGAAATCGCACGCGTATGAAGGCGGATTGGCGTCCAGGTCGAATGAGCTGCGATACGTTTCGATCGGGTGATAGTCTCGGAAGTGTGCAGCCAGGCGGCCCAGGGTATCGACAGGGTACACGTCGATGCCTTCCACAAGCGCGGCTTCCGGTGCATCGACCTGGGGCACAAAGAGCGCGTTGAAACCCCGCTCTTTGGCCAGGTGCGCCATGGGGAGGATGCCGTTGATGTGACGCAGTGTGCCGTCCAGCGATAGCTCGCCCAGGAAGAGCATCCCGTCGAGATTGGCAGGGATTTGCTCGGCCAGCACCAGCAGCGCGACGGCGATGGGCAGATCGTAGGCCGGGCCTTCCTTGCGAAGGTCGGCCGGCGCCAGATTGACAGTGACGCGACCACGCGGGTAGCTCAGGCCGGAATTGATGATCGCGGCGCGCACGCGTTCGGTGGATTCCTTGACCGCAGCATCCGGCAGGCCGACGAGGGTGACGGCCGGGAGGGCGCGGGTGTTGAGGTCAGCTTCGACCTCGACAATGGCACCGTCGAGGCCAATCAAAGCACAACTGTGGACTTTGGCAAGCACGGCAGGATCTCCTGGCGATGGGGGGAACGCCTGGCGCTCCCGGGCGACGATCAACCTGCGTGCCTCATGATAGCCCCAAGTCACCAAAGTGACAACTCACCTGACAGAAGCAGTAAATCGTCATCGAGCCGTGACGCAACGGCAGCGTTATTAGCGGACACCGAGCTGTAAGCACGCTCCTGTCGAACCGCAGGCCCCGGGCAATTGCATCGTGGCAGTCCAGAAGCTCCCTGAGTTTTGCGGTATCGCCGTGCGACGAATCGGGTATAAGCGGCACCTTCCTGCCACTTTGTAAATAGATCACGCGCCAGGCAGGATATGATTCTGGATTCGTCCACTTCTTCCACAGCTTGCGCGTCTCGATGCCTCATGATAGGCTTTATGTGCAAGTCGCGGGAGTATGATACGTTATGCGTAAGACTCTCTGTTTTGGAGACTAACATGGAACTTGCAGGAAAAGTAGCACTTGTAACGGGTGCTGGAACTGGAAATGGTGAGGCGATAGCTGAGCGACTCTTCGCTGGTGCAGCATCGGTTGCGCTGGTGAGTCGCCGACTGGATTCGGTGCGGTCGGTCTGTCAGAGAATCGATCCGGAAGGCACACGTACGTTGGCCGTTGAGGCAGACGTGCGTCACGCTAAGGCTATGGAGGCTGCGGTTAAGCGTGTCATCGAGCGGTTTGGAAAACTCGATCTGGCTGTGAACAACGCTGGTATCACCGGGTCAGCCGGGGTGCCGGTTCAGGATATTGATGTGGAAATGTGGCAGGAGGTAATCGAAACCGACCTGACAGGCATCTTCTACTCAATGAAGTATGAGATACCTGCGATGCTCGAAAATGGGGCAGGCGCGATCGTTAATATGTCTTCAGCCAATGGCTTGGTAGGCTTGGCAGGAATGGCTGCATATACCGCGGCCAAACACGGAATTATTGGGCTAACTCGTTCTGCGGCATTAGAGTTGGCCGAATCCAATATACGGGTATGTGCAGTTGCGCCGGGCTATGTTGCAACCCCACGGATAATGGATTCTGGCAAAGAGGTCACGGACTGGATGGCTAGCGTACATCCCATGAAGCGTCTCGCCACCCGGGAAGAAATTGCAGATCTGGTCGCATATCTATTAAGTGAGCGCGCAGCCTTCATGACCGGGAGCGTCCATTCTATCGACGGCGGGTACACCGCGCAGTAATGCACCTGCGCATAACAACCGGTTCCAACGAACGCTGCTACGCGTCGCCGCTGAACCGGAGCGTTAGGCCCAACCGCGGTCAACGTCAAGAGAAATGCAGTCCGCATGAAGGATGACTCTGAAGAAAGGCCAGACGAATTGGCGGCCGTCCTGGCCGTGGAAACAGCCTACGACACCGCCTGGAACACCGGTGACGTCGACTCGATCTTAAGGCTCATGACCACCGACGTCGTCGTGACAAACCCCTCTGGAGAGACTGCGATCGGATGAGAGGAAGTCGGGCGCTCACTGGCGGAGTTGTTCCAGGGCCCGGCAAAAGGTTCGACGCATTCCTCGGATATCAGCGCGATCCGGCTCATCAATCCCGGCGTTGCACTCGTGGACGGCGAGGCCACAATCTCAGACTTTGGCGCCGAGGCTCAGCCGCTCCGGCACTCCTTCACCGATGTGCTCGTCAGGACGGACGCGGGCTGGCGAATCGCCCAGGTCCGCGCATACGTGTTCGCGCCAAAACCGAGACTCGATTCGAGAGATGTGCGGTAGGCCTAACCGGCGCTTCAATCGTGCTCTTCGATAGTTGGTGGCAGCGGCGAGATCGATGTGGCGATCGGTGCAGACTACAAGCCCCCGTCATCTCTATGGATGCATTCCCGCGGCCTTCGCCAGCATCTCGTAACTGCGATAGGTTGCGAAGCCGAACCTGGCATAGAAATCGACCAGGTCCGTCCAGTCGATCACGCAGCCGGCAATCCCCACGTCGCGCAGGCATCGCAGTCCGGTATCCAATACGGCGGCGCCATAGCCGCCCCCGCGCATCGCAGCGCTGATGCCGATCGGGCCCAGATGCCCCCACGGCCGCGGCAGGCGCGCCATGAAGCAACGATCGAGGGACCGTGCCGAATCTTCAAAGGTCAGCCAGCAGAAGCCGTCTACGCCCGCCGGTGTCAGGAGCACGACGAAGTCAGAGATGCGACCGCCACCAGCCAGGAACTCTCGTGCTTCATAGAACCAGCGCCCGCCGAATTCTCGCTCGAGAAACGCCAGCAAGGCTCCTTCGTCGCCCGCGCGCGCCGGGCGCACCTGCGCAGACAGGGTCGCAGCAACAAAAGCCGGCGTCTGGTACGTGCGCAGGTCCCGCGCAACGTCCCAGACGACCGGACCGTGATCTCGGGGGGCATAACCTCTTCGATGAAAGAATCCCGCCGTGGCCAGCGTGGAAGGCACGCCCGGCGCAAACGGTCGGAGGCTGCCGCCGAGGCGGAAATGGGAGCAGCCGCGTCCAGCGAGCCATCCTTCGGCCCAGTCCATCAGCGCCGCGCCGATTCCCTTGCCCTGGTGCGCAGGCGCGACGGCAATGGCGTCAATCCAGCCTTGCTCGGGCGCCGAAACACGAGGATCGCCCGCGGAAAACTCGGTCACCAGCACGAAACCTGCCGGCTGGCCGTCGATGACCGCGAGCCGTCCGGCCTGCTGAGCGCCCGTGGAAGGCCGGGCGTTGAAGCGTACACCGGCCAGGCTGATTGCAAGATCAGCGCCGCACGCTGCATTCCACAGATCGACCGCTGCCGCCAGGTGGCCCTGGTTGCCGCTGTCAAAAGCATCGAGATGAAAACTCGCCACAACGCCCCCTGAAAAGTAGCGCACCTCAGCTAGCGCGCGATATGGATTCGGCTCGCCTTATGTCTTATGACAACTCCACCGGCAGATGGCCTCCCGCTTCAATGTTGCCCAGCAGCACGCCGGCCAGCGCGTCCAGCACCGGCGGATTCGAGCCATACGTTGCGATGCAGGCGCCAGCGCGGTCCATGGCCGCAAAGTCATAGAGTCCGGCAGTCGTGATCACGACAAGCGGCACGTGTGCGCCGACCAGCGCCTCCACCAGGTCCACCTCCGTCGGATGGCGGACAACATTCGCTACGGCCAGGATCACGGTCTTGCCGCGGGCCTGGCGCAGCACTTCCCCCATATTCTCATCATCGATGTCCTCGGGGAGGACCAGGCCCTCAGCTTGAAGCGCACGCACCAGGTGGTTTGCGACGACGGGCCTGAGCGCCCCAGACACGAAATCACCGCGGCTCGCCAGCTCCACCACCAGCAAGGGACGGTTTCCAGCCCTGCTACCAAGGGGCAGCAGGCGTTCCCGATCCCGCAGCACGGTGATCGCTTGCTCTGCCACCCGGCGCGACAGGCTGGCTGCCTCATCACCCCCCACTCCCGCCGGACCTTGTCCGCGGGCCCATGTAACCGGGCCGGATCCGGCCAGCAACCCATATTGGTCCTTGGCCTGGAGGACACGCCGGACTGCCGCGTCGAGACGCGCCATGGGGATCTCTCCCTGCCCGACCGCCTGCACCAGGGCCGCGTGCACCTGCCGGTGCACGGTGAATCCATGGCTGATGCAAAGCAGGTCTGCCCCGGCAGCCAGCGAAGCAACGGCCGCAGCCGGAACGGGGTAACCGCTCTGTGCGAGTGCACCCATCTCGAGCGAGTCGGTGAGCAGCAGGCCCTCATAACCCATCTCATCGCGCAGCAGCCCGGTCATGACCTTCTGGGACAGGGTGGCCGGGAGCCCAGGCGTAGGATCGACCGCCGGAAAAGTGACGTGTGCGGACATGATGCCCGCGACGCCCGCCTCGATCGCAGCACGAAAAGGCAGGAACTCGACGGCCTCCAGGCGTCCCCGATCGTGCGCCACGACCGGCAGGGAAACGTGAGAATCGATCCCGGTGTCTCCGT
>CAYLZG010000053.1:0-16019 GCA_964387985.1 uncultured Anaerolineales bacterium | reverse complement strand
ACGGCCATCACGCCTACAGCCTGCAGGCCTCCAATGAACGCCACCCCGAATGCAGCCACCCGACGCGGGTCAGAGCCGAACGAACGTGTCCCGATGACCGGGTTTCGAGGATTGCTGTTCACATCCAGAACAGGGGCAAGGTCCATGTTGATGCCCTCTGCCAGCAGCTCACGACCCAGCGCCTCGGCAACCAACCGGGCATTTTCGGGATCGCCGGTCGCGCCGAGTGCCATGGGGCTCGGCCATTCGGTGTAGCCGCGCGCCTGCCGCAGCCGGGTCACCCGGCCGCCCTCCTGGTCGATGGAGATGATCAGAGGCGGATCACCGCCGTCCGTCACCGCCGCCTGCGCGGCCGCGGTGAGTTGGGCCAGCTCACCGGGCGCGCCCACGTTGCGCTCAAATAGGACCAACCCGCCGACATGCAGCCCGGCCAGCAGCCCGGCCATGTGCGGGGTCATCTCCGTGGGCGACCCGAACGTCTCGGCCGGATCCAATCCGATCAGCATGACCTGTCCGATCTTCTGTTCCAGGCTCATGCGTGCAAGCATTTGTTCGACCCTTTGCCCTATGACCTGTGCCACACCGGCCTCCTCTGGTTCACAATGCTGAGGATATTGTCGGATGGGTTGGATGCTTTGTCAAAGCGGGGTAGAATGGTGGCGCCTGCGGCATGGCGGCTGATACGCACGGACCATTCGATCATCCAGTCAAAGGGGGCTCCACCATGTCCATTGCGAAGCTGGCAGAACGCGCTGCCGAGCATCTGCACTTCCTCTGTGTTCATCTGCCGACACGGGCTGTCGGCTCTCAGGAAAACCGGGATGCGACCGCTTACGCAGCCGAGGTGTGTCGCTCAGCCGGCTGGCAGGTCGAGACGCCCACATTCCGGTGCATGGCATGGGATGAGAACGGCGCGGACCTGGCCGTGGGAGATGCGATGTTCGAGGTTTTCGCCAGCCCCTACACGCTTCCCGTTCACGTCAGTGCTCCGTTGGTGGTGCTGAATACCATCGAAGAACTGGAGGGGGCGGATCTGACCGGCAGAGTCGTCTTGCTCCGGGGTGACTTGACCAAAAACCAGTTAGCGCCAAAAAACTTTCCCTGGTGGAACCCGGAAGAACACCAACGCATCATCGCCGCACTGGAAGAGGCGTCGCCACTGGCCATCCTCGCAGCGACCACGCGCAATCCCGAGACAGCCGGCGCCGTGTATCCCTTCCCCCTGATCGAAGACGGCGACTTCGATATTCCCTCTGCCTACATGACCGAGGTTGAAGGCCAAGGACTGGCTGCCTATGCCGGGAGAAAAATCGACCTGGAGATCCGCGCCCGCCGCACGTCATCCGAAGGGTGCAACGTGGTGGCGCGCAAAGGGGGCTCGGGGCTCACTGGGAACTCCCGCACCATCGTAACCGCACATGTCGATGCCAAGCGAGGCACGCCCGGAGCGTTGGACGACGGCACCGGTGTCGTTGTACTGCTCCTGCTGGCCGAGCTGCTTCGTGATTACGACGGGGACAGAGTTATTGAGTTGGCTGTGCTCAATGGTGAAGACTACTACGACGCGCCGGGCGAACGCCTCTACGTAGAACAAAACGCGGACTTCTCGACGATTGACCTGGTCATCAACATCGACGGCGCCGCTTATCGCGAGGGCGACACGCATTTTTCACTGTACGAATGTCCGGAGGATATGGCCGGTCGCGTAAGGGCCGTGTTGAGCGAACATGGCCTGGCCGAAGGTCCCCAGTGGTACCAGGGCGATCATTCGATCTTCGTCATGGGCGGCCGGCCGGCCGTGGCCATCACGTCTGCCGTGCTGGGCGACCTGATGGCGGAAATCACCCACACGGCCCGGGACACGCCAGAGATCGTCGATCCAACGAAGGTAGCCCAAATTGCGCGGGCGCTGCAGGTGCTGCTCACATAGGTATTGAGCGCTCGGGATCTACGGGCTACTGCGCCGGAATGAGGCGATATCCTGGCGCCATGCGATGACGATGGGGTCTGCTGCCGGATCCCCGCCCTCATGGCGCACCCGCCATTTACGCAGGGCCAGCTCGTTCTGAGCATTGGCAATGCGATGGCCTGCTGCATCGGGGAAATTAGGGATGACGCGCGTGCCCCAGCCCCACCCGGCCTCGATCAGGCCGTATTCTTCGGGCGTCACCGCCGTTCCGACCTCCTCAGCCAGCTCCGCACGGATCACGGCCTGTTCCCACCTGCCTCCCTCTTGCAGCAGCTCGAGCACCGCAGCGTAGAACAAACCAAGCGTAAAGAGCGTTCCCGTGGCCATGCACAACCACAATGCGACAGAAGGCATCTGGGCCAGCGGCGTGTTTTCGAAGCCGAGGAAGGTGCTGAGCAGGCCCGCCACGCTGATGGTCAACGTGTTCTGCACCAGGTGTGCAGCAAGCGCGAGGATCACAAACACAACGGGTGCAAGGATCTTCATCCAGCGCGCCGAGGTTCGCCGGGCCAGCCCAAACCCTGCGCCCATGAGTGCGCCGAAAAGTGTGTGCCCGTTAAGCCCCAGAAAGTAAAAGCGGGCAGCCAGTTGCTGACCGAAAGCGAGCGTGCCCGTGCGCAGGAATCCATCGGTCACGTAGTAAGCCGTTTCCGCGACCATGAAGCCCAATCCAACCAACGCGCCATAGATGATGCCATCGCGCACCGAGTCGAACTCAGCACGCAGGAAGATGATCAGCAGCAGCAATGCCAGCAACTTGACCCCTTCCTCGAACAGGGGAGGAACAATGGCACGACTGAAGCTCAACTTCACTATCTCAGCGCGGCCGATCTGTTCCAGGGGCAAAGTGGACTGGCTGAGCGGGTCAAACGAGCGTGCGTCCGCAGGCATCAGGCCGAGTCCTTGAAGCAAGCCGTTGCCAGCCGGACCTGCTATCAGAAGCGCCAATCCGACACTAACCACGACGCCGAACAAGAAGATACCGAAAAAGATCAGCGGTGCTTCCCGCTCGTTGCGATCCAGCCACCAAAGAAATCGCAATCCTGGCAGGGCCAGAGCGGCGGCTGCGAGCAGGGCCAGCAGGAAAATGCCAGGCGCGCGCGATGGATGTTGGCCCAACCACAGGCCGTAGCCGATCAACCCGGCTGCGAGAAGAACGGTCAGGACGGTCACAAAAGCGATGACAACCGGCGTTTTCCGCATGGGCGATGCGGAAATCGAACGCGCCAGAGATGGTGGTAGCTGCGGCATCCGGTGCTCCCTCCGACACTTCGGTCCAATCATCAGCAGTGCGGATTGCTCCGCCAATGCCCGGATGATATCACGTCTGCGTGCCGTGGGCAAACGATTTTGCACCTCAGAAAAACGTCACCGCTGCGGCATTGCTTTGTGCTATAATACACGCTATGGATTCGGTTGCCTGGTTCTTCACTCAGAACCTGGTCTATGTCTACTTCTTCTACGGGCTCGCGTTCTTCAGCCTCGGGCTGGTTGTCCTGCTCGAGTCTGGCCGCGCCTCGGAATTTCGCTTCGCACGCGCGTTGCGTCCCCTTGCCTGGTTCGGGCTTGTGCACGGTCTGCACGAGTGGCTGGAGATGTTCCTGATCTTCGCAGCGGGGCAGAGGGGCTACATCCCAGGACCTGCCGTAGAAGTCTTGCGCCTGGGCACACTCATCGCCTCGTTCGTGCTACTGCTCGGCTTCGGCACGCGTTTGCTGCCCGGCGCAGAAAGCAACCCGAAGGCCAGCCGCTTGCAGGTGCTGGCCATGACGCTGCTGTGGCTCGTGGCCGTGGTCATCGTGGCCTGGTGGTACCGGCCTGATCTGGCGCACCTGTTCACCGCCGCGGACGTCCTTGCCCGTTATGCCCTCGCCTTGCCCGGCTCGCTGCTCGCAGCCTGGGCGCTTCTGCGTGAACGTCACGACTTTCACGCTCGTGGCATGAGTCAGTACGGCGGTTCGTTGCTGTGGGCAGGCCTGGCCTTTGCCGTCTACGGTGTGATCGGCCAGATCTTCGTCAAGTCGAGCCTGATCTTCCCATCGCAGACAGTCAATGCGGCACTTTTCATCCGCACCTTCGGCTTTCCGATACAACTGCTGCGGGCGCTGGCCGCTGCCGGCCTCACATTCCATCTCGGCAAGGCTCTCCGCGCGTTTGAAGCCGAGAGCCGGATCCGACTGGCACGCGCAAACAAAGCACGCATCGAGGCTCAAGCAGCTGCCTTAGCAGAGCAGCAACGCCGGGTGGAGGATGTCGAGACGCTTAACACGGCGCTACAGCTGACAGCCAACGAACTGTCCTCGCTGGTCGACATGTCTCGCATCCTTTCATCCGCGCTCAATCTCGAGCAGATTGCCGGCGCAGCGCTCAAGCACGTCGTGCATAGCTTCGAACGCGCCTGCTGCGCAGTCGTTTTTCTGCGCAGACCCGATGGCGGGTATGAGTTGCTTCGGGCCTATCGACGGCCTCAGGCTCCACTGCCCGTCGTTCCCCCGCCGGTGACCGAGCTCAGCGTACGCGCGGCCGAGGCATCCAGCCCCGCAGGCGCCAGTCTTGACGGTCAAGTCGTCGTTCTCGGATCGGGCAGTTTCGACGAGGGCAGGGCCTACCGGTCGCTCGGTGTACCGTTGTTCGCCAAAGGGCAGACCTTCGGCGCACTGACGTTATCTTCGGTGCGCGAAGAGGAGCCGCTGGGCGGTGATGAGCTCCGCCTGCTAACGGCATTCGCCCAGCAGTTCGCAGCCGCCATCGATAACGTGCGCCTGCACCAGGTGGTGCAAGAACGTGAAACTCAGCTCGAGGAACTGGTGCGCAAATTGGTGCATGCCCAGGAGGACGAACGACAGCGCATCGCTCGTGAATTACACGACGAGACCGGACAGAAGCTCACCGCACTGGGAATGGGGTTAGCCGCGCTGGAAGTGACTCTCAGCGCGGGCGATCCTCTCCGAACGCACCACCTTCTTCGCAACCTGCGCGAGATGAACGATCAGGCAATCACCGAACTCCGCAATATCATGGCCAACCTGCGTCCTGCGCAACTCGATGACCTGGGGCTGGCCGCCGCCCTGCGCTGGTACGTCAGCCAGCACCAGGCACGCTACCCGGATACGCACATACATCTGAAGATCGAAAAGCAGCCCGGACGCCTGCCGCCCGAACACGAAATCATCCTGTTCCGCGTCGTTCAAGAGGCGCTGACGAACGTTCAGCGACACTCGCAGGCCAGCCATGTCACTTTGAACCTGACACGAACCCCAACTTCGGTCCAGGTGGAGATTATCGACAATGGTGCGGGCTTCGATCCGAAGCAGCCGCCTCGCCACGAACCCGGATCCGGACTGGGGCTACCAGGCATGCGGGAGCGCGTCGCGCTCGTGAACGGCCAGCTGGAGATCGACTCTGCGCCCGGTAAAGGCACGCGCATCTTGGTCGATCTGCCGCTGCCTGATATCCAGACCCGGTCCGAAGCTGAACCCGTCGTTGAGGTAAGCACATGACACACACGCGGATCTTGCTGGTTGACGACCACGCGGTCGTGCGCGGGGGCCTAAGGATGCTGCTCGCCGCAGACCCGGACCTGGACATCGTGGGAGAGGCAGAGAATGGGATGCAGGGCATCCAGATGGCCGGCGAGTTGCAGCCGGACGTGATTCTGATGGACATCTCGATGCCTGACATGAACGGCATTGAGGCGACTCGCCGGATCAAGGCGCAGCACCCCGACATTGCAGTGCTCGCGCTCACGATGCACGAGGATGATCAGTACTTTTTTGAGATGCTGGCTGCGGGAGCGTCGGGCTATGTGCCCAAGCGCGCCGCGCCCAACGACCTGATCAGCGCGATTCAGGCCGTGCGCGGCGGCGGCATGTTCCTGTTCCCTTCCGTGGCGCGCACGCTAGTGCAAGACTACCTGCAGCGCCGCGATCAGCCCAGCGAAGCGCCTGGGCCGCAGGGGTTCGAGGACCTGACCGAACGGGAACGCGAGGTCCTCACGCTCATTGCAGAAGGTCGCACAAATCAGGAAATTGCCGACGCGCTCGTGATCAGCATCAAGACGGTCAACCGCCACCGCGAGAACATCATGGCAAAGCTCAACCTTCACAGCCGGGTCGAATTGGTCCGCTACGCCATAGCCCAAGGCCTCATCGACCTCAAATAGCGCCTCACAGCAACCGCGTGGGTAATCCACCCCACGCGAAAGATGGGTGTACTACCCGATTTATATTTCCCTCCTGACCTGATAAGCTAATACCAGATCGAAAGAGAAGCGGAAGCCAAGGAGGAACCATGGAAGCTCTTGTCATGACACTCGGTATGATGCTCCGGTTAGCCATTCCGCTAGGATTGATGGTTGTTCTCAGTGTGGGTTTGCACCACTGGGATGCAGTGCGCAGTCACGCCTGATTGGCGAGGGATCCAGGAGGGGATGATGATTACTTTTACCGATATCTCAGTCGTTGCAGGAATGATCTTTCTGCGTGTGGGCGTGCCGCTGATGGTGGTGATCGGCCTGGGCTACCTGCTCAAGCGTCTGGACCGCCGTTGGGAAGCCGAAGCACGCGAACAGCAGGTGCAGATGGCTGGCCAGCAGCCGGAAGTTCCCGCTCCTCAGCCCGTTGCGCCATCTCGCCGGCCTGCACAGCAGCCGACCCCGCAGCCGCTGCCGTTCGTCCCGCCGCCCGCCGTGGAAAAGGACCAACGCCCTGCCATGTACGCAGGCGCTGGGCTGGCGACGCCGAGCAAGAACAACTGGAGCAGCAAGTCCTGCAGCCAGGCGGTTAGCTCCGCATATGCTGCAACCGGCCTGCAGAACCAGGGATGCTGGCAAGTCCGGCTCAAGGCCGAGGGGCACATTCCGGAAGAATGCGTGAATTGCGACGTCTTCCAACGCTACCCAACAATGTGAAATCCTGAAACGTCGAGGAAAAGCAATGACGATTCGTCGTATGGTTCGGAGTTGGGCGGTCGTACTTCCGACCGCCCTTATTCTCGTGCTGGCCCTCGTGCTGACCAGCACGACAAATGCAGCGCCGGTCGGAACGACCTCAAGCGCTCCGGGACAAAGCCCCATTTCGCAGACCGCGACACCGGAATGCATGAGCTGCCATGAAGCAGCTCATGCAGAGTGGGAAACCAGCACCCACGCCAGAGCAGGGGCCAGCTGTGAGTCCTGCCATGGTGACTATAAAGAAGGCCACCCGGCAGGCGAGACCATGCTGCTGCCGATGGAGTCCGAGACATGTCGTGCGTGCCACACCGGCGCGTTCGTCCAGTGGGAAGACAGCCGTCATGCCGATAAGGGCATCGACTGCTTCGACTGCCACCAGTCTCACACCCAAGGCCTGCGCACGGCCGATGACAAGACGCTGTGCGCCTCTTGCCATGGTCATGAAGAAATGGACCTGGCACACGCCACACATGGCCTCGAAGGCCTGAGCTGCAACAGCTGCCACATGGATGCTATGGTGGTGGAAGATCCCGGTTCTGCCGAGCAAGGAAAGGAGCTCGCGCTCCACTCCTTCAAGGTGGGCAGCGAGACCTGTCTGAAGTGCCACCAGGAGAAGATCCATACATCCAACGTCCTGCCAACACTGAAGGCCCAGGCGGAAGAGAATGATCCGCAAGGCCTCGTCGCCAAGGCCGAGCAGGTGCCGGTCCTTGAGCAGCAGGTCACCGATCTGACCGCGCAAATCAGCCGTGAACGCACGTTGGGCTTGTTGGGCGCGGGCTTGACGCTAGGCATGGGTGGATTTCTTGGCCTGATAGTCGGCGTCGCAGTTGCCAACTTCGTCCTAAGGGGTCGGAAATGACCAAGAAGCAAACATGCAAAGAGATTTCCCGCCGGGATTTTCTCCGGCTGAGTGCGGCAGCAGCAGGGGCAGCTGTCTTCATGGGCCCGGCAAGCGCTGTGCCCTTGTTCGCCGCGAGCGACGGCGCTGGAGATGTTGATGTCAATGCCCTGCCCGCCACCTTGTTCGATGTGAGCCGGTGCGTCGGCTGCCGGAGCTGCGAGGAGGCGTGCGTACTGGCCAAGGACTGCCATCCGACCGCGGAGGACTGGGAGAAGCTCACGGCCAACCGCTACAGTTACGTCGACGAGGTCGAGCTGGAGCTCCGGCCCCGGTGGGTGCAAAAGCAGTGTATGCATTGTCTTGAACCGGCTTGTGTGGCTGCCTGCACGGTTGGGGCTCTGAAAAAGACACCCGAAGGCGTGGTGGTGATCGACAAGGCTAAGTGCTTTGGCTGCCGGTACTGCCAGTACGCATGCCCCTTCAATGTGCCGGCTTATGACTGGGCAGATCCGTTCGGCATCATCCACAAGTGCGACTTCTGCATCGAGAACCAGCGAATGGGCGAACCCATCGCGTGTGTTGCGGCTTGTCCCACAGGGGCCCTGGATTTCGGCACCCGCGGGGAGATGCTGGCGTTAGCGCACAACCGCATCAAGGCCAACCCAAGAATCTACGTGGACCACGTCTACGGCGAGTTCGAGGTTGGCGGCACCCGCCGGCTCTACATCTCCGATGTGCCCATGAGCATGTTGGGACTGCGCGCCCTGCCACATGATGCCGTACCGCCGAAGACCGAAGCGATCATGGGTAAGACGCCGGTCATTGCAGCGGGTGTCGCGGGCATCGCGACCGCCATCTACGCCTTTGTCGGACGCCGTAACGAAAAACGCTCGATCGATATTGAGGAGAGCCAATCATGACGAGCATCACACTGCGCGAGCGCTCGCGGTCGGCCGCCAGGACTGTCCTCATGGAACTCGACGTCACGATGATCGTGCTCTTCCTCGTGATGTCGGCAGGCCTCTTCGCGGGCGTATGGCGGCTCTTCACCGGCCTGGGCGCATCCACCAATCTGAACAATGGCTTCGGGTGGGGCCTCTGGATCGGCTTCGATTTCAGCCTGATCGCGTTCTCGGGCGCCGGGTTCACCATGGCATTTGTCGGGCACGTCCTGGGACTGAAGCGATTCCATAATGCGATGCGGGTGGGCGTGTTGACCGGCCTGCTGGGCTACGTCGGCGTGCTGTTCCTGCTGATTCTCGACCTGGGGCGATGGGACCGGTTCTATTCCTTCATGATCAACTGGAATATCCACTCGCCGCTGTTCGAGATATGCTGGTGCGTGCTGCTCTACTCGATGGTCCTCATGTTCGAGAACCTGCCCCAGGTGCTGGAAGGCATCGGCCGTCACAAGCTGGCCCATGTCGTCCACAAAGCCATCATGCCGGTCGTCATTCTCGGCGTGACTTTGTCAAGCTTGCACCAGAGCACGCTGGGCACCCTGTACCTGGCCATGCCCCATCGCCTGCATGCATTCTGGTATACGCCGCTGTTGCCGCTCCAGTTCTTCACCTCATCCATCATGGTGGGTCTCAGTGTGGCAGCATTAGCCTATCTCCTGGCCACGGGGATCCGCAGGATGGACGCCGACGACAAAGTCGTGAACGGGCTGGCGCTGGGGGCCGCGGGCGCGGGGTTGGTGTACGCCGCGCTGAAGGTCGGCGACGTGATTGCCTCGGGTGAGATCGCGGCCATCATGGCCAATGAACCGATGGCAAACCTGTGGAAGGGTGAGGTCTTGCTCGGCGTCATCGTTCCGCTCATTCTCCTGCTGGTCCCGCGGCTTCGTAGCAATCGAAAAGTTGTAGTTCTTGCCACGAGCCTGTTCATCCTGGGCGTGTTGTTCAACCGGTTCAATGCGACGCTGTTTGCGCAGCACTCGCCCAAAGGATACGACTACGTCGCTTCATCGCTGGAGTGGGTGTCGACGATCGGCGTGCTGGCAGGCGTGGCACTGGTGTGGTATCTGGCCGTGAAGTACCTCCCGATCCTTCAGGAGAAGCACACTGGCTAGGGTGAATTGATCTGGTCTGGATTGAAAAGGCACACGCCCGGCTGAGAGCCTTCACGGTGGAGGCAGCCGGGCGTGTGCGCGTCTGCAGACGGTTCGGAAAAGCCCGTCGCGACGATTGGGTCGCTTGGCATTAAATGGTGCGCATTGTATAATTCGGTGGCCTGCACCAAGATATCCACACTGCAATGCTGAGGTCACCGAACATGCCCAATCGGCGCTGGCCCGACGTCCCATCGCACCTCGTTTTTACCCTGCTGATGGTGTCCCTGATGACCGGTTGCGTACCGCTCCCTGGCGCACCCCCTGCCGGAGTCGGCCCACCGCCGGTCAGTTCCAGGGCTCTTGTCATCTACACACCCGCAACCCCCTCCTCCATCCCCATCTTATTGGCAGCCCGTCACATCGACGGCGCTCAGGTCACAATTTTCAGCAACCACACCCAGGCGAACGCCCAGTTTCTGCGCGGGGACGTCAACATCCTCGTGACCGGCCTCTCCGTCGGCGTCGACCTCTTCACCAACGGCGCACCGGTTCAAGTCATCAACTCCTACGTCGCGGGCATGACTTACCTGGTCACTCACGGCAAGAAGGTGGAGCGGTTTGCGGACCTGAAAGGCCAGACAATCTACATCCCGTTCGAAGGCTCACCGATCGAGGAGACGACCCGCTTCTTCATCGAGCGCGAGGGTCTCACCTGGAAGCAGGATATCAACGTCGCCTATGCGCCGTTCGCCTCGTCGGTGGAGCTGCTAAAGCAGGGCAAGGCGGCCGCAGTTGCCCTTCCTGAGCCATCGGTATCCCTGATCGAGCAGGTGCCTGACCTCCACATCTCGTTAAGCTATCGCAGGCTGTGGGACGGTGCGACCGGTTCGGGCAGCGGTTATCCCCAGGTGGCGCCCTTCGTGAACCAGGGATGGGCGGCCGGACACCCTGACGTGATCCGGCGTTTCAACGAGGAGGTCGCAGCCGCTTTGAAGACCATCCAGGATGATCCCGGCGCGGTGGCAGCGCAGACGCACGATGCCCTGGACTTGCCTGCGCCCGTGCTAACCGCGGCCCTCGCACGCACCGAATTCGCCTTCACAAGTGGCGATGCGCTATCACGGGCAATCCGGGACTACTACCAGACCATAGGCAAGCCGGTTGATGAGTCGTTTGACGCGTTTTTCTATCTCGGTCCGCAATAATCTCACCGGGCTTGCGCTGCTCCTGGTGGCCTGGTTGGTTCTATCGCTTTTCTTTCCGGGCTACATCCTGCCCTCTCCGGGGCAGGTGCTACGAGCTTCGCCGGCCGTGCTCGATGTGGCCTTTGTGCCGCACCTGTGGCTGACCTTGCAGCGGATGCTGATCGGTTTCTTGCTGGCCTTCGGGGCAGGTTCGGCGCTGGGCATCCTGGCGTTCATCCTGCACCTGACAGAGCACCTTAACAGCTTCATGGTAGCGCTGCAGGTCATCCCGGGCGCCATCCTGGGGATCATCCTGCTGCTCGTGCTCGGCGTCGGCGACTGGACCCCCATCGCCCTGGTTGCGCTGCTCACGCTGCCCACGGTCGCAATCAACATCGCAAACGCGCTGGCGAAGCGGGATCTCAGCCTCGAGCAATACCTGCTGTCCGCGGGAGCCGGGCGACGACGCCTGGTGCGCCACCTGTACCTGCCCGCGCTGATCCCCACCATTCAGAGCAACCTGAGCCTCGGCTTCGGGCTGGGCATGAAGGTCGTAGTCTTGGGCGAGTTCATCGGCTCACAGGACGGGCTGGGCTACCTGCTAAACGTGGCGGCCATTCGCTTCGACATGCAGTCAGTGATGGCATATCTCTGCGTTGTGCTGATCATCAGCGCCGTGTTCGAGATCGGACAGAGCCTGGTCTTCAGCCTGTTCCTGACGAAGTACTTCTATCCGCCATGATGCCAGATGACATGCTGACCGTCGAACACCTGACCAAGCGGTTCAGGGCTGCGGAGACGCCGCTCGGAGGACATTCCTCGATGCCGGAACCGCCGGTCATCGAGGATCTGTCGTTCACGATACCGCGGGGCGGACGAGTGACCTTGTTCGCACCGACCGGTGCGGGCAAAACGACGCTCATCGATATCCTGACGGGGCTGGATCGCACGTATGAGGGATCGTTCCGGCTGACCGCGCGCAATCCGGCAACCATTTTCCAGGAGCCGCGCCTGTTTCCCCACATGACGGTGGAGGAGAACGTGATCCTGCCCGCGCAGATCCGGCGCATACCCTTGACGCCGGCAATGTGTGAAAAGTATGAACGCTGGCTGGAGGTGTGCGGCCTGACCGCATATACGCGGTACTTTCCGTACCAGTTGTCCGGCGGCATGAAGCAAAAAGTGGCGCTCATGCGCGGCTTCGTCACCGATCCGGATTTTGTCATGATGGACGAACCATTTAAGTCGCTGGACCTTCACTCGAAGCAGGCGATCATCCGTCACATTTTGGAGGTGCATCCCAACATCAGCCTTTTGTTCGTCACCCATGCACTGGAGGAGGTTCCTCTGCTGACCCAGTCGGTCCTGCTATTCAAGACAAACCGGCTGGCGAACTACACCACGCACGATGCGTCTCGCTTGGACACCATTCTCATGGAGGCAATTCATGGCTAGAGTCAACCCAAAGCCCCAGGAGCGGGTGCTGCCCCCCGAAACATACGCACAGCTCGACGCCTTCATCGACGATTTGTGCCCGGACCCGGAGGACTCGCGCCGCAAGGAAGCGCTGATCCAGGTCCTGCACAAGGCGCAACATCTCTTCGGGTTCTTGCCCGAAGAGGTCCAACTCCACATCGCGGACCGGTTTGCGGTCAGCCATGCCGAAGTCTCAGGGGTCATCAGCTTCTACAACTACTTCACCACGACTCCGAAGGGCAAATACCAGATCAATGTCTGCCTGGGCACCGCGTGCTATGTCAATGGCTCCGAGAAAGTGCTGCAGGAATTCGAGCACATCCTGGGCATTCGCTCCGGCCAGGTGACAGCGGATGGCAAGTTCTCCATCGAGAGCCTGCGCTGCGTCGGCGCCTGCGGGCTGGCGCCCGTGGTCACGATCAACGACAAGGTCTACGGCAAAGTGCAACCGGGCAAGGTGCAGGAGATCCTGGAACACTACCTGGTTGAGGTCGTCGGAGAGGAGGTTCCGGTCTATGCTTAACGTACTTACGGCCAACCGGATCAACTCATATGGGGAGCTCCTGAGCGAATACCAACGTCTCAAGCCGCTGCTCGACAGCCGCGTCAACCCCGGTGGCGATCAAGGTCACCGGCGGCAGATCCTCGTCTGTGGCGGCACAGGCTGTCATGCGTCCGAGAGCAAGCAGATCGTAGACAACTTCCAAGCAGTCATTGCGAGGGAAGGGTTGAGCAGCGTTGTCAAGGCCTCCGCAACCGGGTGTTTCGGATTCTGTGAAAAAGGCCCCATCGTCAAGGTGTTCCCCGACGACGTCTTCTACGTCCAGGTGAAGCCCGAGGATGTCGAGGAGATCGTCGACATCCACATCGTAGGCAATCAGAAGGTCAGGCGCCTGTTGTACGAGGAACCAGTGCTGAAGCAGCGGGTCGAGACGCAGCATGCCATGTCCTTCTACCGCAAACAGCAGCGCATAGCTCTGCGCAACTGCGGCCTCATCAACCCCGAAGATATCGACGAATATCTTGCGATGGGAGGCTACCAGGCACTGGGCAAGGCGTTGACGGAGATGACGCCTGAGGAAGTCATCGACGTGATGAAGCGCTCGGGGCTGCGCGGCCGCGGCGGCGCGGGCTTCTCCACCGGCAAAAAGTGGGAGTTCGGCCGCGGCTACGCCGGGACCGAGAAATTCGTGATCTGCAACGCGGATGAGGGCGACCCCGGCGCGTTCATGGATCGCTCCATCATGGAGGGTGATTCGCACAGCGTCATCGAAGGCATGGCACTTGCCGGCTACTCTATCGGCGCGCATCGAGGTTATGTCTATATCCGTGCGGAGTATCCGCTGGCCGTCAACCGCCTCCAGATCGCGCTCAGCCAGGCCCGCAGCCGCGGCCTGTTGGGCAAAAACATCATGGGCACCGGCTTCGACTTCGATGTCGACGTCAAGCTCGGCGCGGGCGCCTTCGTGTGTGGCGAAGAGACATCGCTCATCCACTCGATCCAGGGCGAGCGCGGCGAGCCGCGCACCAAGCCGCCCTTCCCCGCACAAAGTGGACTGTGGGGAAAACCCACCGTCGTCAACAATGTGGAGACGCTGGCCAACGTGCCGGCGATCATCACACGCGGTGCGGAATGGTATTCGAGCATCGGCACCGCGACCTCGAAGGGCACCAAAGTGTTCGCGCTCGCCGGCCAGATCAACAACGTCGGACTGGTCGAAGTGCCGATGGGCACCACCTTGCGGGAGATCATCTACGACATCGGCGGCGGCATCCGCCACGGCCTGAAGTTCAAAGCCGCGCAGACCGGCGGGCCTTCGGGCGGCTGCATCCCCGAGCAGTTCCTCGACACGCCGATCGACTATGAATCGCTGGCGCAGATCGGCTCCATCATGGGTTCCGGCGGCCTGATCGTGATGAGCGAGAAGGACTGCATGGTGAACATTGCCAAGTTCTACCTGGAGTTCACCGTCGACGAGTCGTGCGGCCGCTGCCTCCCCTGCCGGATCGGCACCAAACGCCTCCACGAGATCCTGACTGCCATAACTGAGGGCAAGGGCACCCAGGCCGACCTGGTCGAGCTGCGGGAGCTCTCCGCCGTCATCATGGACTCGTCCTTGTGCGGCCTGGGCCAAACCGCTCCCAACCCGGTCCTGAGCACCATGAAGTACTTCTGGGACGAATACCAGGCGCACGTCATCGACAAGCGGTGCCCGGCCGGCGTCTGCCAGAGCCTGCTGTGCTACGAGATCATCGCGGACAAGTGCGTCGGCTGCACGGCCTGCGCCCGAGGGTGCCCGGTGGGCTGCATCTCAGGGACAGTCAAGCAGCCGCACCTGATCGATCAAAGCCGGTGCATCAAATGCGGCGCGTGCATGGCCAAGTGCAAGTTCAAGGCGATCTGGAGGCATTAAGGAGAGCTACCATGGTGAATCTGATCATTGATAACCGCCCCGTCGAAGTTGAAGACGGCGCCACGATCCTGGATGCCGCCCGGCAGCTCAACATCCGCATCCCGACGCTTTGCTATCTTGATCTCCACGAGATGAAGATGGTGAACAAGGTCGCCTCGTGCCGGATCTGCGGCGTCGAAGTAGAAGGCCGCCGCAACCTGGCGCCCGCGTGCGCCACGCCTGTCTACGAAGGGATGAAGGTCACGACCAACTCGCGGCGGGTGTTATTCACCCGGCGGCGCCTGCTGGAATTGATCCTGTCCAATCACCCGTTCAACTGCCTGATCTGTGCCAAATCCACCGACTGCGAGCTGCAGTCGCTGGCCTGGGAGTTCGGCATCAACACGAAGCGCTACCACGGCGAAGAGACCAGCTTCCCCATCGACAAGACCAGCGGTGCGCTCAAGCGCGAGCCGGACAAGTGCATCATGTGCCGGCGCTGCGAGACGATGTGCAACGAGGTGCAGACGGTGGGTGCGCTGACCGCTTTCGGCCGCGGGTTCAACGTGATCGTCGGCCCCGCGGAGATGAAGCCAATCGTCGAATCCAACTGCACCTACTGCGGCCAATGCGTCAGCGTCTGCCCGACGGCCGCGCTGACCGGCCACGGCTACATCCAGGAGACCTGGAACGCGATCTTCGACCCGACCAAATACGTCGTCGTGCAGGTCGCGCCGGCCATCCGCGCGGCCATCGGCGAGGAGTTCGGCATTCCCCCTGGCACGCCGGTGCCGGGCAAGCTCGCGGCCGGGCTGCGGCGGCTCGGCTTCGATGCCGTATTCGACACCACCTGGGGCGCGGATCTGACGATCGTGGAAGAGGCCAAAGAGATCATCGAACGGGTCACCAAGGGCGAGAACCTGCCGATCCTGACCTCCTGCTGCCCGGCCTGGGTCAACTTCATCAACTACCAGTTCCCGAGCCTGGCGTACATGCCTTCGTCGTGCAAGTCGCCCCAGCAGATGACGGGCGCCATCGCGAAATCGTACTACGCGCAGAAGATCGGCGTGAAGCCGGAGGACATGGTGGTGGTGTCGGTCATGCCGTGCATCGCCAAGAAGTACGAGGCCGGCCGGCCCGAGCTCC
>CAYLZG010000052.1:14457-24616 GCA_964387985.1 uncultured Anaerolineales bacterium | reverse complement strand
CGGGGATAGTTTAATGGTAAAACATCTGACTCTGGATCAGAAATTTGGGGTTCGAGTCCCTGTCCCCGAGCCATCGGCTAGCTGATTGCTGATCAGCTAGCCTTTTTGTTTGCCCCGTACCGATGAGTCTCGACCCCCTCATACCACTGACACAGAATTAGCGAAAGCTACGCTAGCTTCCACCGCTGCCAGGTTGAGGATCTCGTCGCACCCCTTGTCCACGACACGCTGGATAGGTGTGCGCTGCCAGGCGGTCTGGGACCGGCGCGCAGAGGTCGCGCGGCGGCTCTGGTTCAGGGCGTTGGCGTGGCCCGGACGGACTTGGCGTACTCGATGCAGGCCTGCACCTCAATGCGGCCGGCGGCGCGCGGGTCACCACTGTTCATTGCCTCCGCCCACGGTGTGGCCATGTTGGCCCCAGCCCAGGCGAACATTCCTTCGAGGACCTTGCTCAGTTCTCGAAACACCTCTTCTGGCATAGTTGCGATCATCTTCTCGATCTTGCCCCGGCGGACAGTGAACTTCGCATCGAAATACAGCGGTCCCCAGCCAAGGGCCGGGGTGCAGTCACTGGTGAACTCCAGATCACACCGGATGGTATTGCCGAGCTCCGGATCGCAATGGGTCACTAGCAGATTGCCGCCGCCTGCCTTCCAGTACTCGGTGAACCACCACAGCGTGCCCTTGTCGGTAATGTAGTTCGGCCCCATCTGGTACTCAATTTCTGCCGCGAACAAGTTGGCCACGTCCTGCGCGGTCCCGTGCATCCAGGCCTCAGCAAATCGATCCACCAGAGCGGCCGGACCGTCCGCGCCGGGCGTTTCGACGGTGTGTTCGACGCTGCCGTCGCGAGTGGGCGGTGCTTTGGGCGACGGACGCGGTGTGAAGGCCGGCGTTGAGGTGGGTGCAACTGTGGGCGACGGCGTGGGGCTAGCCGCAAATGATGCTGAGCGGGTGCACGCCGTTGTCACCAGGCCCAGGCACACCAGCGCCAGCAAGCCAGCGCAACTCACCTTTCTCATCTTCCACCACCGCTTCACTCGGTCCGCTGTGCACACGCTTCGTTCTCTACGTGCAGGTATTGGCGACACTCTTCGCTGGTCAACCGGCGCGAGACGCGCTGCCTGGCGAGGAGGACCAGATCGTCGAGGCGGAGCAGAAAGATGCGCACCGCGTCACCGGACGTCGCCAGGAACCGGCCATCAGGGCTGAAGGAGATGCCCGTCGCGGGCGCAGGTAGCTTCGCGAGCGTCAGCCGGAGCAGACCCGTGTTCACATCCCATAGCTGCACCGCCCCGTCCGCGCCCGCGGTCGCCAGCAACAGGCCATCGGGACTGAAGGACACGGCATTCACGGCCGAGGTGTGGCCCCGCAGCGTGTACCGGGCGCGGCGGTACATCGGGGCGCCCATGGCTGCAGGTGTGAGCCCTTCTCGAAGCTGGGCGGCGCCACCGGCGCGCTTGGCGTCGGGTGTGAGACCGTCCCAAAGCTGGACGATACCATCGGCGCCCGCGGTCGCCAGCAGCGAGCCGTCAGGGCTCCAGACCACGTCCAGCACCCCCCCAGAATGCCCAAATAGATCGATGGGGGACGCCTGGCCTGCAGGGTAGAGGATGCGCGCTTGCCCATTCACCAGCGCAGCCGCCAGCCGCGTTCCATCGGGACTCCATGCAAGTGCAACCGGCGCCATCCAGGTGGGAACATAGATGGCGATCTCCTCCAGGTGCGTCGCTGCTGCGGCCCCCGGCTCAACGTCCCACAGCCGCAACCCTGAGCTTGAGGCAACCGCCAGCCGCGTCCCGTCCCGGTTGAAACCAAGGTCCACAACCTCACCCGCGCCTGAGATCGCTGTATGCTCGTGGAGCGACGACCAGCCCTCTGCGGCGGCGCCATCCGCCGGCAAATTCCACATACGGATCGTCTCGTCCAGGCCCCCGGTCGCCACCCGACCACCCGCAGGATCGAAAGCCAGCCCGGTCACCGCGTTTCCGTGACCGGCAACCCGGCGACAGAGCTTCCACGCGCCGGCTGCGCTGCCGTCAGCGTCGCCACCCGGCCCGCCGACCTGCCACAAGGCCAGCACCCCTGCATCGCCGGCTGCAGCGAGCAGCACGCCGTCCGGGCTGAACGTCACATCATTGCACCCCCCGGGTGTGCCGAGCGTCACCAGCTCGCGGCTGCCCTGGATGTCCCAGAGGCCAGCGGGACCGCTGGCGCGGTGGACAAGAAGGCGCGCCGCATCCGAAGAGAAACTGAGCCGCACTACGTCGTTGCCGGCTGACAGTGTGCGCTGTGACTGTCCCGTCTCCACATCCCAAATCCGCGTCGTGGGCATCGCCGCAGTAGCAAACCGCAGGCCATCCGGGCTGCACGCTAGCGCAGATGGATTCCGATCCACGATGCTCACGGTAAGCAGGTGCAACCCGGTCGCCGCATCCCACAACCGAGCAGAAGCGCCAGCTCCTATCATGAAACGGCCAGCGCCGCCGCAGAATGCCATGGCCCACGGCCAGCCCTCCTGGCCGATGACGTACGCGATGCGCCTTCCCGCGACCGGATCCCAGAGATACACTCCGCCATCGATAACGCCGGCAAGCACGCGGGTCCCGTCGGGGCTGATTTCGACGAGGCTTGGCTCGGAGCCGGGCTTGCTAAGCGGGATGAGTTCGTCGCCCGTTGTGGTGTTCCATGTCCTCACGGCGGCATCTTTCCCCACGCTCACCAGGCGCGACCCATCGCCACTGAAACGCAGCGCGGTGACGTGGCCCCCATGCCCGCGCAAGTCTCGCTGCTTCACACCCGTCCCCGCATCGTAGAGCGCTATGCCCCCGGCGGCGTCCGCGACAGCGAGGAGGCGGTCATCGGGGCTCAGCTCGAAGACGCCTGTACCCGCAGGGATGGCGTAGCGAGGCTCCGTGGCCGGCTCCGCTCCGCCTAGCGCCGCCCGATCCCAGGCGAGCAGCGAGCCGTCTCCCTGGCGCGCGATGATGAGGTTGCCACCGGCGCCCACCGCTGCTTGCCCAGCGACCGCGAACGACTTGTCTAGCGGCGATGCCTGGATCGCGCGGTGAAGCGCCGTCTCAGCCTCTACAGGCACGGCTACACCCGCCTCACTGCTCACGCCCACTGCCTCCAGCGCCAACAGGACGGCGAGTTCGTCATCAAACCCGAGACTGCCAGCCGAAGATGCCGACAACTCACGCGAGACAGCCAACGCCTCGTCCACCCGGGCCTCCTCCGCTGCCTGCTGCGCCCGTCGCCACAGGACCACGGCCAGGGAGCTCATTGCCAGGACTACAAGAAGCGCCGCAGTCAGGAACAGCGACCTCCGGCGGAGCTGGATGTTGCTCCTCTGCTGCTCCTCAGCTCGAGCTCGTTCGGTGTCGGCTAGCTGTCTGGCTGCATCCAGGTCGCGGCGCCGCTGGGCTTCGCGCTCTGCGGCCAACCGATCGGCTTCAGCCTGCGAGGCTGCGAGGAAGGATCGCTCGGCCGGGTCGAGTTCCTGGGAATGGCGGCCAGCCCACTCCGCCGCCTGGGCCAGCCTCACCCCGCGATACAGATCCGCTGCCTCCCGTCCTGACGTCTCCCACGCAGCGGCCGCCTCTGCGAGGCGGCGGTGCAACTGCAGGTTTTCCCGGTCTTCGGCCAGCCAGCCGTGCAGCACCGGCCACTCCCGGATCAGCGCCTCATGCGCCAGCTCAACCTGATCCTTCCCCAGCGTGATCAGGCGGGCAGCGGCCAAGGACTGGAGCACCGATTCGACCAGATGCCGGCCTTCTACGTCGGGTGCCAATTGGTCGCGTGCCACACGGCGACGGCTCTCCTGAATGCCGTCGCCAAACGCAACCAGCCGCAGGAAGATGCGCCGCGCCACGGCTCGCTTCTCGTCGCTGAGACGATCGTAGACGGAGTCCGCAGTGCGGGCGATCGCGCCACGGACACCCCCGGTCGCCGCATACCCTTCCAGCGTCAGCATCCGGCCCGACCGGGCGCGCCAGGTCTCAAGCAGCGCGTGCGAAAGAAGCGGCAGCGCGCCGGGCTCGCTTCCCACATCGCGCACCAGCAAGTCAACCAGCCCTGGCTCCACCTGCCACCTTCCCACCTCGAGCGGTCCCTCGATGCAGAGTCTCAGCTCCGCTGCGTTCATCTCGCCAATGTAGTGCTGCGAGGTCTCGAGCGCGCGGCGAAGGCTAGGATAGGCCGCACAATGGCCATAGAAGTCCGCGCGCAGCGCGATAACCAGTGTAAGCAGTCCGGGGCGCGGCTCGCCATCCCCCACCGCTGCTCGCATCAGGTTCACGATAAATGCGGTGCGCTCGGCCTCGTCCTGGCAGAGCGTGAAGACCTCTTCGAACTGGTCAACGACGAGAAGCGTACGCGTGGATGCCCGAACGCCGTCGATCCCGGCCTCACGGCGGGCAAGGTAGAGCGACAGGCTGCGGGAATCAGCCCCCATGTCGTCAACCAGCGCTGCTGCAGGCAAGACCGAGCCGGTGGTCGACAATGCCAGCGCCAGCGACTGCAAAGGATGGCCCGTCGGAGTTAAGATGCGACACTCCGGGCTCCCCGTACATTGCGCGGCCTGGTCGCAGCTGTCCAGTGGCTTGCTGGCAGCCAACGCGGGGACAAGGCCGGCCCGCACGAGCGACGACTTGCCGCATCCGGACGCGCCAACGATGATCAAGAGATTGTCGCGACGCAGGTGTTCCACCAGCCGGGCCACCAGCTCCTCGCGGCCAAAAAACAGGTGTGCGTCCGCGACGTGAAAGGGCTCCAGCCCTTTGAAAGGGGGAGGACCGGAGCCGTCGACAACAGGTCGCGCTGTGACTGGTACTTGGGCGGGAAGGGCAATGACCTGCGCCTGGGCGAGCAAAGGCACGCCCTCCCCGCGCATCAGCTGCTCGTACAGACGCCGGGTTGCGTCGGCCGGCTCAACGCCCAGTCCACCGCGCAGGTCATCCACGCACCGCTGAAAGACCAAGGCAATCCTGGATACATCGCTCCGCGCTGCGTGAGCGAGCATCAGCGCGCAATAGGCGCTCTCCGGAGAATGGCCCAGTGATATCCAACGCTCCCCCCAGTGGAGCACTTCGTCCCAGCAGCCCGCGCCCGCCTGCCGCTCGAGCCACAGCCGCATCTTGCCCTCAAACGCCGCCTCGATCCGCTCGCGTTCCAACACCACCCAATCATCGTAAAAGCCCGGCAGCAGGTCACCCTGGTAAGCCGCTAGCACTTCAGCAAGGGCTTGCGGAGGCGCATTGGGGGCCAGCCGGGCGGCTGCAACCGCAGCATCCAGCCAGTAGTTCGAGGCCGCGTCGAAGGCCACCGTGATTTCGTCAGTGATGAGATAGTCCCGGCCGGTGCCAGGATCCGGCCCGAGGCTCTTGCGGATGCGCCAGAGGGCGTGGCGGAGCCTGTTGCGAGCGCTGACCTCAGGTGCGTCAGGCGCGAGCAAACCCGCCAGGTATTCGCGACGATAGCTGAGGCCCGGGTTAAGGGCCAAGTATGCGAGGAGGGATTGCGCGGGACGCGAGGGCAGGCTCAGGATTTCGCCATTCCTTCGCAAGTCGAACTGCCCAAGCAGACGAATCTCGAGCACGTCGCCCACCTGGCTCTGCACCCCACGCCGGCGGGGACATGGCCGGTACGAAAACATGAGATGCCATAATACTTTAGCACCTTTTGCGTGCTTTCGCAATAGCCAACTGCACTCGCAAGCGCGCGTGAACGCTCATTAACGCTCGACGCATCATGAGCAACGCGACCGTGCGACAATGGCGCGCAGGAGGTGGAACTATGAAACGCAGAAGCTTTCCGATCGTGCTCGTGGCCTTCGTGATTGCAGCCCTTGTGCTCACTGGATCGGCCTCTGCGGACCCGCCCAAAGAGGATTTCTACTGCGGATGGGGAAACTTCATCGGCTGGCAAGACTGCGATTTGCGTATCACCGGCAGCTCCGCCCACTGCCCGGGGCAAGAGTACACGGTGCAGATCGACATCTACACCAATCCTCTGGTCAACGGGACCATCGAGTTCTGGTACGATACCGACAACCTGGTGAAGCCCGACGGAATGGGATGGTATGATCACGAGCGCTTCCATGGCGGGTGGCGCATCCAGCCGGTGGGGATCGACGGATACTGGGAAGGGACCCTCACCTCGAATCCCGGGCCGTTCGGTTTTTATGAGCCGCTTGTGACGATGCAGGGCAAAGGCTATGGTGAGCTCGACGGCTACCTGCTCAAGGGCACGCACTGGTGGGAGCCTGACGATAGTGGAACGTCGCCGTATGGTGCATTTCGGCCAGCCAACGGCGGTGTGATCATCGCCACGGGACAGGTGAAGTAGGCCGCGGCGCAATAGTACAAACCACCCGTCACAGGGCGCGCTGATCCGCTGTTTGGCGGAGACTGCTCTGCGGAGTGTCCGTCAAACAGCGGATTACGTCTCTAGCGACATATCTGCATCGCTTCGCACGCACGCGAGTGGCTTCAGTCTCCACCCTCGTACTTGAACGAAACCCTCAACTTGGCCCGGTAGGACACGATCTTGCCCTCCTCGAGGTGCATGTCGAGCTCTATGACCTCTGCCTTGCGAAGGCCTCGCAGTGATTTTGCGGCCGTATCGACCGCGTTTGTCGCAGCCTTCTCCCAGGACTCCGTGCTGGTTCCGATCAATGTGATCACCTTGTAGACGCTGTCTGCCATCTTAGCACCTCCCTTGGCGCATTATCGCGCAGCCGATGGCTCGCGTCTACGGTTCAGGGCATCGAATTTCCCGGATGGCCCAATTCTGACGCTGCACCCTAGGCGTTCTCAGCGGCCAGGTACAACTCGTCCACCAGGTTGGGATCAGTGGACCGCTTCCGGCGCTCTGATGGCGGCTCGTCGTAGAATACCCGCAACTCGGCGGTGTCGTTGAGGAAGTTCAGCCGCCCGATCTCGACCCGCTTCACAGGCAGCCCGGTGCGTTGGCGCAGGTCGGCCAGCAGGAGATCGCGCTGGTCCGGCCGGATCAGGTCGATACGCTCATAGCGCACTGCTTGAATGCTCTCATAGTGAAAGCCCCATTCGCGCTCCAACACGAAAAGCACTGCGGCCACCATCGAGTTCACCCCAAGCAGCGCCAACCAAGCAGAATCCCGCATAAGCAGGGAATTCATCACGGGCAACGCGATGACAATGAACAGATAAGTCATCTCTCGCGTCGACATGGTGCTGGTCCGATAGCGCAAGACCGAGAAGATGGCAAAAAGCCCAAAGCCGACACCGACGCTCAGCTCCACGCTGGTCAGAAAGCTCATCACGAAGTAGATGACGGTGTTGAACGCCAGGAATGTGAAGACATAGTTCTTATTGTGGTTACCCGGATAATAGATGAACCGCACGATCAGAAGCGCTACAAGCAGGTTCACTGCAAACCCGGCGAACAAGTTAGTGAGTGTCACTTTGCTCTCCTGCCATCAGCCGGGCAATCAACTGATTTTTGCCCTTGAAACGGTTGTGTTTTTCGTGCGGATACAGCAGGCTGATGCCGATGCAATACTTGCTGAAGCTGGAACTGCGCATGTGAAGCTCGCGCATGCGCCGCACAAAATCGGAGGCGTAGATGGCTCCCTGGTACTTCACCTCGGCCACAACAAGGCCGGGCAGCCTGACGGTCTGGCCATCCCACGAGAAAGCAACATCGAGGTCCAACGTCACCCTCTCCGGCCGCCACTTGCTCACCAGGGTGATGCGGGTATACCGGTTCCACAGCCGCGCGACCAACTCGTCCGGCGCATAGGGGCAGACGCCCGCAAGAAAGCCGGCGCACGACCCACCCAGAGACGTCACGAGTCCTGCGGTAGGAATGCGGCTCTTGACCGTATGGCGCGGCTTTGTCTTGTGCTTCACCTCAAAGAAGGCCACGTGGGAATCCACATATTCGCGAGCGCGAACTTTGTAGCGCTCCGGCGCGCCCGCATGGTGCCTCCGGTAAAGGGCCATATCTGCGGTATCGAAGTAGAGCGTGCGGTAGTGGCTCAGCCGCTGCCCCGACTCAGTCAAGACCCGATAGTCCGCACTCAGCGAGCTCAGGACCCGGATCAGCGCAAGCTGCGTCATGACATATTTCAGTTCCATCCGGTCGAGCAAGGCAACACCCGCCATTTCAGTCAAAGTGATCGAATCGAAGGTCCCCAGCATGACCGGCAGGCCCGATTCCGCAGCGAAAGAAATTCGCTCTTGTGGATTTGTCATGGACATCAGTCATTCTCCGTCTGAGTTCGCCCGCACATCCGGGTAACTGGCCCAACTTTAGCAAGGTGATGTAAAGAACAGATAAAGATGAGATTTGGATACCGTCAGATTACGCTTCCGCGATCCCCCATGAGCCACAATACTACCCAAACGGGTACTTGCGCACATTCTCACACGACCCTATACTGCCCCCGGTATATTCCCGAGAACCCGAAAGGAAGAAAAATGTCCAAGACGATTGCTGATGTGCTCGCCATGGCGGCCAAGGTGCGGATGGTTGATCTGCGCTTCACAGATCTGCCGGGCGTGTGGCAGCATTTCACGATACCGGCGCACATTCTGACCGAAGAAACGTTTGAGAACGGTGTGCCGTTCGATGGATCGTCCATTCGGGGGTTCAAAGAAATCCACGAATCGGACATGATCCTGCTGCTAGACCCATCCACTGCGTTCCTCGATCCCATCTTCCAGGTGCCTACAATGGTCATCATGGGAGATGTGTACGACCCGATCACGCGCGAGCCGTACAGCCGCGATCCGCGTTACATCGCGCGACGTGCCGAAACCTTTCTCAAGCAGACCGGCATCGGCGATACCGTGTACTTCGGGCCAGAGGCGGAGTTCTTCATTTTCAGCGACGTGCGTTACGGCTCGAACACAAACGAGGCCTTCTACCACCTGGATAGCGGCGAGGGCTGGTGGAATAGCGGCAAAGACCTGGGACCCAACTACGGTGGCCAGATCGCGGCCAAGCGTGGCTATTTCCCCACGCCACCGACCGACACGCTGCAAGATGTGCGCAGCCGTATCGTTCTGGCCCTGGCGGGCGCAGGCGTACCGGTCGAGATCCATCATCACGAAGTTGCCTCTGCCGGGCAAGGCGAGATCGGCATGCGCTTCGACACGCTCACCCGCATGGCCGACAGCGTGATGATTTACAAATACATGGTCAAGAACGTCGCACGGCAGAACGGGCTCACGGCAACTTTCATGCCAAAGCCCCTGTTCGGAGACAACGGGTCGGGCATGCACTGCCACCAAAGCATCTGGAAGGGCGGCAGGAATGCGTTCTACGATGAAGCTGGCTATGCGCAGCTCTCAGATACCGCCAGGTATTACATCGGAGGTCTGCTGAAGCATGCATCCGCGCTGTTGGCGCTCTGTGCGCCGACGACCAATTCGTATCGCCGGCTTGTTCCCGGATTTGAGGCGCCGGTCAATCTTGCGTATTCGCAGCGCAACCGGTCTGCGATCTGCCGCATCCCGGTGGGGACCAGGAGTGCCAAGTCGAAGCGCGTTGAATTCCGCGCACCCGATCCGTCCGCGAACCCCTACCTGGCGTTCGCCGCCCTGCTGATGGCCGGCATCGACGGCATCCAGAACCGGACCGACCCGGGAGAACCGATGGATAAGGACCTCTACGGTCTGCCGCCCGAGGAGGCTAAACGCGTGAAGCAGGTGCCGGGCAGCCTGGACGCGGTGCTGCGTGCGCTGGAGGAAGATCACGAGTTCCTGCTCAAGGGCGATGTATTTACAACAGACATGTTGAACACCTACATCGCCTACAAGCGAGAGACGGAGGTCGATCCGATCCGAATGCGACCCCACCCGTACGAGTTCTCCCTGTACTTCGACGCCTGAAGCCACTCTTGTGGTACAATCAGAAGCCAGGTTTCCACCCTTGGTGCGAAGCCTGGTTTCTTTTTGTGGAGATAAATGGATGAGCGACTATACATTGCGCATCCTGGCGAAGGATGCAGGTGTGCGCGTGTTGGCGTGCACAACGACGGAACTCGCACGAGAGGCAGCTCAGCGCCATTCAGCATACCCCATTGCGGCAGCCGCGCTGGCATATGGGATGACCGCAGGCGTGCTGCTCGGCGGCCTGCTCAAGGTTCAGGAACGCATCGCACTAAAGG
>CAYLZG010000052.1:13077-14447 GCA_964387985.1 uncultured Anaerolineales bacterium | reverse complement strand
GGTTGAGGGGGGCGGGCGACTGGGAAAGCTGGTAATCGAGGCGGACGCTTACGGTCATGTTCGGGGTTATCTGTCCGCGCCAGACGCGTCGTCGGGCGAGTCGCTGGGCCGGGAGGCCGTGAGCGAGGCGCTGGGCAGAGAAGGCATCCTGACCGTTGTGAAGGACCTGCGACTAAAGGACCTGTACCGCAGCGCGATCAGCCTCGAGTACGGCGAACTCGACAAAGACCTGGAGGCATACCTCAACCAATCCGAGCAGATTCCCTCATTGGTTGAAATAGGCGTTGTGATGGACGACGATCGCAGCATCGCCTCTGCCGGCGGCCTGCTGATTCAGGCGCTGCCCGGTCATGGCCATGAGGCGGTCGCGCAAGTCGCCGCGCGACTCAAGGATCTCCCACCCATCGAGAATCTCCTGTCCGACGGTCGCACTCCCGAGCAGATAGTCGACCAACTTCTGGGTGGCCAGGAATACCTGCTGCTAGAACGCCAACCAGCTGAGTTCCGCTGCTCGTGCTCTCAAGATCGCTCCAGGCAAGCATTGCGCATGCTGGACCGAGATGACCTGCTCGCGCTCGTGGCCGAGGGCGAGGCCACAGTGGATTGCCACTTCTGCCACGCGCGGTACTTCTTTGCGCGGTCTGACCTGGAGGTGATCCTGGCTGAGGCGCAGATGGCCACAGGAGACGAAGATGCCCCAGAACCGGCGTGACGCCATCCGATCTATCGCATGGTTGCCAGAGATATGAGCGGTGATGGGCGGCTGCTCGCCGCACTGGAACGGATGAAAGAAATCGGAATCGCAGTCAACCATCTGGATTCTGATGACTCGCTCGCGCTCAGAGATATCCTGCAGCGAACGACTGAGGCGGCAGCCGGGCTGATCGAAGGCGCATTAGCCGAGATCATACATGAGGAGGAGAGAGTATGGGCTGGTGAGTCCCAGGTTGCCCGGGGCGGCGGCGAGACGGTACACCTTTCTCTGGGCGTTACGGATCGAGCGCTGGGCGAGCTTTCCCTGGCACTTCCGCTCCACCAAACGCTTACGCCCATCGAAGAGACGATCCTCCATAGCCTGGCGAACCTCGCTGCCGGGGCGCTCTTCCATGCCAGCGTTCGCCGCGACTCGCAGCGCACGCTGGCGCGCAAAGACGACGAGATAAGCCTGCTCCGGCACGCGGGCATGTTGATCTCTTCGCGCACAGGACTTCAAGACACCCTCGACACGATCCTCCACATGTCGCTCGAGATCACCGGCGCACGTTACGGCATATTCCGCCTAGTGGACAAGCAGAGGGGTGCGCTGGTGATGGCGGCTATTGCGGGAGAGGATCTTGGACGGCCCGCGGTCGAGGCACTCCCGATCAACG
>CAYLZG010000052.1:9305-13067 GCA_964387985.1 uncultured Anaerolineales bacterium | reverse complement strand
CCGGTCTAATGGTCGTCGTTCGCACCGGAGGCCTTGGTCGGCGCAGGCGTTCCGCGTGTCGATGGATGAGCAAACCGGGGAACCTGACCGGAGAAGGAGTCTTCCATGCAGGGCGGCACGAATATCCTGTTGGTGATGGCGGCGATTGCGGGCGAGGATCTTGGGCGGCCCGCGGTTGAGGCACTCCCGATCAACGTCACCAGCGTGATGGGCATGGTAGCAAAGACGCAACAACCTGTCATCATCAGAGACGTGAGAGAACTGCCGTGGTCCAGAATTTACTACCCGCTCGACCACGGGCTGCAGATGCGCTCCGAACTCGCAGTACCCCTCATCGGTGCTGGTGGCAGGCTGGAGGGTGTGCTGAACCTGGAAAGCCCACAGGCCGGCGCGTTTACGGAAGCCGACAGTTATTTGCTCCAGGGATTTGCAGGCCAGGCAGTCATCGCCATCCAGGAAGTCCGCTTGCTGGATGCGCTGCGCGACACCTCGGCACGCGTGCTCTCGCAGGACCTTGACCAGGCCCTGGCACATATCGAGGGATTACGGGAAGAACTGGTGAGCGGGGACACAGAGTGGGACCGCAAAATGGGGTCCATCCTCTCGCAATATGAAGCATTGGCGAAAGAGAATGCAACCCGCCAGGATGCGCTGCGCGAGGCGCGCGAGGCACACGCGGTCGCGGAGACATTTGCAGCGATGGGCGATATCGCTGCAAATCTGCTGCACCACCTGAACAACAAAGTCGGCACGATTCCCGTGCGCGTCGAGGGCATCCAGGACAAATGCGGGCCGCAGATCGCTGAGAGTCCCTATCTCGCCGCCAACCTGGCTGAGATCGAGCGAGCAGCCCTGGACGCCATGCGCACGGTACGCGAACGCCTGGCACTGCTGCATCCCATGAATCCCGGGCCCGTCCGCATCACAGACTGCCTTGCCGAGGCCTTACGCGCAGCCAGACTGCCTGGCGGCGTGAGCATCAGCCAGACAACACAATTGGGCGGCCTTCCGCCAGTGCTGCTGAGCCGTGAGGGACTCACCCTGGTGCTTCTGAATCTACTCGATAATGCCGGAGAGGCGCTAGGCGGGCGCGGAAGGATCTCCATTTCGGGAACAGCAACCGAAAAATCGGTGGAGCTGACTGTCGCGGACGATGGCCCAGGCGTCGCGCCGGATCTGCAGTCCCGCATCTTCGAGTTTGATTTCTCAGGCCGGCGCCGCGAGTCCCGGGGCGAAAGCAGTCGCCTCGGCTTCGGGCTATGGTGGGTGAAGACCCTGGTTACCCGAGCAGGAGGCACCATCAACGTGGAAAGCGACGGTTGCTCGGGAACCACTTTTCGACTCAGGCTGCCATGCGCGCGCTCGTAGTCGAAGACGACCCGGCCTGGCAGGAAATTCTTACCGAAATCCTGACCGACCTGTCCCTGCACGTCGACGTGGCCGTCGATCTTAACGGAGCCAAATCTGCCATCGCCACAGCTCCACACCGGATTGCTGTCGTCGATCTCTCGCTGCGAGCGGAAGATGAGGCCAATCGAGAAGGCATCGATGTGCTCAGCATGCTGGCGCAGATCGATGCCCGGTGTACTCCCATCCTGCTCACGGGTTTTGCCACGGTGGAGATTGCAGTGACTGTACTCAAAGAGCACGGAGCATACACGTGCCTGCGCAAGGAGGCCTTCCGCCGGTCCGAGTTCAGGGAGATAGTCAGGCAGATCCTGGCCCAGACGCAACCCGACGACGCACTGGCATCACTCACAGCCCGCGAGCGCGAAGTCGCGATGCTACTGGTTCGGGGACTTACTAACAAGGGCATCGCGCGTGAGATGGTGATCTCGGAGAATACCGTCAAGCGCTATCTCAAGTCGATCTTCGAGAAACTGGGCGTCGACAGCCGAGCGGCGGCCGTGGCGAAGGTGATGGTGCATCGCTAGCGGTCATGCCAGGGCCGACCACACCGAGAACACGATAAGCATCTGCGCCGGGCCATAGGTCAACCAAATCAAGTCATCCAGCGATATCAGGCGCAACGATTTTCCACCAAACGACCTCATCGCGATCAGGAAGTCGCTGAAAAGGAAGAGTCCTGCCCCGAGCGCGAAGGGGACGAAGCGCACACTCTGCAAGGCGAGACCTGTCGCGATGCCAGCTGTGGAAGACAGAAGCAGCGAATATAAGAGCGCTGCCCAATGGAGAAAGGAGGGTCGCGAGCTGCGATACGCAACGAAATACCACCCAAGGAAGCCGATAAAGAGCCACAGCAACCATCCGAACAGGCGCGGCCAGAGGGCTGTCAAGCCCGATTGATAGCTGTAGCAAAGGCCGGCGATTATGTAGGCAACATGACCCAGGCCGAATGCAGCCATGCCGCTCAACAGCCGATCGCCGATCGAGATAAGCCCAGCCATGAAGACGTCACCCAGGAATCCCAGGCTCATGCCGATTGCGATCAACAACGCAAATCCGGCGGCGGGGGTCTTGCGGACGAAGATCACCCAACTCCAGGCGGCCAGAACCAGGACGAGGGAGGACAGCAGACAATTCAGGGCGGGAATACGGCGACTGGAAAACTGCGATGGCCGCCCAAAGAGGAACCCGCCAAACAACAGTGCACCCCAAGTCGCAAGGAGCACAATCAGCCAGCCGATTTGCATGAGACTGAGTATTGGCACCGTCGACGCTCCTCCTCCGCTGTGTCATACAAGCGGCCTACGCGGGCTTCCTAGACCTTGGGCGGGTAGCCCGTGATGTCTCGGATCTCCTCGTAAAGGGGCCGTAACCGCTCGTACATTCGCTTGTACACCCTCCGGAACAGACCGTCATACAAAGCCCGGTTGTTGAGGTCAGGCTCAAAGACCCGGGTGACCCGCGTCATTTCCCTGACAGCGGTGTCAAAATCAGGCTGAAGGCCCAAGCCCACCGCAGCATCCATGGCAGCGCCCAAGCCCGATGTCTCGTAGACATGCGGCCGGGCAGTGGGCAGGTTGAAGATGTCGGCCGTGAGCTGCATGGCAGCGTCGCTCTGTGAGCCGCCCCCTGAGACGCGCAATTCAGTTACCTTCACGCCAGTGCGCTGCTCGGTCCGTTCCTTTCCTTCCAACAGTGCAAATGCAAGCCCTTCAAGTATGGATCGGTAGACGTGCGCTCGTCCATGAACATCGCCGAAGCCGACGATAGCCCCCTTCGCCTCGGGCCCCGGCATCTTCAACCCGGGTGACCAATAGGGTTGCAGCACAAGTCCCATCGATCCGGGCGGCGCCTGGCTCACAAGCCGATCGAGCAGCACCTCGGGCTCAGTGCCCTGCTCCTCCGCTAACCGCTGCTCAGCATACCCAAACTGTTCCTTGAACCAACTGACCATCCAGAAACCGCGATAGACCTGAATCTCCAGGCTGTAGGCGCCGGGCATGGCCGCAGGATAGGGCGGGATCAGGGGAATGGCCTCAACATACCTGCGGTGTGTCGTGTTAATCGTCGCAGTGGTTCCGTAACTCAAACAGCCGATGTGCGGCTCAGCACAGCCTGCTCCGAGCACCTCACACGCCTTGTCCGCCGCAGCTGCGATGAGGGGCAATCCCGCGGGAATGCCCGTCGCTTCAGCGGCCACGTCCGTGATCTCGCCGAGCACACCTGTTGGCGGAATAAGGTCCACAAGCTTGTCTTTGGGAATCGGCACGGCTTGCCATTTCCAATCATGCGGACCGGCCCAGGCCAGTTTCTTATAGTCGAAGGGGACATAGCCAACCTGACAACCAACCGAGT
>CAYLZG010000052.1:1140-9294 GCA_964387985.1 uncultured Anaerolineales bacterium | reverse complement strand
AAAGGTGAGATAGCCGGATAGGAAGAGATACTTGCTGGTCTTGTCCCAAATCTCAGGTTCGTTTGTGCGAAGCCAATTTGCCTCTGCCTCGGCTTGCAAATACGAGACTGTTTCCGACATTCCGACCAGGCGGAAGGCCAGGCCCCACAGGCCCCCAACCGGCTTCAGGCCATGGGTGCGCCGCTGATCAAGCCAGACCATCGCGGGCCGCAACGGGCGGCCGTCTCCGTCGACATTCACCATGGTCGAACGCTGCGTAGTGAGTGCGACTCCCGCGATGCGTTCTTTGAGCCCGGGTGGTTTGCCGGTCGCGTCAGCCTGGCGCCACAATTGCTGACATGCCTCACATAGCGAACGCCAGTAGTAGCCGGCGTCTTGCTCTGCCCACCCCGGCTGGGGAGACAGGTATGGCTCCAGTGGCACCCGGGCACGCGCTATCAGATTACCCTGCAGATCAAAGACGAGCGCCCGCACGCTCTGAGTCCCATTGTCGATCGCAAGCAGAAGATCTTTCATTTCTTCCTTCGCCAAGCCCAGCGTCCAAAACCGACCAGCAAACCGGCGCCAGCAACGGCACCCGAGGCGATGCCTCCGCGCAACCAGCGGCGTCGCCGCCTCTGCCTCCGTAGGACCGCGCGGGCAGTGCGCGTCTCTCGTGCCGCAATCAGCATGAGCGACCAATCAGGAATAGCCGTGCGATCGGGCAGGCTGTGGTGTTCTTCCCAGAGGCGCAGGTAAGTTCTGAGCTCCGCTCGCCACCGCTCCTCGTCCCAGCCCAGCTCATCGCAGACAATCTGCTTGATGCGCCCCATGATCTCAGCACCGCCCTGGGGCAGGAGAAGACCGAGTCGCGTACGCCGCAGAAGCAGGTCATCCAGGTGAACGACACCCTCGGCCCGTGCCCCCCACCGGATCTCTGCCCACAGCGTGGCAACACCCGGAATCCGATCCAATTCACCATGTTGAGCAGATGCCACCAGCAAGGGCGCAGCCCTGCCGTAGCGTCCCAGCAGACGCTTGCGCTCAGCCTCGGACAGGGAGTTGTGGCCCAAGGGGAGATTGACGGGGCTCAGAACCGGCATATCGCGATCCGGCTCGCCCATCTCAGGCAGTCGCTTCCGGGCGACGCCCAGAACATCCAACGCGATGCGCCGGAACGTCGTCAGCTTGCCGCCAGTGACGGTTAGAAGGCCGGATTCCTCCCAAACAACATGATCACGCGATTCCTTAGAGGGATCTGCCTTGCCCGATCCAACCACCGGACGAACGCCAGCATACGTGCTCACAATGTCGTCCAGCGTAAGCCCTAAAGAGGGAAACTGCGAGGCGACTGCGGCCATGAGGTACGCGACTTCATCCGGCGCGATGACTGGCTCCTCATCAAGACCCCTATCATGATCGACATCCGTCGTGCCGACCAGGGTTGCGCCTTCCCATGGAAAGATAAACACCGGTCGTGAGTCGAGAGGATGAAGAAAGCTCAGGGCTTGAATGACGGGCAAGCGCCAGGATGGGAATATCAGATGGCTCCCCCGGAGTGGCCGAATCCGGCGCACGCCCCCAACCTGCTCCCGCAGGCTATCAGCCCAGGCACCAGTGGCGTTGACCACTACTGAAGCGTGCACGTCAATGACTTCCCCTGGATCGAGTGCGCGATCACGAACACGCGCGCCAACGACTCTGCCTGTCCCACTCTCACGGATCACGGATTCTACGCGGGCGTAATTGAGCACTAGCGCACCATCCGCCACCGCCTCACCCAACACCCGCAAAACCAGCCGTGCATCATCGGTCTGTGCATCCCCGTAACGGAAACCACCTTGCAGACCTTCATCGGCGATGAACGGGGCAAACAGCTTGAAGTCCGCGGCAGAGTAATAACGATGCGTCCACTGAAGCGCCAGGAGATCGTATACGGTGAGACCTGCTCCATACATGCGCCGGCCCGGAGAGTCGCCCTTGTAGGTTGCCAGAAGGAATCCAAGCGGGTCGATGAGTCCTGGGCCCTCCTCCAGCAGCCGCTGGCGCTCACTGACCGAAGCTCGCGTCAGTCCCAGGCGACCTTCCTTCAGATAACGCAGCCCACCATGCACGAGCTTGGAGGATCGACTGGACGTGCCCCACGCAAAATCGCGCTGCTCGACCAGGGCGACACGGAGTCCCAGGCGCGCCGCCTCACGAGCGATACCAGCGCCCGTGATGCCCCCGCCGATGACAAGGATGTCGAACGAGTCAGCCGCCAAGGCGTGCCAACTCTGCTGGCGATAACTCTCAGGGAACATGGAGCCATTCTACCGCATCGCGGCTCGGGATTCAATTTGACAGCAAACATCACCCGTGTTACAAAACGTACAAGTCGTGCATGAGTGGCAGTCGGAGAGAAGACCGGTTTCATCCGGCGCTGACCCGCAACTGTGGCCCCGGCGCTTGTCCGGGGGAGCCAGACCTCTCACCTGCCTGCACATTTCTCGACACCCTCGCGGACAGGGGTGCGGCATGGTAGCTAACCCCGTCGAGCAGGAATCGACGGGGTTTTCTATTCGGCGGCTCGGCCGCCCGGCCGGGCAAGTAGCCAACTTCGCCATCCCCCATCCTGCGCGGCTGCACAGAGGAGGAATCGTGAGCACTGAAGGTGCCGCCCAGCACACCCGGCCGGCGCGCAGAGGGCTGGTGATCGTCAACACCGGCAGCGGCAAAGGCAAGACAACTGCGGCTCTCGGACTGGCGCTGCGAGCATGGGGTCGTGACATGCACGTTTGCGTCATCCAGTTCATCAAGGGCGCCGATCGCACGGGGGAGGCCCTGGCAGCGCGGCGCATAGGCCTGGAATGGTACGTGACGGGCAATGGTTTCACCTGGTCGGGTGACAAGGCCGAACAAGAGCGGCTCGCGGTGTCGGCCTGGGCCGAGGCCTGTGAAAAGATCGAGCATGGAGGCTACGATGTCGTCATCCTGGATGAGTTCACCTATGCACTGGAGTACGGGTGGCTCAAGACCGCGGACGTCATTGCCTGGCTGCGCAAGCACAAGCCACCCAGCCTGCACCTGGTTGTGACCGGACGCGGCGCACCTGACGATCTGATCGACTACGCCGATCTTGTCACCGAAATGACAGAAGTCAAACATCCCTATCGCAACGGCATCCCAGGACAACCCGGGATCGAATACTAACGCAACAAGAGGCTCTCATCCATGATCAAGTCCCTCGTCGCCGCCATCCGCCCGCTCGATGGTGCTGCCATGCAATCCGCCCGAAAACGGCAGGATGCACTTACCAAGCCCACTGGTTCGCTCGGACGACTGGAAGACCTGAGCGTCCAATTAGCCGGCATCACCCGCCAGTGCCCGCCTCCCATCCCACAGCGCAAGGCGGTCCTCGTGTTTGCGGGTGACCACGGTGTCACAGCCCAAGGCGTAAGCGCGTATCCCTCAGCAGTGACCTGCCAGATGGTACTGAACTTTCTCGCTGGCGGCGCTGCGATCAATGTGCTCGCGCGCCAGGCAAACGCGAGGGTCGTCATCGTGGACGCCGGGGTATCGGGAGACCTGCCCATAACGCCCAGCCTGATCAGTGGGAAGATCGATCGCGGCACTGCAGACATGAGCTGTGGCCCGGCAATGACGACCGATCAAGCGCGTGAGGCGCTCGAACTGGGTGCACGGGTTGCCCAGGCCGAAATCGCAACGGGTTTGGACCTGCTGGCCTGCGGTGAGATGGGGATCGGCAATACCACGCCCGCATCCGCGATCGTTGGGGTCATCACAGGGATGCCGATCGAACGCGTCACAGGCATCGGCACGGGAGTCGACGCGGATGGACTTCGTCGCAAGACGGCCGTGATCAAGCAAGCATTGCAGGTTAACCATCCGGACCCCACTGATGGCCTTGACATACTTGCCAAGGTAGGCGGCTTCGAGATCGGCGCGATGGCCGGCGCGATGCTGGCGGGCGCAGCTGCAGGCATTCCCGTGTTGGTCGACGGCTTCATCACAGGGTCTGCAGCACTCATCGCCGCGACGCTGAGTCCAATGGCCAAGCACTACATGATCGGTGCGCACCAGTCGACAGAGCCTGGTCATTCAGCAACCATGTCTTACCTGGGGCTGGAGCCGCTGCTCGACATGCACATGCGATTGGGCGAAGGCACCGGCGCAGTGCTGGCGATGAATGTGGTTGAGGCTGCTGCTCGAATCCTGAATGAGATGGCTACGTTCGAGTCAGCGGGCGTGAGCAATCGCTAGGCCATGAGCGACCTCCTGCGCGCGCTCGGCTTGCTGACCATCCTGCCTGCCAACCCCCGGTGGGACGAGAAGACCCCGGCCGGCCGCGCGCTGGCATGGTACCCGTTGACCGGCGCTCTCATCGGCATCCTCGTAGCAGCCGTCGCGTATGGGCTCGATCGAAGCGGCATGTGGAACCGTGCGCCCCTGCTCAGCGCGGCTCTGACGTTGGCCGCGTGGGTCGGACTGACAGGCGCGCTGCACCTGGATGGCTGGGCAGACTGCTGTGACGCATTCTTTGTTCCCGTCGACCGCGCCCGGCGACTCGAGATCATGAAGGATCCACGGCTCGGGAGCTTCGGCGGTGTGGGGTTGATCCTCCTGATCCTTGTCAAGCTCGGTGCGTTGTCTGAGGTGGCCGGCAACCCTGCCATCATGATTCTGACGCCGGCCCTGGCGCGGTGGGCGCTGGTCGTTGCTGCGGCAGCCTTTCCACTAGCGAAGCAAAAAGGGATGGCGTTTTTCTTTCGACAGAGCCTGGGCCGCCGCGAGATCCTCATCGCCACCATCACGGCCACGATCCTTCTCGCGCTCGGCTGGACGCGAGGGGGAGTCGCCCTGATAGCGCTGCCCGCCGCCGCGGCCCTGGCGATGGCTGCGGTTTCATGGCTCGCCACGCGGCGCCTGGGCGGGCTGACCGGCGACGTATACGGTGCGATCATAGAGCTGGGCGAGACGGCCGCGCTCCTCGCGGCCTTACTCGTGGTAAGGAACTGAGAAATGTTTCGAGTGGGAACGACATCCTATATCCTGCCGGACGATATCCTGCCCAATGTCGACTACCTTGCTCCGCTGGTCGACGATGTTGAACTGGTCCTCTTCGAGACGGACGACTACGGATCGAACCTGCCCACTGTCGATACGTGCGATCGCCTAGTTGAGCTCGCCCAGCGTCACCACATCACCTACACCGTGCACCTGCCATTGGATCTGCGCCTGGCGGATGATGGGGTGGATCAACATGTGTCACTTATCAAGGCACGCCGTGTGATCGACGCCACCGCGCGTCTCAAACCCTTTGCCTACACGGTGCACCTTGACGGCCAGAACCTGATGAAGGACAATCCGGTAGAATCCCTCGCTCAGTGGCAAGAAAACGCCGCAGGCGCGCTGGAACTCGTGGCCGGTTGGCTGCCCGGTCCGGAGTACCTGGCGGTGGAAAACATAGAAACATGGGATCCAGCTGCCTTCGCGCCGGTGCTCGACCGCGTACCTGTCAGCCGGACTATGGATATAGGTCACCTGTGGCTTGCAGGGCGGGACCCCATGTCCGACGTCCGCGACTGGTGTCCACGCACTCGCGTCGTGCACCTGCACGGGGTGGGCAGTCGTGACCACCAGTCACTGAGCCATGCACCAGCTGCGTCGCTCAAGGCTGTGGTCAGGCATCTTGCCGGTTGCTTCGATGGCGTATTATCGCTCGAGGTGTTCAACCAGGAGGATTTTCTGTCCTCCCTGGCAGTCCTGCAGCGTACTCTGGCGGTGAATGGTTTCAGTTGGAGCAAAGATGGCGCCTAAGAGATTGATTCTGATCATTGGCGGTGCGCGCAGCGGCAAGAGCGCATACGCGGAAAAGCTTGCGGCTGAAACAAGTCCGGCCGGACGCGTGCTTTACGTAGCGACGGCAGAAGCGCGGGACGACGAGATGCGCACGCGGATCGCCAAACACCGAGCGCAGCGTCCTGCCGGTTGGCGCACGGTGGAAGCTCCGATCGGGGCAGGCCGAGCTGCCGCCGAGGCGGTCAATGACGCGGAGGTGATCCTCGTCGACTGCCTGACCCTGCTCACCAGCAATGTCGTCATCGCCTTACCTGAAAGCGCAATGGCCGACGCTGCCCAGGCAGAGGCAGCTGCGATGGGCGAGGTAAAGGAGATCCTGAGCGCCTACCATGCCGGCAGCGAAACCTGGATCGTGGTGAGCAACGAGGTGGGTCTCGGCATCGTGCCGCCGACACCGCTCGGCAGGGTATATCGAGACGCGTTGGGACGCGCAAACCAGCACCTGGCCGCAGAGGCAGACGCAGTGTTCTTCATGGCAGCCGGCCTGCCCATGAAGCTCAAAGGCCAACAGTGACAGGTCGAAGACGCGGCTAGGGCGATCTATGCAAGATATCTCACCCTGGCGACCAGGTCCGGCGAGACCTGAGATCACACGAGAAGAGCTGCATCTGTGGCTGGCCCGGCTGGACCTGCCCGACCAAACAGTTACGCTGCTCTACCAGACCCTCTCGCCTGACGAGCAGGAGCGGGCGCGGAAGCTTCGATTCGAGGAAGATAAACGCCGCTTCGTGGTCGCGCGCGGTGCGCTGCGCGCGATCCTCGGGTCCTATACCGGGCTGCCTCCGGCCCAAGTCGAATTCGCGTACTCCCCGGCCGGCAAGCCAGAGTTAGCCCCTGAGGCGGGTGGGACCTCTGCCAGCCTCTCATTCAACCTCTCGCATTCGGGTGAGATTGCACTTTACGCAATCTGCCGCGACCGCCGCGTGGGGATCGACATCGAGATGCTCCGTCCACGGATGGCAGAAGAGCACATTGCGGAGCGCTTCTTTTCGCCGCAAGAGGTAGATGCATTGCGAAGCATGCCACCGGAGGACCAGGTCCGGGCCTTCTTTCGCTGCTGGACGCGAAAAGAGGCTTATGTGAAGGCGCGCGGGGAAGGCCTGGCCATCCCCCTGGACCCGTTCGTCGTGACGCTGAGACCCGATGAACCCGCCGCGCTTCTTGATGCGGGCGATGAGAACGAGCAAGCAGTGCATTGGTTCCTGCACGCGATCAATGTTGCTCCCGGCTATGAGGCAGCTGTGGCCGTTGACAGCAAACCCTCACTCGTCAGATACTGGTTATTCAACTTCGACACCTAAGGAGGACCTACCATGTCGTGGCATTCCGAGATCCTCAGACGCTTTCGCAATGTTCCCACAGCCACTGAAACCACGCCTCTGTTGTTGCTGGACATGACCCTTTGGCACCAATGGCATCACTCGCGCGGAACCTTGCCGGCGGACTTCGGCCCTACCCTGCCGGACGCGTATCGCGCCCTTGGAACTGCGGTGTGGGCCCCGTTCCGACCCTGGCGCGTCGCATATGAGGGTGTCGATGTGACCACCGAGAAAACAGCGGAGGCGCACGACATCCGATACCGCGTCCAGGGGCGCACATTGCTTGCTCGTTGGACTCGCGGTCCAGACGGCGACTGGTGGCAGGAGGAGTATCCGGTTAAGACACCCGACGACCTGAAGCTGGCCGTCGACATTGCCGCAGCGAGACGTTATGTCATCGACACAGAAGGACTGGATTCATGGCGTGCCTCGGTGGGAGAAGACGGTGTTGTGCCCCTGGAACTACCGATGCAACCCTACTCGGATCTACTGCACACACTGGTGGGCTGGGGCGAGGGCTTACTCCTGATGCGAGGCGCCGGAAAGGATCTGGTCAACACCATCATCGCCGAACTGGAGGCCAAACGGCGGGCATTGGTCCCGCAGATCGCTGCTCTGCCGGGCGATTTACTGCTGGCTGCCGATAACCTGGATGGGCAGTACATCTCGCCGCGCATTTTCGGCGAGAACCTGGCGCAGAGCTATGCGGCCACAGCTGCGTCTGCTCACGAGTCAGGCAAACACCTGGTGGTGCACATCGGGGGCCCGGGACGACGGCTCGCTCCGCTCCTGGCTGAAGCCGGCGTCGATGCAATCCAGGGAATCTCGGGTCCGCCACAAGGGGACGCCACGCTCACCGAGACGCGAGAGTCATGCGGTTCAGATGTTATCCTGTGGGGCGGGGTGCCACAGGACTTGTTGTCGACGGCACGCGAATACGCGGTATTCGAGCGCTCACTCCGTGAAGCAGTCGATCTCGCAAGCAGCGATCCCC
>CAYLZG010000052.1:0-1119 GCA_964387985.1 uncultured Anaerolineales bacterium | reverse complement strand
GGAGCGCCTGAAGGTCCTGGTGGAAGCGACACGCGCAGCGCAGAGATAAGGATCGAGGAAAAGGGGGCCATCCGCGGACTGGCGCATGCGCGGATGGCCCGTGAGCCTGGTATTCTCAGCGCGTTCAGACGATAAACGCCCCCGGGTTGAAGAGGCCGGAACTGTCCCAACGCCCCTTCAGTGCAGCCATTATGGATCGGGAATCAGGAACATACCCCCAAGGGTCCTCCGCTCCTGAATGGCCGGCGACCCGAGAGGCATAACCGCCCAGTCGAATGGCAGCGTCCCGAAGGGGCTGGATTGTTCCGGCGCGCGTGTAGAGCAGACCCGACGCCATATCGAGCACGAATGGCGCGCCCTCCAGGCCTGCAGCATCCACCATCAGCCGGCCTACATCCTTCGGTGCAACGCCGGTGCGGACCAGCCCATCTTTCGATGCCGCTTGCGCCCATTCGGCCCACAGATCGGCGCCGGAAACCGCTGCAGGCATGGCTCCTGGTGCATTCACCCTTCGCAACGCCTCGCGCACCTGCGCAAGCTCCGCATCGACGTCTTCGGCAACCCCTTCCGCCGTGTAGACCAGCACAAGCGGCGACGATGTGCCCGGCACCTCGCAGCCGCGACAGAGCAACAGGCTTGAGGCGACAAGGCATATCCGCAACAACTGGGACCCGATCTCCAGGCCCTGGGCCAGCGAGCTCACCGGAACGATGAGCGTCTGCCTCCTACGCGGAAGCGGCAGCAGCTTCAGCGACACCTCTGTGATCAGGCCCAGAGTGCCATGCGAACCGGTGAAGAGCTTCGGCAGATCGTATCCGGCTACATTCTTGACAACCGGCCTGCCCGCGCGGATCACTCGACCGTCTGGCAGCACGACCGTCATCGCCAGCAAGAGATCGCGGATTGCGCCGTAGCGCATGCGCAACGGCGCATTGAAATTGGTGGTGACGATACCCCCGATAGTTGCATGACGCCACGGCGACGCCAAAGGAATCCAGGTATTTTCTCGTGCCAACATGGGCATAAGATCCGCCAGTGTGACGCCTGCGCCCACGGTTACGAACAAATCACTCAGCTCGAAGGCCTTGATATCAGTCATTGATTTCGTCGAGAGGAGCA
>CAYLZG010000051.1:0-24764 GCA_964387985.1 uncultured Anaerolineales bacterium | reverse complement strand
GATGCGGTACAGGCGGGCGAGGCGCCTGAAGCCGAGCCCCAGGAAGCGCTCCAGCCGGGGGCAGAAGAAACGACGCCCCCATCCACCGACGACTCGCCGAACATCATGGAGCCATAGCGCATGTCTTTCACCGGCGTATTCGGACTGATCCTTTTGACCATCGTCGCGCTTGCGCTGCTCGGGCCCTCCAAGCTGCCGGCAGGCATCGAACAACTCTGGCTGATGCTCACCAACTTCCGTCGTTCGCAGGCCGATATGGACCCACTCACCCTCGAGCAGGCGCGCAATATCTGGAAACACAGCCAAAGCCCGCTTTACGATGTGGTTCAGATCCTGTACGGCACGGTCGATCATTTGGTAGAGCTGCGCAAGCGAATCTTCATCGTCCTGGGAGCGCTCCTCGCAGGTGCGGTGGTTGCAGCTGTCTTCGCAAATCGCATTTTGGAGTTCCTGACCCTGCCGGCGGGAGGCGTCCCGCTGGTAGTACTGCGGCCGACCGACATGATCTGGACCTATTTCGAAGTCATCTTCAGCGCAGCCGCCATCGTTGCCCTGCCAGTGCTTCTTTACCAGGTCTTGCTTTTCGTCCGCCCTGCCCTCGAATCGCCCCAGGAACTCGCCATCTACCGGATGGTCGGGATCATCGGCATGCCCATGGTTGCGATCTTCTTTGTCGTGGGGCTGGCATTTTCCTACTATATCATGCTTCCTTTTGGGCTCCGCTACCTGCAAGGTTTCGGAAGCGAGCTCGCGCAGGCAAACTGGAATATCCGGGAGTACTTCTCGTTCATCCTGGCGGTGATGCTGTGGATCGGCGCCGCTTTTGAAACACCCGTCATCATGGCCGCGCTGGCCCGACTGGGCATCGTCTCACCCCAGGTTATGGCAAAGCAGTGGCGCTATGCGATCGTCGGAATTGCATTCGTCGCCGCAGCGATTACCCCTACAGTGGACCCGGTCAACATGGCCCTGGTCATGGGTCCGCTGCTGGGGCTCTACTTCATCGGCGTGCTGATGGCGCGTGCCGTCTATCGCCCACGTCAAAATCCATCGTAAGGAGTGAATGTTTCAATGTCGAAACCGCGAGTATTGATCATGGGCGCCGCAGGGCGCGACTTCCACAATTTCAACACGGTGTTTCGGGACAATCAGGCGTACGAAGTTGTCGCCTTCACTGCCACCCAAATTCCCAACATTGAGGGCCGGCGCTATCCGCCGGAACTGGCCGGCGCTCTCTATCCTGCGGGAATTCCCATCTATCCTGAAAACGAAATGCCAACGCTGATCCGGATGTTGGGTGTAGACCAGGTCGTGTTTGCGTATTCTGATGTCAACAGCCAGTACGTGATGAGCAAGGCCGCGACCGCGATCGCGGCCGGCGCCGACTTCCGGCTGATGGGTCCAAAGGACACCATGGTGTCCTCCAACAAGCCTGTCGTTGCGGTATGCGCTGTGCGCACGGGCAGCGGTAAGTCACAGACTACCCGCTACGTCGCGGCGCGCCTTCAGGCCATGGGGAAGAAAGTCGTAGCAATCCGCCATCCCATGCCGTACGGCAACCTCGTCAAGCAGCGCGTGCAGCGTTTTGCATCCTACGAGGACCTGGACCTCCACGAGACCACGATCGAAGAGCGTGAGGAATACGAGCCGCATATCGACAAGGGCATCATCGTCTATGCGGGCGTGGACTACGAGGCCATCCTCCGCCAGGCCGAGCTCGAGGCCGATGTGATTCTGTGGGATGGCGGCAACAATGACCTGCCCTTCTACAAGCCTGACCTGCACATCGTAGTCGCCGATCCCCATCGCGCCGGCCACGAGCTGACCTACTGGCCCGGAGCCGCTAACTTCCGCATGGCAGATGTGATCATCATCAACAAGGTGGACACAGCTGATCTGCAGCCCATCACCGTGGTTCGGGATAGCGCGGCTGCGGTCAACCCAGGTGCGACGGTCATCGAAGCCGCCTCCCCGATCTTTGTTGAGGACCCTGCGGCCATCCGCGGCAAGCGTGTCCTGGTGATCGAGGACGGCCCCACACTCACCCATGGTGAGATGAAGTACGGCGCGGGCATCGTCGCTGCGCAGCGCTTCGGCGCGGCAGAGATCATCGATCCCCGGCCGTACACCGTCGGGACCATCACCGAGACCTTCGAGAAGTACCCGGATATCGGCACCCTGCTGCCCGCCATGGGCTATGGTGGGGAACAGATCAAGGACCTGGAAGAGACGATCCGGCGCGTGCCGTGCGACCTGGTCCTGTCGGCTACGCCTATCGATCTCACCCGCGTCGCCAAGATCTACCACCCGGTTCAGCGCGTCAGCTACGAATTACAGGTCATCGGCCAACCCACGCTTGACGACATTCTGAAGCAGAAGGTCGGCTAGACCGGATTGCTGCGTTCAGCAGCTGAGCCCCTTCAAAGCGGAGGCACGATGTCGTGTCTCCGCTTTCATTTCCCGGCGAAGCGCCGCCCTTCCGCGGGCGTGCGTGTCTGTGGTACAATCTCCCTGCAGGGCTGGGGAACCGCCAGCGGGGCGCATGCATGCGTTGCAGCAGCCCTGTGATGGAGCGAGTATGAACGGGAAGGATGACCTGTATAAGGAGATAGCGGCGCTTCCGGCAGCCGAGCAAGCGCTCGTGCGCGAGTTTGTGGATTTCCTCAAATGGCGGCAGGACAACCCCTGCCGGAGCGAAGAAGCCGTCCAGCATGCATGGCAGTACAGCTTCCTGGAGCACCTTGCCCAGGCCGACGTTCGCGCGGCCAAGGACCCGGCGGGCATGGAAGTGAAGGCTGCCGTAGCAACCTGCGGCGGCGAAACGCGGCCGGCTCTGTGGGAACACCCGCCAGTGAATGGCGAAGCACTGGTGGAATTCCACGTGCCCGTGCCGGCAGGCTTACGCAACCTGCGCCTGCGTTTCGCCACGGGCATACGAGACGGCTCTCAGGGCGCGGAGCAGCTCGTGGCGTTTCGCATACGAGTGGACGGCTGGCAGGTGTGGAGTCGCGCTGACTGGCCCCTGCACTGGGAGCCAGCCGAGATCGCGTTGCCGTTCCATGCCGGCAACATGCTGAGGCTGGCCTTCGCCACGGATGGCTTGGGCAGCCATCGTTGGGCGTGGGCCGCGTGGGCCGAGCCAGAACTGGTTGGCGAGCTCGCCGAGTAAGTGCGGAGTGGTTACAAGTGAAGGGTGCTATGGCAGAGGAACATCCCCTCGTCCGACTGGCCCGCAAGACGATCGACGTTTACGTGCGCACGGGCCGAAGAATCAAACCGGAGGAAGCGCCGGAAACGATCGAAGGGGAACCGGCAGGCGCATTCGTCACCCTCCATTCTGCGGGCAGCCTTGACCTGCGCGGCTGTATCGGAACCATCCAGCCAACCGAAGAGTCGTTGGCCCAGGAGGTAATCAACAATGCGATTTCCGCTGCCACGCGCGACCCACGCTTCCCTCCTGTAACGCCGAACGAACTGCAGGATCTGGTCATCGACGTCAGCGTGCTGTACCCGCCAGAGCCGATCGAGTCCGTCGACGAGCTGGACCCGAAGGTCTATGGTGTGATCGTCCAGCGGGGCTGGCGCAGGGGTCTTCTGCTGCCCGACATCGAAGGCATCAACGACAGCGAGACCCAGGTGCGCTATGCACGCCTAAAGGGCGGCATCGCGCCTGGTGAAAAGGTAGATCTCTATCGTTTCAAAGTCGAGAAGTATGTCTGAGCCGCAAGGACAAAACCTTGCCAATCAACTCGCAAGCCTGAGTGAGATTACCGATCTGCTGCACGAGACAGGAGATGCCCGGGAGGCCCTGCCCCGTGCACTGGAACGTCTCCTCGCCCTGATGCGGCTGAATACGGGATGGATCTTCCTGATCGATCCCATCGCGCAGGGGCGGCGCTTCGGACCGGGCTACATCCTGGCGGCGCATCATGGTCTACCGGTCGAGTTTTCCCCCGACCAACGCCTGCCCTGGGATGGCCCTTGCGAATGCCAGCGGCGCTGCAATGCCGGCCTTCTCCAAGAAGGATACAATGTCCTCCAGTGCTCCCGGCTGGCTGTTGCGAAGGTCGACGGCAGTCCAGTCCATGATGCGAGCGAGACGGAACTCGAGGGGGGCACCCCGGTCGCGCCCGCCGTACACGCCTCTGCGCCGCTGCGGGCTGGATCCCGCAGTGTGGGCATCATCAATGTCCTCGCCCCCGATCGCTCTGCCCTGACACCGAATGCACTCGCCCTGCTGGCTCACGCGGGCAGGCAGATTGGCATGGCCATCGAGCTCACCCGTCTCACCCAGATGATGCAGGCGAAGCACGCTCGTGAGCTGGCCGCGGTGTTGGAGTTCTCGAACCGTCTTCTGGGGCATGGCGATCTCGAGGACCTGATGCGCCACCTGGTGGACGAAGTGCGCAGGTTACTGAACGCAGATGCCTGTGCATTGATCCTGCCCGACAGCGCCGGAGAAAGGCTTCTCTTCCGAGCAGCCAGTGGCTGGCGCGAGGATCCGGTGGCCGCGCGGCGAGAAGTCACCTTTGACGAGCACAGCGGCCCAGGACGCGCCATGTTGACACAGCGGCCCGTCGTCACAGAGGATGTCGCGGTTGATTCGCACGGCATCCTGATCCCCGATTGGGCCGCCACCGAAGGCTTTCGCGGACACTGTGTGGCACCGCTTCTGGCGGAAGGAAAGACGATCGGCGCCCTGATGGTCGACATGCGCCGAGCGCACTATGCGAGCGACGATGACGTCCGCCTGCTGCAGCTGATGGCCAACCAGGCGGCACTGGCGCTGGAAACCGCTCGGCTGCAGGAAGAGTCGATACACCAGCAGCGGCTCGAGGAGCAGTTGCGGATGGCGCGCCAGATCCAGCTCAGCCTTCTGCCCGAAGACGCTCCGGAAGTGCCAGGTTGGGACTTCGCTGCTGCCTATCGTCCGGCGCAGATCGTCGGCGGTGACTTCTACGACTATTTCTACCTGCCCGGCTCGCCGCTGCGCATGGGCGTGGTCATCGCAGATGTGGCCGACAAAGGCGTGCCCGCGGCATTGTTCATGGCCCTGAGCAGGACGGTCATTCGTACGAGCGCGTTGGGGGGCCGACGCCCTAGCGGAGTTCTGACCCGTGCGAACAGCATGATCCTGGGCGACAGCCAGGCCGACATGTTCCTGACTGCCTGTTATGTCACGATCGATCTCACCACCGGCCGCTGCGTGATGGCGAACGGGGGACATAACCGGCCATTGTTCTGGGATGCGGCCACGGAAAAAGGGACAGAACTGCCGTCACAGGGCATGGTTCTGGGCGCCTTCGAGGAAATCGTCCTGGAAGAAGTGGAGGCCTCACTGGGCCTTGGAGATATTCTGCTGCTCTACTCGGACGGAGTCACAGATGCTACGGATCCCGCAGGCGACTCTTACGGCGATGAGCGCCTTCGCGCTGCGCTGCTCGCGCACACCGGTGAGTGTGCATCGGATCTGATCCAGAGCATTCTCAGTGACATCGACAAATTCACCGGCGGCGCAGCACAGTACGATGACATGACACTCGTTGCGGTACGCCGCCAACCCACGGCGCCCGGTGATGCCATCCCCACCGACTGGACACGCGCCAGCTTCCCATCACAGCACATGCCCTCGTATGTTCGCAGGCGGGCCGTCTAGGAAAGGGAGAGGAGAGCTTTCGCCCTCCCCGTCGCACTCTCAGCTCATTGCAAAGGACAGACCCTGGGGCCCGGCGTCGACCGCGACACGTGCGTTCTTCTCAGGTGCAGCGGTGAGCAGCCAGTCGGCCAGTGGCTCGCGAAGATTCTTCTGGATGATCCGGCGCAATGGTCGCGCACCCCACTCCGGATGATCGTTCTGATCGAGCATCCACGTCTTCGCGGCCTCGCTGATCTCCAGGGTCACACCCTGGGCCTGAAGCATCTTAACTTCCTTCTTCAGTTGCAGATCGAGGATCTGGCGCAGCTGGTCGGCTGAAAGCGGCAGGAACAAGATGATCTCATCCAACCGGTTCAGGAATTCCGGCCGCAGCGTCCCGCGCATGACCTGCATGACTTCGTCGCGCATCTCATCAGTCATCACAGGCTTGTCCAGGTGTTCGGACCCCAGGTTGCTCGTGAGGATGATCACGGTCTCGCTGAATGAGGTGACACGGCCCTGCGCATCGGTCAGCCGGCCCTCTTCCATGATCTGGAGCAGAACATCCAGCACCCGGGAATGAGCCTTCTCCACCTCGTCAAACAGCACGACCGTGTGCGGGCGCTGCCGCACCTTCTCCGTGAGCTGCCCGCCAGCCTCAAACCCTATGTAGCCGGGAGGCGCACCGATCAGGCGATTCACCGTGTGATCTTGCTGATACTCGCTCATGTCCAGCACGATCATAGCGTCCTCAGAGCCAAACATGAATTCGGCCAACGCCTTGGCCAGCTCCGTCTTCCCCACGCCCGTAGGTCCAAGGAACAGGAATGAGCCGATAGGTCGCTTTGGGTCTTTGAGACCGACCCGCGCGATCTTGACTGCACGGCTGACCGCCAGTACGGCTTCGTCCTGGCCGATGATGCGCTGGTGCAGGGCGTCCACCATATGTGCGTAGCGCGCCCGCTCGTCAAGACCCAGCTTGCTCACCGGAATGCCGGTCATGACGCTGACGGCAACCGCGACGTCATCCGCATCCAGCAAGGAATCCGGCGCAGCGGCGCCCGCGGCGGCCTTGCTCCCATCTCCTCCCGACTTGGTTTGCTCCGCAGTTGCCGCTCCGGCGCCTTCCGGGGCCGTTGCAGGCGACGCGGCATGGTGGACAGTTGACTGCGCGGCCAACTTCAGCAGAGCGCCAGCGCGATGCAATGCGGCAAGGGCAGAAGCAGGCAGCGGCGTTCCCGCCACATATCGCTTCGCCATGTTTGCAGCCGCAGAGAGCGCACCATCATCGATCTTGACCCGATAGTCGTGCTCGAGCCTGGACTTGTGAACCGAGAGGATCTTCACCGTCTCCTCTGCCGATGGCTCTGGCACGCGCAGCCGGTGGCTGTTCTCGCGAACGGTGCTGTCGACCGCCAGCCTGTCATTCCATGCCGCGTCTGTGGTACTCGCAATGACCACAGGCAGCATGTTGAGAAAGGCACGCTGCACCGCCCGGGTCGCCTTCGGAAACTCGGCGTTTGTTGCTGCACTGCCGAAGAAGCGCTCGACGTTGGGGATGAAAAGAATGCCATCGCGCGCCTGCTGGGCGGCGCTGTCCACCGCCTTCTCAGCATCGATCAGGAGCGCATGTTCCGAGACAGTCACGAGGTTCCCGAGGTCGACCGGCCCTTTGCCCTCTGCCATCAGCAGGGCGAGACCCTGGATAAGCGAGCGCCGGCCCACGCCCGCATCGCCCACGAGCACCACATGCCGGTGGTTTGCCAGTGCCAGAAGTCCCAACAGATCGTGCATCAGGTCCTCGCGCACTTGCACCGGCGCAGTGTCGCCTCCCTTGGCCCGGGCTACCTGATCCTGGCCCGCGGTGCGCTGCGTCTGCGCGTGGTTGGCAAGCCGGCTGGCCAGTGTGTCGCGGGTGATCCCGTAGCGGCGAAGGATGCCCGCTGTGCCCACCCCGCGCTCTGCGAGTCCGCCTAACGCGTGCTCCGTCCCTACCTGGCTCTCACCGGCAGCATTGGCAATGCTGCGCCCCTCATCGAGGACAATCAGCATTTCGGTGGACAGCCGGATAGTGCCGTTGTCGCCCTCGTAGATAAAATCGGCATCCACGCCCGGCGCGGCGCGCGCGAACGCTTCGGCCGATGCTGCAAGTTCGTCCAACCGGAAGCTTCGCTCTGCGGCCAGGCTGGCCAACAAGCGATGCGCCGCGCTGCCCGGCTCCTTGACAAAGGTCAGCAGCAGCATGGCTGGGGTCAGGAGCGTGCGCCCGGACGCACGCATGCGGGTCGATGCAGCATTGAGCGCTCTCGACATTTCGGGAGATGGGATGTTTGGATTGAGCGTGCCCAGAGCGCAGCCTCCTTTATGCTATATTCCTTTATGATGTCACTTGGTCAGCCAAGTATAACACCGTAGTAAAAAATCGGCCCGGTTTGCGCACACCTGCAATTGCGGCTACAATGCCTGGGCGGCCGGTCACCCGACCGTCATTCGGATTGATGCAGAATCACAGTTTTTTCTTAGTCTTGTGTTCGTATTGATGAGGGAGTGTGTGTAGCGATGGTGGACTTTAATGGCGCCCGGCCAAAACCCGAAGTAACAGTTACCAAGCCGACCTACCCGCCGACCTTTGCCCGACCCAAGGACAGCACGACGGCTCCGCCGCTAAACAGAGAGGTCCGCGCCCTTTGGATCTCCCGCTTCGACCTCGGCAGCCCCCCGGTCAAACGCGAGCGACTGGTGGAGCTCATCGATCGGGCGGCAGATGCCGGGTTCAATGTGATCCTGCTGCAGGTGCGCGCTACCGGTGACGCGTATTACTCCCCGGGACTGGAACCCTGGTCTTACCGGTTGACATCCTCACGCATCGAGGATCTCGGTCGCGACCCGGGCTGGGATCCACTGGCCGTTGCCATCGAGGCCGCCCACGCACGCGGCCTGCAACTCCACGCCTACATGAATGCGTTCAGCATATGGGAGTGTGGACGGGGCGCGCCGCCGCACACGACCCCGGAACACCCATATTGGCACCTTGCCGCCTACAACCCCGCAGCGATGCTTTACGACCCATCGTGGCGCGCCTACATGCGGATAAACGGCATTCCCACGCCGATGGGAGATGGCAGGAAGGATGCCATCGTCTGCTTCGATTATGTCCTGGGAAGTCCAGGTGTCGGACGCGTCCATAAGCACAACCTGGCGGTGTTCAAAGACATTGCCGCGCGCTATGCGATCGACGGGCTTCACCTGGACCGCGTCCGCTATCCGGGGCGCCAGTACTCTCACGATCCGGAGACTATCGCCGCGTGGCAAAGCGTGGTTCCGCCGGTCACATTCGAAGACTGGCAGCGGGATAACCTGAGCTACTGGATGGCCCGGTACAATTCGGAGATCAAGGCGATCCGGCCCGAGGCCACGGTGAGCGCCGCGGTTTGGTTCACCTACAAGAAGACCGCTGCCATCAACTTTCCAACGTCGCAGGGATATTGCGACTATTACCAGGACTCGCACCGCTGGCTGATGGAGGGCAGCGTCGACGCCATCGCGCCCATGATTTATGGGACGACATTCAACCAGGACGTCAACAAGTGGAAGATTCTCGCCGATGACCATCTCAGCGTGCAGGGCGCCCGGCAGGTATGGTTGGGACTTGGCGCCGACCAGGCGAATTTTGGCCTGATTGCCGAGCGCATCGACTATGCCCGAAAGCAAGGTGCGCGCGGCGTTGCGATCTGGTCCGCCGGGACCTTGGACGCCCGCGGCTACTGGGATGACCTCAAGACAGGGCCTTTCCGCACGCCGGCCACACCGGCGACGTCGAAGGCACAGGGCGAGCGTGTGATGGCCTGCTGAGCGGCCGGTTCACTAAACAGCCGGGCCGCGGTGGTGAGACTCCGCGGCCTGATCCTCTCGCAGCAGCTCCACTGCATGTGGCAGCACCGGCAAAATCACACGAAGACTCTCCACAGCTCCACGTGGACTGCCCGGCAAATTCACGATCAGCGTACGTTTGCGAATGCCCGCCACCCCGCGGCTCAGCATCGCATGAGCAGTGATGCGCAGGCTTTCTGCACGAATCGCTTCAGCCAGGCCGGGCGCCTCCCGGTCGAACAGGCTGCGAGTCGCTTCGGGGGTGACATCGCGCGGGGCAAAGCCGGTGCCGCCGGTGGTCAGTATCAAGTCGAATGCATGCACGTCGCACCACTCGATCAGCTGCGCGGCAATCTGCTCGCGCACGTCCGGCACAACCGCACTCTCGATAAGGACTGCGCCTGCAGGCCAGCCTTCCCGAAGCGCGCTCGCCAGCGCGGGTCCGCTCAGATCCACCCGCTCGCCAGCATAGCTGCGATCGCTCACTATTAATATACCCACCCTGATCCGTGGATCAGACCGATCGACCATGCGCGTCACCCCCTATGGAAACACGAAAAGCCCGATACGACATGGCCCCACAGGGGCAAGCCACGCGTATCGAGCCTTTGCGTTTGTCTCAGAGCTAGCAGGTAATACTAGCGCTTCGTGTATTGCGGGGCCTTGCGGGCACGCTTGAGGCCGTACTTCTTGCGTTCCTTGGCGCGGGAATCGCGCATCAGGAAACCATTCTTCTTAAGCACGGACCGCAGATTCTCATCAGCAGTGCACAAAGCACGGGCAATACCCAACGCAGCCGCGCCGGCCTGGCCGGTCAAACCGCCACCTTCAACGCGGATGCTGATATTGAAGCTGCTTGCTGTGTCACTGGTCTGGAGCGGCCGCGCGATCAGCAACTGATCAGTCTCACGAGGGAAGTACTCGGAGACCGGGCGCTCGTTGACCATGATGGTCCCGGTGCCGGGGTACAGGCGCACACGGGCGCTGGACGTCTTGCGGCGGCCGACCGCTTCGTAATATCTGGCTGACATCAAACTCTATCTCCTAATCCACCCGTAGGGCGAGTGCCGCACTCTCAAGCAAGCGGAAACGGCTTGGGCTGCTGGGCCGTGTGCGGATGCTCGTCGCCTGCGTACACCTTAAGCTTCTTGATCAACTGCCGGCGCAGCTTGTTGCGTGCCAGCATGCCCAAGACCGCCGACTGAATGACCCGGTCGGGATGCGTTGCCAGCAGCTTGCGCAGGGTAATCTCCGTCAGGCCACTGGGGTACCCAGAATATCGATAGTAATGCTTCTGATCGAGCTTGTCACCGGTGACCCGGATCTTGTCGGCATTGATCACGATCACGAAGTCGCCGCAGTCCATGCCGGGCGTGTAGATCGGCTTGTGCTTGCCCTTGAGCACGCTGGCGATCTGCGTGGCAAGGCGGCCGAGGTTTTTGCCCGTGGCATCGACGACATACCACTCACGGCTAGCTTCTGCCTCCGCGGCGGTTGCGCTATAAGTTCTCACTGCTCTAACTCCTCTGACGATTGCAGATCACAGATTGAAGATCTCAGAACCAGGGCGCTTTCACCACCCTGCGGCACCCACGCCTGTCTGCAACCTGTAAACGATCATCTTCAACGTTCAATATTCAATGTGCATGAGGCACAGCCCACACCCGGGCGCAGGCGGTGCTGCCAGGCTGCGATCTCTGGCCGCCAGGACCTCTGCCAACCATGATTTGGTCCACTGGCTACCGGATTGCTCTGCGGAGCTCCCGACGCGCAGCATGTTTCCTACCAGACTTCGCACCATCCCCCGCAGGAACGCGTTCCCGATCACGTCGAAAGTGAACAGCTGGCCCGCAGCGCACCACTCAGCGCGGTGGATAACCCGCACAGTCGTCTCGCCGGCTTGCATGGGCCGGCCGAAGCTGGCGAAGTCATGCTCGCCCTGCAGCATGCCAGCTGCGTCCTGCAGCAGATCAAGGCGCAATGGCTGAGTGACAAGGTGTGCATAGCGTCTCATCAATGGCGCTCGAACCGAACGATTGATGATCGTGTACCGGTAGTGTCGCCATTTCGCACTGAAACGCGGATGCCAGGTCTCACTCGCCGGCTCTAATGCGTCAACCGCGATATCGGGCGGAAGCACAGCATTGAGCGCGCGGTGCAGATCTGCCAGGTCATGACGCCAGGCGGTGCGAAAGGCCACCACCTGCCCCACGGCATGGACACCTGCATCCGTACGCCCGGAGCCGACGACACGCGTCTCTGCGCCGGTCAGGCGGCATAACGCCGCCTCGAGCACACCCTGCACCGTGCGGCCACTCGCCTGAAGCTGAAACCCCAGGAAGTCTGTGCCATCGTAGGCAACGGTCGCTCGTACGTACTGCACGTTATTCTGACCTGGTAAGGTGCCTCACCACACACGTCCGCAGCACTGCCAGCGTCCCACAAAGGGCGCTGATGCCCGGGGCAAGCCTGCTTGCCCCGGCGCGTGATTACTTCTCTTCTTGCTTGCCCCGAAGGCGTCCGGTGGCTTCGCGCATGCGAGAGCCAAGGCTGCTGCCGCGCTTCTTATCAGCACCCTTGGCGCTTTCGCCGGAGCCTTTCTCGACGAGTTCGAGAACAACCATCTCGGCGCCATCGCCCATGCGCGGACCGATCTTGATCATCCGGGTGTATCCACCGGGACGCTCGGTAAACCGCGGAGCGATGTCATTGAACAGCCGCTTGGTCACGTCCGGGTCAGTGATGACCGTCGCCGCGAGGCGGTGTGCATGCACGTTGTTGCCGCCGTCAGCCAGGCCGCGCTTGGCGATCGTGATCAGATGTTCCGCATCGCCGCGCATAAAACGCGCCTTGGCTTCGGTGGTGCTGATGCGGTCGTGCCGGAAAAGCTCTGTGACGAGACCCCGCAACAGGGCGGAGCGCTGAGCGCTGTCGCGGCCCAGCTTGCGTCCTGCGACTCGATGTTTCATTCGAATACTCCGTTTAGGCCAACTCGGTGTCGTCGGCGGTGTCGTCGTCTTCCAGGTCGGCCACTGCGCTGGGCTGATACGAAATCGCCGAAAGCAGGCCCTTCTGGTCCAGCCGATCCACCAGTTCATTCAAGGATTTACGGCCGAAATTACGAATGGCCAGGATCTCTTCCTCGCCCTTCTCCAGCCGTTCGAGAACTTCACCCACCTTGGTGATGCCGGCGCGTTTCAGGCAGTTGTAAGCCCGGACGCTCAACTCCAGATCCTCGATGGGCACATCGTAAATGCGACTCGGGACCCCATGCCCCTCGACCGCAGCCTGTTCCGCAGGCAAGACATCAGCGCCGGCCACCAGTGCCAGATGGCGCAGGAGCAACCGCGCGGCCTCACGCAGGGCCGCTTCCGGAGCCATCGTGCCATCGGTCCAGATCTCAAGAACCAGGCGATCATAGTTGGTGTTCTGGCCGATGCGCGCTCGCGATACGGTGTAGTTAACCTTCCGTACCGGAGTGTAGATCGCATCCACCGGAATCTCGCCCAACGGCAGCTTACCGCGCTCCTCGGCCGGAGAATACCCGCGACCCCGGTTGACGGTCAACTCAATGTCGATGTCCACCTCGGGGGCATCGGCAGTCAGCAACAGCAACTCCGGGTTGACGATCTCCAGGTCCGGCGGGCAGATGAGATCACCCGCCGTTACCGGGCCCTCGGTGCGTATGTCAACATGCAGACGCACAGGCTCTTCGAGATCGGACTTCATCCGCAGCTGCTTGACATTCAGCAGCAGCGCGGTCGTATCCTCCCGAACGTGCGGGATAGGCGAAAACTCATGATGCACACCGCTTATGCGAATCGAGGTCACGGCCGCACCGGGCAGAGACGACAACAGCACCCGCCGCAACGCGTTGCCAAGCGTGATACCGTAACCGCTCTCCATCGGGCCGATAACGAACTTGCCATAATTCCGGGCGCTCGCTTCGCGCTCAATCTTCGGCAGCACAAAATCTAACAAGGAAGCACCCTCCCTCTACTCCTGCCAGAGGGGCGTCGATGGCGAGGGATATTCACCCTCGCCGGAACACCCGTCATGGCTAGCCGTTCTACCGGCTGTAGTACTCGACGATGAGCTGCTCTTTGAGCGGGACTTCAATGGCCTGGCGGTCGGGCGTGCCAATCACGTGACCAACCAACCGGGTCTCATCAAACTGCAGCCACTCGGGCACGGCGCGCTGCCCCAGGCGATCTGCCATGCTCTTGAAGTAGCCGTTGCTGCGGCTGCTCTCGCGAACGGCGAGCACATCACCGATTTCAACCAGGTAGGACGGCACATTGTGATTGCGGCCGTTGAGTGTGAAATGCCCGTGTCGCACGAGCTGCCGCGCCTGGGGGCGAGAATCGGCCAGGCCGAGACGATACACCACGTTGTCCAACCGGCGTTCGAGCGTAATAAGCAGTGTGACGCCCGTCATACCCTTCACGCGCTGTGCGCTGCGGAAATAGCGGCGGAACTGGCGCTCCTGCACGCCGTAAAAACGGCGGACCTTCTGCTTTTCACGCAACTGCAGCGCAAAATCAGATTCCTTATGTCGGAATGTGCCCTTCTTGCCGTGCATGCCGGGCGCATAGGTGCGCTTCTCAACCGCGCACTTGGGCGAGTAACATCGCTCGCCCTTCAGAAACAGCTTCATACCTTCCCGGCGACAGAGCCTGCACACCGGATCTATGTTTCTTGCCAACTTGATCCTCCCAAATATCAGACCCGGACGAGAGGTTTACGGCTTGGCGACCTTCGTCCCTCTCCGATGTCATCCATCAGCCTCAGAGATTATCGGGAACTCCAGGAACCAGGTTCCGAGTCACCGAGATGCTCTTCGGCAAATAAAAACTACACGCGGCGCTTCTTGGGCGGCCGGCAACCATTGTGCGGGATCGGCGTGATGTCTGTGATGGAGCGCACGCGGAGCCCAACTGCCTGAATCGAGCGCACTGCCGACTCGCGACCGGGGCCAGGTCCCTTGATAAATACATCCGCCTCACGCATGCCCATATCCATGGCCTGCTTCGCAGCCTGCGTCGCGGCCAACTGCGCGGCATAAGGCGTGCTCTTGCGAGAGCCCTTGAAGCCCGCACCACCTGTGCTTGTCCAGGTGAGGGTATTGCCCTGCAGGTCAGTAACCGTGACGATCGTATTATTGAACGTCGATTGAATGTGCACCTGACCCTGCGGGACCAGGCGCTTCTCACGCCGCGGTCCGGTGCGTCGAGCGCGCCTCCCGCCGGCAGGCTGACCAGATGTTTTCGCCATTCGTTGTTCTCCCTATCGCATCCCTTCAGGGGCAGTATTACTTGCGAGCGCGCTTCTTGCCCGGAACCGTGCGGCGGGCGCCACGCTTCGTGCGTGCGTTCGTGCGCGTGCGCTGGCCGTGTGCCGGCAAGTTGCGGCGATGGCGCAAACCACGGTAGCTGCCGATTTCCTGCAGGCGCTTGATGTTCATTGCCACCTCACGACGCAGGTCGCCTTCCACCTTGTAGTTGCGCTCGATGACGTCGCGCAGCCTAGCGATCTGCGTTTCGTCCAGGTCCTTGATCCGAACGTCCGGGTTGACTCCCGTCATCGTCAGGATCTCTTTGCTCGAGGTAGGGCCGATGCCGAAAATATAAGTCAGGCCAACTTCAACCCGCTTATCCCGCGGCAGGTCTACACCAGCGATACGAGCCATTCGCTATCCTCCGATTTGTTACCCTTGGCGCTGCTTGTGCTTCGGGTTAGTGCAGATAACCTGCACGATGCCATGGCGCCGGATGATTTTGCACTTATCACACATGCGCTTGACCGACGGTCGGACTTTCATTTCACTTCTCCTATGCTGAGGCAGAGAGACGCATCTTGAGGGGTGCGACGCCTCTACAACACAGTCAATATTTCGGGCTCGCCGTCTGTGACGGCGATCGTGTGTTCAAAGTGTGCGGAGCGCTTGCCGTCGGCCATGACAACCAGCCAGCCATCGTTCAGCACCTTGGTACGCCACGTACCAGCACCCACCATGGGCTCCAGTGCAAACGTCATGCCCGATTTGAGTTTCGGTCCACGCCCTGCCCCTGGTGGCACATAGTTGAGCACATTCGGTTCCTCGTGCATCTGCCTGCCGACCCCGTGGCCCGTGTATTCACGCACCACATGGAAGCCACGCTGCACGACGTACGTTTCCACGGCCCTCGAAACATCGGCCAGGAAATTCCCGGCCCGAGCCTGATTGATGCCGGCCCAAAGGCTGCCTTCGGTGGCATCGAGCAGGGCCTGACTGGCAGCATCAATGGGTCCCACTGCATAGGTCCAGGCAGAGTCACCCACCCAGCCCTGATACGTGGCGCCGACATCGATGCTGATGATGTCGCCAGGCTCCAGCCACCGCTTTGCACTCGGGATACCATGCACCAGTTCCTCGTTCACCGAGGCGCAGATGCTGGCGGGAAAGTCGTTCTTCCCGGTGTGCGGATAGCCCAGGAAGGTCGGAACTGCCCCATGCTGGCGAATGATCTCCTCGGCGCGGCCATCGAGCTCGGCGGTGGTAATCCCCGGCCGAACCATGGCGCGCATGGCGTCATGCACTCGAGCTACGATACGCCCAGCCTCACGCATCAGCGCGATTTCGGGTCGACTTTTTAAGATGATCATTGACCCACCCGGTTTCCTCTTACACCCGCACGCCCGTGCAGATCAGGACCGGTGCACAGCTTGGACCAGATCTGCCTGCACCTGCTCGATGGGTCGATCACCATCCAGGCTCACCAACAACCGGTGAGCATAGTAGTACCCAATCAGAGGCGCTGTCTGCTTATAGTATACAAACAGCCGGTTGCGCACCGTTTCGGGCTCATCGTCGGCCCGCCGGTACAACTCCCCACCGCATTTGTCGCACTTCCCTGCCACAGCAGGGGGGGTGTACTCGACATGGTACATGGCCTGGCAGTCGCGGCAGACGCGGCGTCCTGCCAAACGATCGATGACAGCCTGGTCACTCACTTCCAGCAGAGGCACGACGGTAATGCCGACGCCTTTGCTCTCCAGCGCCTTGTCCAGCGCGTCCGCCTGCGCCAGGGTTCGTGGGAACCCATCCAGCACAACCCCATTCACGGCATCAGGCCGGCTCAACCGGTCCATCACCATGTCGATGGTGAGTCCATCGGGCACCAGCTCGCCCTTGTCCATGTACTGCCTGGCAAGCAGACCGAGCGGCGTCAGATTCTTCAGGTTCTCGCGGAAGATGTCGCCGGATGAGACCTGAGGAATGCCCAGGTGCTCCGAGAGCATGCGTGCCTGGGTCCCCTTGCCTGCGCCCGGCGCACCCAGCATAACGATGTACTGCGGCGTTACTTGGTCAACCACGCTTACCCCCTCAGTTCTGCCAGACACATAACTCCACGACACGTCGTGACCGCTGCAGAGCGCCGTGCGAGACCGGAGCCGTCGTTACTTCCGAATGAACCCTTCGTAGTGACGCATCAGCAACTGCGCTTCCAGCTGCTTCATCGTATCAAGCACAACACCGACTACGATCAGCAAACCCGTGCTCGAGATCAGCAAGGTGCTGGTCGATGCCCGGCTGGCGCCTGCCCCGCCGAAGACAAGCTGGACGAGCCATGGCAAAATCGCCACGAAGCCCAGGAACAGAGCCCCTACCAGGGTGATTCGGGAAAGCACCGTGTTCAGATACTTTTCCGTATTGATCCCCGGCCGGATGCCCGGGATGAAGCCGCCCTGCCGCTGCAGCGTTTCTGGCAGATTCTGCTGCTTGAAGATCACGTCTGTGTAGAAATACGTGAACCCAATCACCAGCAAAAAGTACATGATCCAGTACCAGCCATTGGCTGGCGTGAAGAAGTTGTAGACGAAGTTCGCAACCGACCGCACGAAGGTGGTTTCCGAGTTCACGAAGTAGCTCGCAATCGTGCTGGGGAAGATCAACATGGACGATGCGAAGATCAGCGGGATCATGCCCGCGGAATTCACACGCATCGGCACATGAGTGCTCTGCCCACCAACCACCATCAGCCGGTTGCCCCGCATGGCACGCACCCGCTTACCGTACTGGACGGGGATGCGGCGCTGACCTTCCTGAACCACGACGATCACAGCAACCGTAAAGATCGTCACCAGCGCAAAGACAAGCAACTGCATGATGCCACCCTGAACATAGGTATTCACGATGTTCTGGGGCATACCCGCAATGATGCCGCCAAAGATGATGATCGAAACGCCATTCCCGATACCCTGCTCGGTGATCAACTGGCCCAACCACATAGCCAGCATCGTTCCGGCAGTCAGCGATATGAGAATGACGACCGTCTGCAAAGGATAGTTGCGAAAACCGAACTCCGTCAGCACCGGGCCCGCTGCGCCACTCGACTGCGCGAGCAAAGAAGACTGGCCGAAACCCTGGAGGATGGCCAACGGAATGGTCAGCCAGTTCGTGTACTGGTTGAGCCGGTTACGTCCCGCTTCGCCCTCCTTCTGCAGTTCCTGCCACGCGGGGACGATGGGAATGAGCAACTGCACGATAATCGATGCAGTAATGTACGGGTACACACCCATCGCCATCACCGAGTAGTTCTCCAGCGCGCCACCCGACAGCAGGTTCAACAAGCCCAACAGCTGGTTAGAGCTGAAGATGGAAGTCAACGCTTCGCGGTTGACGCCAGGCACCGGGATGTGCGACATCAGGCGGTAGATCACCAGGATGCCCAGAGTGATCAACAGCTTGCGTCGAAGATCCGGCAACCGGAACGCATTACGAACAGCTTCAAGCATCGAAAGCTCCTTGCCACACAACGTGGTAGCGCAAGCCAACAACCTGCGCTACACGTACGGTGGCGCTCACTCCAGCGTCAGCTCTTCAACCGAGCCACCCGCGGCCTCGATCTTCTCGCGCGCAGATGCCGAGAACTTGTGCGCCTTCACGGTCAGTGCGACGGTTAGCTCGCCTTCGCCCAGGACCTTGACTGGCCGGCTGAGTGACTTGATGACGCCGGCAGCGGCCATCATGATCGGGTCAACTTCCGCACCAGTTGGAAAGACGTTCAGGCGCTCGAGGTTGACCGGCGCATATTCGATCCGCCAACGGTTCTTGAATCCACCCAGATGGGGCAGACGCCGAACCAAAGGCAACTGACCGCCCTCAAAGTACGCTCGCTTGGTACCGCCCGAGCGGGCATTCTGGCCCTTGGTGCCCCGGCCGGCAGTCTTACCTCGACCGGCCGAGATGCCGCGGCCAGAGCGGGTCCGCGCCTTGTTGGAACCCGGAGCGGGCTGCAAATCATTCTGCTTCATCTTCCGCCTCAAACTCCTCAACCGTGAGCAGGTGGCGCACCTTGTGGATCATTCCGCGCAGCGCCGGTGAATCCGGCTGCTCCACGGTCTGGCCCAGCTTGCGCAGGCCCAGCCGGCGGACGGTATCCTTCTGATCCGACTCAACACCGATCGAGCTGGTGGAGTACGTGATGCGCAGCATCTTTTGCTTATTGCTGTTCCGCATCTTTGACCCCCCGCAGCCAGTATGGCGTCAAAGCCTCAGCCGGCCGCCCACGGCGCTTCGCTTCTTCCTCAGGATCTTTCAACGCTTCAAGCGCCTTGAAAGTGGCGGCGACCACGTTCAACATGTTCGCGCTGCCCTGGGACTTGGTCAGAATGTCGCGGATGCCTGCTGCTTCAAGCACGGCGCGGACACCGCCACCGGCGATGACGCCTGTGCCTGCAGACGCAGGGCGCAGGAGAACCTTCGCCGCGCTGAAGTCACCCACAGCGATGTGCGGGATGGTTGTGCCGGCCATCGGGATGCGATGCATATGACTGCGTGCATGCTCCGACGCCTTGCGAACGGCATCCGGGACCTCGCGAGCCTTCCCTACGCCGAAACCGACCTGGCCATGATTGTCGCCTACGACAACCACTGCCCGGAAGGCGAAACGGCGGCCGCCCTTGAGCACCTTCGACGTGCGTGCAACATGCACCACGCGCTCATCGAGCTGCTCGCGTTCTTCATCACGTTCACGCGGGCGTCGCTGGCGGTCACGACCCTGACCACCGGGTCCAGACCGTTGTCCGCCTTGCTGTTCGCGGCCTGCGCCTTCGCGTTGATTTCGTTCTTTGCCTGGCATCGGTCCTCCTAGAACTCCAGCCCGCCCTCGCGCGCGCCGTCGGCCAGAGCCTTCACGCGGCCGTGGTAGGGATATCCTCCGCGGTCAAACACGACCTTCTTCAGTCCTTTGTCAAGGGCGCGTTGGGCCACCATCTGACCCACCCGTGCCGCCTGCTGTGACTTGTTGAGGCCATCCAGTTGCTTCCGCAACTCCGGATCCACGGTTGACGCAGCGACCAATGTGCTGCCCATATCATCGTCTATCACCTGGGCATAGATATGCTCCAGGCTGCGGAATACGTTCAGACGAGGGCGCTCGGACGTGCCGTGAATGTGACGGCGAATGCGCTCATGCCGGCGCTTGCGAGCTTCCAAACTCGTGTTATCGGCCATTGACCTTGATCCTCCGCTTTACTTCTTGCCCTTGCCGCCGACCTTACCACTCTTGCCGGCCTTCAGGCGGATCTTCTCACCCTGGTAGCGGATGCCCTTGCCCTTGTAAGGCTCGGGCGCGCGCAAATCGTGGATTTGTGCGGCCATCTGGCCCACTACTTGCTTGTCGATACCTGTGATGGTGATGACGCGCCCCGTCTTATCCACCTCGAACGCGACGTTCGGCGGCGGGACGATCTCCACCGGGTGCGAATAACCCACCAGGACCACCAGATTCTTGTTCAGGACACCAGCACGGTACCCCACGCCTTCGACTTCAAGCACCCGCGTGAAGCCGGTGTTGACACCCGTCACCATGTTGTTGAGCAGCGCGCGGCTGAGGCCATGCAGCGCTCGATGGTTTTTCGCGTCGGTTGGCCGGGTGACCTGGACCTCGCCGCCCTCGATCGTGAAGGTCATTTCCGACGGGAACTGCTGTACGAGCTGTCCCTTGGGACCTTTCACGGTAATGTAATTTCCTTCGCCAACCGTCACGCTAACGCCTTTCGGCAGCGCAACCGGCATTTTCCCAATACGCGACACAGTCCTGCCTCCTACCAGATGTAGCAGAGCACCTCGCCGCCCAATCCGAGCCGGCGGGCCTTCTGGTCCGTCATGATGCCTTGCGGCGTGCTCAGAATGGCGACTCCGAGGCCACTAAGAACCCACGGGATGTCGGTGCGCTTGACATAGACTCGCCGCCCGGGCCGGCTGACCCGCTGCATGCCGGTGATGATCGACTTGCGGTCGCGATCATACTTCAACACCAGGCGCAGCTGAGCCTGCGGCTCGTCCTTGGTGACTTCGAAGTCCTTGATAAAGCCTTCGTCCTTCAGGATGCGGGCCAGTGCCAGCTTGACCTTAGAACCTGGCACGACAACCTGCTTGTGCCGCACCATGGCGCCGTTGCGGATGCGAGTCAGCATATCGGCAATCGGATCACTAATCATACCTTGCTCCTTCGGAGTTCGGATCACCCGTTGCTTACGACCGGTCCAGGTTGATTCTGTGCTCAGCACTTACCCTGCGATGTCGCAGCCCGGGATTCCGCATTCCCGCACAAGCTGGAATTGTTCTACCAGCTTGACTTTACCACGCCAGGCAGATTGCCCTTTAGCGCCTGCTCGCGGAAGCAAACGCGGCACAGATCAAACCGGCGCATGTAACCACGCGGCCGGCCACAGATGCTGCAGCGGTTGCGAACGCGCACCTCATACTTGCGGCGCTGCTCCCGAATTGGCATACACGTCTTTGCCACAGAGTCTCCTCCTGTAGGGTGGTCGAACCCACCCATCGGGCACTAGCCCTACTTCCGGAACGGCATGCCCAGCAACTGTAGCAGCCGGCGGCCTTCCTCATCGGTCTTGGCGGTTGTGACGATCGTCACCGCCATGCCGCGCACCTTGTCGATCTTCTCATAATGGATCTCCGGGAACATAAGCTGCTCACGGAGGCCCAGGCTATAATTGCCGTGACCGTCAAACGAGTCAGGGCTGATGCCCCGAAAGTCACGCAGACGCGGGAGTGCGATGCCCATCAGGCGATCGAGGAAGCTCCACATGCGCTCCTGGCGAAGCGTCACGGTCACGGCGATGGTATTGCCCTCGCGCAGCTTGAAGTTCGCGATGGAGCGCTTCGCCTTGGTGAAGACGGGCTTCTGACCGGCGATTGCCGTCAGGTCGCCCGCGGCCGCATCCAGGCTCTTCGCGTTCGTCAGGGCTTCGCCCATGCCGATATTCAGCACGACCTTCTCGATGCGCGGCACCTGCATCACGTTCTTATAGCCGAACTCTTTCTCCAGCGCCGGCGCCACCTCAATCCGGTAGCGTTCCAGCAGTCTCGGTGTTGCCATTCTCTACTCCTATCCTATACAGGGTCACCCTGTGCAACCCTGATCCGGATTCGATTGCGGATCGCATGCTGCCCTGGGCAGCGCGGATCCTCAATTTCAGGCGTCAATTCCCTCGCCGCACTTCTTGCAGGCTCGTGAACGGCTGCCATCGGCATGAATCACATGACCCACGCGGGTGGGTTTGCCGCACTTCGGGCACAGCAGCATGACATTCGACATGTGCAGCGGCGCTTCGCGCTCGATGATGCCGAACTGGGTGTTCACGTTGCCGGTTCGCCGCTGGTGCTTCTTGACCAGGTTGATACCGGCCACCACCACGCGGTCAGCCTGCTGCTTTCGCTGGCCAGCCTTGCGGCCTTTTCCCCACTTGGCCCGGAGGACGCGCTGTACTTCGCCCTCACTGCCGCGATCATCGCCCGAAATCACGCGAACCTTATCGCCCTTCTTGATATTCATATGTACCTCTTACAAAACTTCGGGCGCCAGCGAAACGATGCGCATGAAGCCGCGCTCGCGCAACTCACGGGCCACCGGCCCGAAGATGCGAGTCCCGCGCGGCGCCTTCATCGTGTCGATGATGACGGCTGCATTGTCATCGAAGCGAATCGACGAGCCGTCACGCCGCTTCTGCGGATAACTCGTACGGACAACTACTGCACGCACCACATCGCCCTCTTTGATAGCGGCATTCGGCGCGGCCTGTTTCACCGTAGCGATAATCACATCACCGATGTGCGCATACCGGCGGGTGGAACCACCCAAAACCCGGATGCAGAGAATTTCCTTGGCGCCGGAGTTGTCGGCGACTTTGAGCCTGGATTCCTGCTGGATCATGGCCTTACCTCTATACCTCCGCGTCCGGCGACGCGGTCAGGGGCGTGGTGTCGATTTGTGCAGCGCGGTTCAGGATCTTGTCGACCCGGTAGTGTTTATCTTGGCTGTAGGGCCGCGACTCCACGATACGCACCTGATCGCCGATCAGACACGCGTTGTCCTCGTCGTGCGCCTTGTAGTGCTTGTGCACTCGGACCACCTTGCCGTACAGTGGGTGCCGGCGGGTGCGCTCTACTTCGACGACGACCGTCTTCTGCATCTTGTTGCTGACGACCCGGCCGACCAGCTGCTTGCCCGCGCGCTCATAGGTTGTCTTGTCCGACATCTTCATTCTCCTTGGGCTGCGGCCAGCTCGCGCTCGCGCAGAATCGTGCGGAGTCGCGCAATCTCGCGCTTGACCTGACTCAGCCGGGCCGTATTCTTGAGTTGGCCGGTCGAGTACTGGAAGCGCAAGTTGAACAGCTCTTGATGAGCTTCATCCAGCTTGCGGGCCACCTCGGCCTCATTCAGATTGCGAATATCAATTGCGCGCATCTTATGCTTGCTCCCCCAGATCGCGGCGGACGAACTGTGTTGGGATGGGCAGCTTGTGCGCTGCCAACCGCATCGCCTCTCGCGCATCAGTCTCAGACACGCCGGCCACCTCGAACAACATGAGGCCAGGCCGTACGACGGCCGCCCAATACTCCACCGCGCCCTTGCCGCCACCCATACGAGTTTCGGCCGGCCGCTTGGTCACGGGATGATCCGGGAACACGCGGATCCACAGCTTGCCGCCGCGGCGCAGATAGCGCACGATCGCACGGCGAGCTGCTTCGATCTGCCGGCTGTTCAGCCATGCCGGTCCCAGTGCCTGCAGCCCGAACTCGCCGAAGTTGACTTCATTACCACGGCTGGCCAGGCCTGCCCGGCGCCCGCGGTGCTGCTTGCGATATTTCACACGCTTAGGCATCAACATGATAGTAACTCCTACGCCTCAGCACCCGGCAGGCGCTCACCTTTATAGATCCAGACCTTGATGCCGATCCGGCCGAAGGTGGTCAGCGCCTCCTCTTTGGCATAATCGATCTCCGCGCGCAGCGTATGACGGGGAACCCGTCCCTCACGCACGGTCTCGACACGCGCCATTTCGGAGCCGGCCAGGCGTCCGCCACAGCGGATCATGCAGCCCTGAGCCCCACCCTTGAGTGCGCGGAGCACAGCCTGCTTCATGGCCCGCTTGTGCGAAATGCGCCGGGACAGCTGGTCCGCGATGCTGCGCGCGACCAGGAATGAGTCCAGCTCAGGCCGCTCGATTTCCGCGATATCCAGCTTGACACGTTTGCCCGTTGCATTCTGCAGATCGGTGCGCAACTGATTCACCGTGGCGCCCTTGCGGCCAATGATCACGCCAGGCTTGGCGGAATGAACAGTCACGCGGATCTGGTTGGGCGGGAAGCGCTCGATATCCACGCGGGAGATCTGAGCCTCCGGAAGCCCGGTCAAAACGATACTGCGGATCCGCCGGTCCTCAGCTACGAGGTTGGTATATTCCTTGCCCTCGGCAAACCACCGAGAGCGATGCTGCTCTGTTGTACCCAGGCGAAAGCCAATGGGATGTACTTTTCGGCCCACTCTGCCTCCTTATGGCTGCTACTGGCGCTCTTCCAGCACCACGGTGATGTGCGACGACCGCCGAATGATCGGCTTGAACCGGCCACGCGCACCGAACCGGCGCCAGCGGCGCACCGGGGCACCGTCGGCCATAATCGTTGCGATGAACATGTCCTCGCGTGCGAGGCCCAGATTCTCCTCCGCATTCGCCAGGGCTGACGCAATGGTCTTCGCCACCGGCTCGGCCGCAGACTGCTTCATGTAACGCAGCAGGGCAAGCGCCTGCTCTGCCTGCATCCCGCGCACCTGATCGATCACCCACCGGGTCTTTTGCGGGGAAATCCCCGTGTATTTGGTAATAGCTCGCACTTCCATCATCTTACCTCGTGCTCTTCTTCTCGCTCTTCACGTGGCCGCGGAAGAACCGAGTGGGTGCGAACTCG
>CAYLZG010000050.1:19480-24811 GCA_964387985.1 uncultured Anaerolineales bacterium | reverse complement strand
CGTGCACGCGGACAGCAGCAGCAGCCTCGCGCTGGAAATACGCGAAGTACCCGCATTCCGCGGCAATCGCCCGGCAACCCATACGCTCCAGTCGCCGCGCTGAGGCAAGGATGGGCTCCAGGCAGGGCGACTTGTCCTCCTCCTCCACGAGGCGGCGAATGTCCACACCCTCGGCCACATCGTACTGGATAGGGAAGGGGTACGCGCTGGCGTTACGGACGTCGCCGGGAAAACCAGGATAGACATCATCCAGGATGATGATGCCCAGCCCCATCCCGTAGCAGCGCCGGTCGGGCCGGGCTCGAATGGTTCCGATGCTGAGATCATGGGATTGGTTTTGCATGTGGCCCGTTCCTTGAAGTGCGCCTACCAGTTCAGATCCTGGCCAACGCCTGGTCCAGGTCGGCAATCAGGTCATCGACATCTTCCAGTCCCGCGGACAAGCGAATCAGTCCGTCGTCGATGCCTGCGCGATCGCGCTCCTCCTGGGTCATGTGCTCGTGCGTGATGGTGCGCGGATGCATGACGACGGTGCGGCTGGTCCCAAAGGTTACGGCATGAATGATGAGCTTGAAACTGTCCATCACCGTGCGCACGGCCGGGATCCCACCACGCACCACGAAGGACAGCATGCCACCGCCTTCCCGCATCTGCCGCGTTGCAAGCACATGCTGCGGATGGTTCTGCAAACCCGTGTAGTTGACGCTTGTCACCTTCGGGTGACCTTGGAGATATTCGGCAAGGGCCTGTGCGTTGGCGCTGTGCCTGGCCATGCGCAGCGGAAGCGTCTCGAGATACTGGACCGTCAGCCACGAGTCGAAGGGCTGCATGGTGCAACCGACGAATTCGGTGGTGTTCCAACGGATATCTTCGGTCAGTGCTTCGGGTCCGACGATGGCGCCGCCGAGAACAGTCGCATTTCCTGCGAGAAACTTGGTGATAGACAGGAGAATGATATCCGCGCCCAGAGCCAGAGGCTTCTGCAGTGCAGCAGTTGCCGTGGTGTTGTCCACCAGGAGCGGGACACCCCTGCTGTGCGCCACGTCTGCCACTGCGCGGATATCGGTCACGAAGAGCGTCGGATTGCTCGGTGTTTCGACCCACACCAGTTTGGTCCGGCCATCGATGGCCGCGTCCCAGGCCCGAGGATCCTCAGGCTTTTGAACAAAGTGGAATTGAACACCGCAACGCTCGGGGAAGATCGTGGCAGCCTGCTTGTACCCTTCACCGAAAGTCATCAAGGAGGTAACAATGTTGTCGCCGGGTCGTGCGATGGTGAAGATCAGGCTGAAAAGGGCCTGCGAGCCCGACCCAGCAGTTACGCAAGCCTCGCCCCCTTCGAGAACTGCAAGCCGTTCTTCCAAGACCGAAGTCGTAGGTGTCTTTGTGCGGCCGTACACCGGATAAGGGATCTTGTCGAACTGCTCGTAAGGGTAGGTCATCGACGGAACAAGGGGCAGTGCAAAGGTGTTGAACCGGCCCATTCCCGTCAGCGGGCGGAAGCCTGCATGCAGGGCCTGCGTGGCAAAGCCCATCGAGTCTTCGGGCCGCGGTGCGGCTTCCGAGTCCGGGGTGTAGACCCACGGCTGGCGCATGAAGAACATCTCATCGTGTTGCATCGAAGATACCACCTCTACTGCTCGTTGATCCAGGCCTGCTCACGTGCGACAATCGCCCGGATGGCTTCCTGGACGTCTGCGGAAAGCGGCTCAGGCTTGTGCTTTGCCAGAATCGCATCGACCTGCTTCGCAGCGCGCTCCTCCATGGTCGTGGAACCTTTCTTCTGCCAGACAGCGAAAGGACTCTTGTCCGCAAGCTTGGAGTAGAACGGCTCGCGATAGTGACGAATGGTGTGCTCGTGCTCCAGATAGTTGCCCGTGGGACCGAGCTGATCAATCACATCCAAAGCCAGTGTCTCCTGATTGACCTCGACACCACGAGTCATCGCACGAATGAAGCCAAGGTAGTCGTTGCAGAGCACGAACTGTTGGAACGAGCCCTGCATGCCTGCGTCCATGAAGGCGACATCGTGGACGATGTTTGCGCCGTGCAACAGCGCGGACATCAAGCTGATGGTTGCCTCGAAGCCGGCCTGCTGATCCAACGCCTTGGAGTCCGTGGAGCCGCCCAGGCCGAATACAGGCAGGTCGTAGTACTTGCCCATGCTGGTAGGTACGCCCTGCTCGTCAGCCAACACGTAGTTGCCGACCATGGTCTGCAGGTTATAGGGTCCGCCGTTCCAGCCCGGCACGCCCACCGGGGTCCCCTCACGCACGAGCTGCGCCAGGACGATGCCGAGGAGGATCCCTGCATTCATGGAGGCCATGCAGCCGGCCGTGGTCACCGGTGAGTTGACGCCTCCTGCATTCAGCGGGATCCATAGCAGCGGCAGCCCCTTCTCCGCCAGGTACATGCACTTCTGGAGCGCCTCGGCGTTCATGATCATGCCGGAGGTGACGTTGATGTAGCAGGTGGCAAATGGCTTGCGCTGAAACGCCTCTGCGCTCCCCGCTACTGCCTCGCACATCTCCACCGCCGCGACGCAGCCCTCAAAGTCCGGCGTAACAAACACGATCGGCTTGATCGTGTTATTCAGCATGACCTCCATCTGGTAGCGGTCGTAAATGCGCTGGTCGACATCCTCCGGCAGGACGGCCGACATGACAAAGTCGATCTCAGGCAGCGCGTCCTGAAGGATGACCGCCTGGCGCACATCCTCGAGAACCGGCTTGCGTCGCTGCCCGGTCCGGTGGTCGAGGATATTCAGGCAGTCGGACCCGCCGCCGTAATAGGTGTTGTAGCCGCCAGCGCGCATGGCCACCTGGCCCCTGCGATCGTATAAGGTCATGCGGTGAGGGGTCACGGCCAGCGCACGGCTGACCATAAATTCGGGGATACGCACCCGGATGCCATCCGCCTGTGCGCCCGCCTTGACCAGCACCTGCAGGGCCTTCTCATCGTGGACATCGAGGCCGACCCTTTGCAGGATCTCCAACGAGGCGAGGTGAATCTGCTCGCACTCCTGCCGTCCCATGCGCGCGTAGTGCGCGCTGGCCATGTTGGTCTGATGCGTTGTGATCATTGATGGAAACTCTTTCACCCGCGTTAGATTGAGGGGTTACCAACATCATCAAGCCGGATGGCTTCTGTGAAGGTTCGCATCAGGGTCGCACCCGCCGTACTGGTGACGGCGAACTCGCCCAGAACTGCTGGCAGCAACACGAACCGGACTGCCTCGAGCCGCACGCCAGCAACATCAGCGCTGCCGCTCAGCACGCCCCAGATCTCCATCGTCGAACCGTCGCAGTCTCCCAGGTGCCTCGCACCCGGGTCCAGCTCGACACGTTCGGCCGTGAAGTAGCGATTGCGGCACAGGAGCGCTCGGCGGCAGCCCTCTTCACTCAAAATCGGCTCTGGAGGGCACACACCTGGCTCGACATTGTCGAAATCGATCACGTCAAGTGCCTTGTCGACGTGCATGGGGCGCGGTTTTCCATCCGCGCCGACGCGATTCCAATCGTAAACGCGATAGGTCGCATTCGAGTTCTGCTGGACTTCAGCCATGACCAGGCCGCTCATAATCGCATGGAGGGTGCCCGCGGGCACACAGAAGTGATCGCCAACCCGCGCAGGGATATGGTGCAGATGCGGATCGAGCCGGCCTGACAGCAGAGATTCTCGAAAAGCTTCCCGCGTTGTCCCCGAGGCCACACCCAGCACCAGATCAGCACCTGGCTCCGCGTGGAGGACATACCACATCTCTGTCTTGCCAAGCTCGTTCTCCTCGTGGGCCAGCGCGTACACGTCGTCCGGGTGCACCTGAACGGAGAGCGGCTGGGCCGCGTCGATGAGCTTGACGAGCAGCGGGAACTTGCCGCGGGCTTGCGCCCATGCATTGTTCACACCGATCAGGTCCAGGCCAAGCTCGGCGTGGACTGCAGTCAGGGGCTGACCGGCGAAATGACCGTTGGACACCACGGTCGTGCCGTCCTGGTGAGCGGCGATCTCCCAGCTTTCAGCGACAACGCCTCCCTGCGGCAACGCGCGTCCCAGGCGTTCGAAATAGCGTCCGCCCCAGATGTAGTCTTTGAGGACTGGCTCGAAAAGCAACGGATAGACTGTCTTGGCCAACCTTGACTCCATTCGCTGGACTCTCAGATTCGGGGTTGGAACCCAGTGGAGGTCATTGTAAGCCAACGAGAGGAATCTGGAAAAACGAGGCAGCCGCCGATGTAGTTACGAAAACAATCGGGGGGTGTGCTGGCAATCGATGCTTGCCAACACACCCCCCGTGTTCAGTCCCCCTGCAGGAGATTCTCCCTCTCCTGCGGCGACGCGCCTACTGCTGCGGCCAGACTGGGAAGATACCCATATCCTGCACGTCTTCGGTTCCGGTGTCCCGGAAACGGAAACCGTAAGGCAAGATCAGTGTCTGCGCCTCGTTACTCAGGTTCTGCAAGAGCAGCGCACCTTCGCCTTTGTACGGGTAGTTGGCCGGCGAAGTGCTCTTGTAGTCAGCGATCGTAGCTGACACCTGCTTGTCTCCCAGCGCCGCAGCCAGGGTTCTCGTGCCAGCCGGCTCAGGCGCAGCCGCGTCTTCGGCAAACCGGATGATCTCGTCGGCAACATCATAGGTCTGGCCTGGTAGCCGCCTGCCGTCGACGAGATTCCAAACGGCTAACTGCACCTGGAACGGATCGCTGTCGACGTAGCCCTTTTGAATGGCGTAGGCTATCGCGGTGCGCACCTTGTCTGGTGCCAGGTCGACCGCCGTCAGCGACTGACCTGGGAAGGGCTTCCCGTAATTCAGGCAGTAACCGCGAACCGGGACTGACAGCGTTGCACCGGGCTCCAGCGTCACTTCGTATGGTTTCGGATAGGGGGAGGTCTCCGCCTCCGGAACCGCGACCTCGGGCAGCTCGAACTGCCAGGGCTCCCCAGCCCCAAGTTCCTTGCCGGCAGCATCGAAGGCCTTCGCTACCACGTTGTGTGCACCTGCGGCCAGCGCCGGCAGCGAGAACTGCCACTTGCCGTCCGCATCCGCCACCGTCTCGCCGATCATCTTGTCGCCGTCGTAGATCTGCACCTTCGCACCCGGCGCCGCGGTGCCATCAAGATCGACCGGCTCTCCGGCCCGCAAACCCGCCACCGACGGCAGCGTGATCTTCGGCAGCTGCACTTCCGGCAACGCGACCTCGGGCAGCTCGAAACGCCAGGGCTCCCCGGCCCCAAGCTCCTTGCCGGCAGCATCGAAGGCCTTCGCCACCACGTTGTGCGCACCTGCGGCCAGCGCCGGCAGCGAGAACTGCCACTTGCCGTCCGCATCCGCCA
>CAYLZG010000050.1:313-19380 GCA_964387985.1 uncultured Anaerolineales bacterium | reverse complement strand
GCAAACCCGCCACCGACGGCAGCGTGATCTTCGGCAGCTGCACTTCCGGCAACGCAATGTCCGGCGCCTGCACCTGCGGGGCGCCGCATCCACGCAGGCCCATCAGCAGCGCAAGAAGTGCCAGCAGCAGCGCCGCCAGCAGCTTCCAGCGATCGAGCCGCCAAAACCAGAAGGGAGGATGTGTGAAACGCATCGGTCAACCTCTCTGGCTGGCAAGTCGCCTTGCCCGCGAAATCCATTCCGTATACGGAGGCCGGCGCATTTCCGGAGCCCTGCAGATGGCCTGCAGCTGCTCGACGGTGCAGCCAGCCAGCGCTTCGTAGGTGCAGATGCCGGCTTCGTAAAGCCGTGACTCATAGACCTCGCCTATGCCCGGAAAAGACTCAAAGTCATCAGGTGCGGTGCCATCCCAGGAGTAATACATCGTGCCGGTGGTCTCTGCCAGCCTCAGCGCATGCGCCTTGATGGTGGCCAGATCGACGTCCACCAATGTCCCTAAGACATCCTTGAGGAAGTCATTGCCGGCTCGCGCGACATCCCAATAGCTACCGATCCCGACCTTATAGAGTCTCTGCTCGTATACGGTCCCAATTCCGTCGATACGTGAGAGGTCCTGTGGGCACCTGATCTTCTTCTCGCGGCCAGGCCCTGCACCCAGGCCTGTGACAGCCGCGCCGGTAACCGCACCGGCCAGGACCTCAGGCACTCCAGCCCTGAGTGAGGCATCAGGAAGGTCGGGCACATCGACCAAAAGATCCGGAGTCTCGAATGCCACGTCAGGGGTGCTCACCGATACGTCGGGCACATCGACCGAGAGATCCGGGGCTTCGAATGCCACATCGGGGGCCTTCACCGACACGTCGGGCACATCGACCGAGAGATCCGGGGCTTCGAATGCCACATCGGGCGCCTTGACCGACACATCGGGCATGTTGACCCTCGCGTCAAACTTCGCCGCATCGATCTCCAGGGAATCGATGCGAGCACGCGCAGCCTTCAGCTGGGCCTCGCGCTCACCCAGGGCTACCTCGAGCTCGGCCAGCCGGCGCTGGCACTGTAGACGGTTTCGCCGGAAGAAAAACAGCTCGACCAGCCATTCGAGCACCCAGCCGATCAGGATGCCGAGAACAAGTGCGACCAATGGAGTCATGTTTGGTGTTCCTTTCTACGCTACTATACACTCTATATTTCTGTACACTTTGGTAAGCTCACTATACGATCCTGGCCTTACAAAGCAGATTGCGTTCGGTCACTTCCGGCACCGCGATCGGGTGAATCTCCTTGTGCGAGCCTTATTTTCCCATAATTGGGACTTGTCAACCCGGATGAAAGGAGGTATCATTCGCCTCACATTGCTCTCGCATGCCCGGCCGGTTCCCGTGCATGTATCGCGCTCTCGTGCGCGTCGTCGAACGATCGCTGATCTGCAGGGCTGCAGGGCGACGAAAGAAGGTGACTCCCGTTCTCTCCTGCGATTCCCAACCCGCGTGTTGGTCTGCCTGCATCCAATCGCAAACCACGAGGCACAATCCATCACCACCCCACTCCAAAGGAGGAGCAACCCATGGATTTCCTGTTCAGGAAAAAGCAGAACGAAGCCCACCCCTATGTTCCGGAATTGAAGGACCTGTATCGGCAAGGCCGCATTTCGCGCAGGGAATTCCTGCGTACTGCGACACTGCTGGGCATGTCCGCCGCGGCCGCATCAGCGTTCGTGTCAGGGTGTACGCAGCCAACCCCCGCTCCGGCTGCACAGCCTGCGCCTGCTGCCACGACCGCCCCAGCTGCAGCGGCCCCAGCGGCTACTGCTGTTCCGGCTACTGCGGTGCCGGTCGCAGCCGGCCCCAAGCGCGGCGGCACACTCACCATTGCCACCCGCGTACAACGGCTTGACCATCCCGCTCGCCTTTCCTGGATCGAAGGCGTCAACCAGATGCGCCAGGTCTGCGAGTACCTCACCTACACGGGCTACGATAACATCACGGTGCCCTGGCTGCTCGATAAGTGGGAAGCCAGCGCGGATGTCAAAGAGTGGACCCTGTACTTGAAGAAGGGCATCAAGTTCAACGACGGTCAGGAATTCACCGCCGATGACGTCGTGTTCAACCTGGAGCAGTGGCTCGATCCGGACATCGGCTCCTCCATGCTGGGCATGATGAGCTATCTGCAGCCCGCCAACATTGAAAAGGTCGACGACTACACCGTCAAGCTGCATCTCGATTCGGGCCAGATCGCCGTCCCGGAGCACCTTTTCCACTATCCGGCCATGATTGTGCCCAAGACATTCGAGGGTGACATCATCAAACAACCGGTGGGCACTGGGCCCTTCCTCCTGGAAGAATATGTCGAAACCGAGCGCTGTGTCCTCAAGCGCCGCCCCGACTACTATCGCATGGGCGCGGATGGCCAGTCGCTGCCGTATCTCGACAAGCTGGTCTACCTGGACCTCGGCGAAGAGGTGGCGGCGAAGATCGCAGCCATGCAGAGCGGCCAAGTGGACAATATCTTCAACCCGGGCGGCGAGGAGTGGCAGGCGCTCAAAGATCTGCCTCAGATCAAGGTGTATTCCACCGCCACCGCGCAGACCTTCGTCATTCGCATGCGCGTCGACCAGGAGCCATGGACAGATAATCGGGTTCGCCTGGCCCTGAAGAAATGCCTGGAGCGCCAGAAGATGCTCGACCTGGCCTGGTACGGCGCAGGTGAACTGGGCCCGGACGCGCATGTTGCGCCCGTGCACCCTGCGTACTGCCCGAAAGAAATCCCGGCCTACGATCCCGAAGGCGCCAAGAAGCTGCTGGCCGAGGCCGGCTACCCCGACGGGCTCGAGGTGGAGCTCTCCACACAGCAGGCCCGGGCAGAGCCTGCCATCGCGCAGGTGCTGAAGGAATCGGCCGCTGCCGCAGGTTTCAACATCAAGCTGAACATCCTGCCATCCAGCGACTACTGGAACATCTGGACCGAGGTTCCGCTGGGTATCACGATCTGGGCCCATCGCCCGTTGGATACCATGTCACTCGCCCTGGCTTACACGGCCGATCCCGATGGCAAGCCGGGTGCGTGGAACGAAAGCGGCTGGGTAGACGAGGAGTTTTCGACGCTTCTCAAGGAAGCCGAGCTCACGCTGGACGTCGAGAAGCGGCGCGAAATCATGTGCAAGCTGGAAGACATCCAAATAGAGCGCGGCTCCATCGCCATCCCGTTCTGGACCAGCGTGTGGTACATCGCCCACAAGAAGCTGCAGAACGTCGCCGCCCATCCGACCAACTATGATATCCTCGACGAGGCATGGATAGACGAATCGGCGTAGTGTCCGCACCGTCTTGCGCACAAGGCAATTAGTGCAGGCTGTGATGCTGAGCGGGTTGACTGGACCGGCCACCCGCTCAGCATGACGAAGGTCTTCACCCCACAACCACGGCACGGACGCTACCCAGCCCGTCTAGCCAAAGGGAGAGCCTCGCAATGGCCCGTTTCATCCTGCGCCGCCTCGGCTTCATGGTGCTGACCATGCTGCTGGTCTCCATCGTCATCTTCGGCATCTCAGAAATCGCGCCGGGCGATGTGGCGCGCCATATCCTCGGCCAGTTTGCGACCCAGGAGCAGGTCGATCTGCTCCGCGTGCAAATGGGGCTCGATCAGCCGCTGGCGGTGCGCTACGTCGACTGGCTCGTAGGGAACGACTGGCGCCTGAACAGGCTGATCGGCCGGCCGCTGACCCAGCACCAGGCCACCGCGCTGGGTGAAGCAACCTGGTGGGCAGTCGAACCCGACGGCACGCTGAAACAGTGGCGCTCGCGGAAGGGCACCGGACTGATGGAAGTCAGCCTGCTGCCCGACGGCACCCAGCAGGAGACGCCGGTGACCGAATGGCAGCAGGACGCTAACGGCGAAGACATCTTTTGGGGGGTCGACACTGCAAGCCACGTGGTTATGTGGCGCCGGGACAGCCAGGAACAGCGCACCGGTCCCGCTTCCGCGGGCCGCACGATGACCGAGGCGAGCGGTGAGCAGTACTACCCCATCCGCAAGGGGTTGCTGCGTGGGGATCCCGGCATCTCGCTGCGCACGAATCGCCCGGTCGGACCGACCCTGGCGCGCCGGCTGCGCAACTCCCTGACCCTGGCAGGCATCGCCTTTGTCTTCATCATGCCGTTGGCTCTGCTGTTCGGCATCCTGGCCGGGCTGCGGGAAGGCAGCCGGACCGACCGTACCATCTCGCTGATGAGCCTGATCACGACTTCAATCCCGGAATTCGCCAGTGGCATTATCCTGATTCTAGTCTTCGCCTTCTGGCTCAAGCTGTTACCCGGAGCCGCCGTCTACACCAGCGACATTGCACCCTGGAAAGACCCTAAGTTGCTGATCCTGCCGGTGGCGACCCTCACGCTCGTGGAAGTCGGCTATGTCGCGCGCATGACCCGGGCCAGCATGATCGAGGTCATGAACGCGCCGTACATCCGCACGGCTTACCTCAAGGGCCTGCCTTACTGGCGCATCGTTGTGAAGCATGCGATACGCAACGCACTCATGGCCCCGATCACCGTCATCATGCTCCATGTCAACTGGTTGGTCGGCGGCATCGTAGTGGTCGAGGCGGTGTTCGGTTATCCGGGACTGGGGCTGTACTTGCTGGATTCGGCGCTCTTCAAGGACATCAATGCCATCGAAGCAGGCGCTCTGGTGATGGTGGTGATTGCCGTCAGCACACAGCTGATCGCCGACATCATCTACACCTTCCTGAACCCGCGTATCCGGTTCAGCTAGAGGGAGGATCGACATGACAGCCAGCGGACAAGCGTTGGATCAAGCCAGCCGCAACCGGCCTCTCGCCCGTCTGCGCGACATGTTCTCGATGATCGCCAGCTCGCGGGTCGCCACGATCGGGCTGATCCTCGTGCTGTTCTGGATTGCAGTCGCCATCCTGGCGCCGGTCATTGCGCCATACAGCCCCTCTGCACAGGACGGCCAGGCGGTGAACAAGGCGCCCTCCGCCGCACACCTCTTAGGAACCGACCACCTGGGTCGCGACATCCTGTCGCGGCTGATCTATGGCAGCCGCACAATCCTGACCCTGGCGCCCCTTTCCGTCCTCGCCGCGGTGATTTTGGGGACGTTCCTGGGACTGCTGGGCGGTTACTACGGCGGTCTGATCGATGAGGTTGTCATGCGCATCCTCGACGCAATCATGGCATTTCCCACGATCCTGCTGTACCTGATCATCATCTCAGCGATCGGGGCCTCCGCCGTCAACGTGGTCATTGCCATCACCTTCGTGGGTGCGCCGGGCATTGCCCGGCTGGTGCGCAGTCTGACCCTCGATATCCGCGTGCGTGACTACATTGCTGCGGCCCGGCTGCGCGGTGAGAGCCCGCTCTACGTGATGTTCGCGGAGATTCTTCCCAATGCGCGCGGCCCACTCATCATCGATTCGATGCTGCGCGTCGGCTACGCAGTCTTCGCCATCGGCACGTTGGGTTTTCTGGGCCTGGGGCTGCCGCCGCCTACGCCGGACTGGGGCGGTATGATCGCAAATGCGCGCAAGTTCATCTGGGTCAATCCGTGGGGCGTACTCTGGCCCACACTGGCCATCGCCACGCTGGTGGTAGGGCTGAATCTCTTCGCCGATGGCTTGCGCGAAGAGTCTACCCGCTACCAGTGATGTCCGCCGCGAACCTGATGAGGAACGAAACATATGGATGCACATAAGCCTCAGACACCGGTGCTGGACATCCAGGGCCTGGCCATTTCCTACGAGACACGCCGCGGTGATGTGCCGGCTGTCCGCGACGTGAGCTTGCAGATCAGGCGCGGAGAAGCCTTCAGCATCGTGGGAGAGTCCGGGTGCGGCAAGAGCACCGTTGCGTTCGGCATCGTGAACTTCCTGGGACGTAACGGCAGAATCGTCGATGGGCGCATCCTGTTTCAAGGCCAGGACCTGGTAGGACAATCTCCAGAGGAGTTGCGCCGCATTCGCGGCGATCGCATTGCGATGGTCTACCAGGACCCCATGGCTGCACTGAACCCCTCCATGCGCATCGGCGATCAGATGGCAGAGGTGCTGATTGTCCACCGGCACATGAAGGCCAAGGAGGCCGAGGACGCATGTATTGAGATGCTGAAGCGGGTGCACATGCCGGATCCGGCGAATGTCGTACGTCGCTATCCGCACCAGCTTTCGGGCGGCCAGCAACAGCGTGTGGTCATCGGCATGGCCCTTCTGAACGATCCTGCGCTCCTGATCATGGACGAGCCTACAACTGCCCTGGACGTCACCGTGGAGGCTGCCGTCCTGGATCTCGTGAGTGAGCTGCAGCACGAATTCCAAACCGCCATCATGTACATCAGCCACAACCTCGGCGTGGTGGCCCGTGTCTCCGATCGGGTCGCCGTGATGTATGCGGGCGAGATCGTGGAACGCGCATCGGTGCAAGAGTTGTTTGCGAGACCTCAGCACCCCTACACCCAGGGGCTTCTGCGCTGCGTGCCGCGCCTGGGCACTGACAAGCGCGACAGCGTCCTCTACCCGATCCGGGGCCGGGTGCCTTCGCCCGGTGCACTGCCGCCCGGCTGCATCTTCGAGCCCCGCTGTGATTATGCCCGCGAGGACTGCCGCCTCCGCAAGCCGGAACTACGCGAGTTGTATACCGACCACTTGGCACGCTGCCACTTTGCCGAAGAGATCCGGGAGTCCGTCTGGCAACCACCCGAGGATCTCCTGGCCCATGTGGCCATGCCGCCCGATGGCATGGCTGAGCCCATCCTGCGCGTCCAGAATGCCCGGACCTTCTACCAGGCGCCGTCCCGCAAGCTCCTCTCGCGCGAAAAACTCCTGGTCAAGGCGGTCGATGACGTCAGTATTGAGATCAAGAAGGGGCACACCCTGGGCATCGTCGGCGAATCAGGCTGCGGCAAGAGTACGCTGGTCAAGACGATCGTCGGCATGGAGCGGCCGACCGGGGGCGAGTTCGAGTTCATGGGCGTCGACATCTCCGGCCCTGTCTCAACCCGCACGTTGGATACCATCCGAGAGATGCAGATGGTTTTCCAAAACCCTGACTCGACCCTGAACCCGTCTTTCACCGTGGGCTACCAGATCGGACGGCCGCTGCGTCGTTTTAAGACGGTGCCTGCCAACCAGGTGCGCGACGAGGTGGTGCGGCTGCTTGACATGATGAAGCTGGGCGAGCGTTACTACGATCGCTACCCGCGCCAGTTGAGCGGCGGTGAGAAGCAGCGCGTGGGCATCGCACGTGCCATCGCGGCCCGCCCGGGCCTGGTGCTGTGCGACGAGCCGGTCTCTGCGCTCGATGTCTCGGTGCAGGCTGCGGTGCTGAACCTGCTGCTGGAGATACAGAAAGAGCTGGGGGCCACGCTGGCCTTCATCGCCCATGACCTCAGCGTCGTCCGGTTTTTCTGCGATCGCATCGCGGTGATGTACCTGGGAAAAGTCGTGGAAATCGGACCGGCAGAGGCTATTTACGGACCGCCCTATCATCCTTACACTGAAGCACTGTTATCCGCGGTGCCCATACCGGATCCGCGCGCCGAGCAGAAACACGTTCGTTTGCTCGGCACGGTGCCTAGTGCGCTCAACCCGCCCAGTGGCTGCCGCTTTCACACACGTTGCCCGCGCAAGGTCGGTGACATCTGCGAACGCGAAGAACCGCCCTGGCTGGATAACGGCAACGGGCATCGCATCGCCTGTCACATCCCGTTGGAAGAACTGCGCAGCATGGAAGCTGTCATCACCGTGCCTTCAGCATCGACCCGGGCCTAGCCAACGTCCGGATTCTGCAGCCACGCGCTGCCTTGGGAGGAGACACGCATGCTAGTGAGAGATTATATGACGCGGCATCCGCTGATGGCTACCCAACAGCTGTCCGTCGTCGAAGCGCAGAAGTTCATGGGGGAGAACAAGATCCGGCACCTGCCCGTTGTGGGAGACGGCAAGCGCTTGCTGGGGCTGGTCACCCGGCAGAGACTGCTGGTCGATCCGGGCCGGTTGGGCAGCCTCTCGGTCTGGGACATTGCCCGAACCCTGTCCAGCTTGAAGGTCAGCGACGTCATGCTGAAGGTGCCGGAAGTCGTCACAATCGACTCCGACCTCACGATCGAAGAAGCCGCCCGCATCATGGTCGAGAAGCGGATTGGCTGCCTTCCCGTGGTGGAGAAGGGCATCCTGGTCGGCATCCTCACCGAGCTGGATCTGCTCGCCCAGCTCTCGGAGCTCATGGCGGCACGCGAACACGGCGTCCGCGTCACCATTCGCATGCCATCCGGAGTCCCCGGTGAGCTGGCCAAGCTGGTATCGGCTATTGCGGCCCGCGGCTGGGGCATTGAAGCCTGCGGCGGGTCGCCCAGCCCGAAGGCGCCAGGCAAATGGGATGCCGTGATCAAGCTGAAGGTAACGATGGACGAGGCCCGCGCGACATTGGGCCAGATCCCGGACCAGGAAATCGTGGATATCCGAGAGGTCTAGGCGCACAGAGTATGTCCACGGGTGCATCCTGCCCTTTCACGGTGGTGAAGACCCCACCGCGTCATCTTTCGAGCAACGAACGCTCCAGGGCTCATTTCATGCCCTTACCGGGCGTGGTCGCTGTTTTCCCTTGCATACCCTCCCGAATCCTGCACAGTGATATTGCTCTTCGCCCTACCGGCCAGCCACCCACAGGTGGACTGGCAGACAATACATCGCGCCATCCAACTCACAATCTTTTTGGAGCAAAAGAGGAAAGATCATGACCAACCAGGTACCTGTCTCGACCCTGCATCCGACGACTCGCATGTTGTCAGACGAACAGATCAGGGAGATCCACAACGCAACGCTGGACATATTGGCCAATACGGGCATTGTGATGAAAAACCAGCGCGCGGCCAGCCTGCTACTGGAGGCCGGCGCATGGGAGTCTGACGGCAAGATCAAGATCCCCGAGCATATGGTGATGAGCGCCATTGCCAGTGCGCCCGCGCGTATCCCCATGTGCAACCGGCTCGGCCAGCAGACCATGCCGCTGCAGGCCGGGAAGGTCTTCTTCGGATCCGGGTCGGACTGCATCTACACGATCGATGTTGATACAGGCGAACGCCGCCTCACGACGACGGAGGACGTGCGGAGGATCGCCCAACTCTGCGATGGTCTTGAGCAGATCGACTTCATCATGTCGATGGGCAACCCGGTCGATGTCAACCCGATGGATGCTTATGTCGACGAGTTTGTTGCCATGATGCGCGGTTCGGTCAAGCCTATCTGCTACACGGCCAACAACCGGCGTGACATGGAGGACATCTACGAGATTGCCTGCGCTGTCGCAGGTGGTGAGACCGAGCTTCGCGAGAAGCCGTTCCTCATCCTGTATGCGGAGCCTATCTCGCCCCTGCTCTTCCCGGATGAATCAGTCGACAAGTTGCTGTTCTGCGCCGAAAAAGGCATTCCAGTGACGTATCCGCCATCACCGAACACCGGGGGCGGCGGCACGATTACTCTGGCAGGCGCGCTCGCGTTGGGTAATGCAGAGTGCCTGGTGTGGCTGATTCTCACGCAGCTCGTGCGCAAGGGCAGCCCATTCCTGTACGGCATGAATACCGCGGCGCTGGACATGGGTTCCACGATCGTTGCCTACGGTGCGCCCGAGTGGCCCGCTGGGATGATGGCCTGGTGCGACATCGCGCGTAGCTACGATCTCCCGGTGTGGGGAGCTGCCGGCGCCACCGACAGCAAGGTGGTTGACGCCCAGGCAGGCATCGAGGCATCGATCACCGTCATGAGCGCCTTCCTGACGCGCTGCAACCTGGTCCACGATGTCGGCTACATCGAGTATGGTTCGACCTCCTCCATGGAGATGCTGGTGATCACGGACGAAATCATCAGCAATGTACGATTCATCATGGACGGTGTCGAGGTCAGCGAACGCACCCTGGCGCGCGAGGCGATTCACCGGGCCAGACCAGGCGGCGGATTCCTGGCCGATGATCACACGCTGGATAACTGGCGGTGGGCCCAGTGGCACCCAAAGCTATTCGATCGCAACCGCTACGATTCCTGGGTGGCTTCGGGAAGCCAGGATCTGACCCAGCGTGCGAACCGGCGCGCAAAGAAGATCTTGCGGGACCACAAGGTGCCTGGCCTGCCTGCGGCAGCCGAAGAAACCATCACTACGGTGATGAACCGCCGCCGCGCCAAGGCGGAGTGAGCCGGAAATCGAAGGAGGAGCCATGCCCAGGCCCGGTCCCGCAGGCGGGCAGTACCGCCCACTTACCCAGGACGACATCCACCGCGTGCATGAGGCATCCGTGGCAGTGCTGGAACGCACTGGGGTGCACGCAGAGCACGAGACTGCCCGTGACCTGTTTCGACAGGGTGGTGCGCGCATCGATGGTGCGAGGGTCTACATCTCCGAGCAAATGGTGCAGAAAGCCCTTGAGTTCGCGCCATCGAGCGTACTGTTGGCTGGCCGCGACCCGGCAAATGATATCCTGCTTGAGGGGAAAAGGGTTTACGCGGGCACCGGGGGGTCGCCAACCGCAGTCCTCGATCCTGGGACTGACGCTGTGCGGCCTGCCCGGCTGGCCGACCTGCAGCAGATGGTCGCCCTTGTCGATAAGCTTCCCGCCTGCGACTTCGTGGTGATGCCCATCTATCCCACTGACATCCCCGCGGAGGATGTCCCGGTGAATCGCTTCTACACGTGCCTGACGAACACGACGAAGCACGTGATGGGCGGTGTGGACTCAGTGAAAGGTGCGCACCAGGTCATCGAGCTGGCGACGCTCGTCGCCGGCTCGATGGAGGCGCTGCGGTCACGGCCTATCGTATCGGCGATTACGTGCTGGATGGTCAGTCCACTGCATCTCGATACCGCGGTGACCGATATCCTGTTGGCGTGGTGCCGGCATGGGCTCCCTCTGGCTCTCTCTTCCGCACCCATGGCGGGCTCCACCTCTCCGGTGACCCTGGCCGGCACGCTGACCCAGCTCAACGCGGAGCAGCTGAGCGGCATCGTGCTCTCTCAACTGGCGCGTGCAGGCACGCCAGTGCTGGCCGGCTACATCCCTGGCATAGCTGACATGCGCAGCGGAGGCTACCTGGGCGGTGCGGTCGAGTTTGGAGTCATGCAGGCAGCAGCCGCTCAAATGGCGCACTTTTACCGGATACCGATCTACTGTTCCGGAGGCATGACCGATGCCAAAGTGCCGGATGCACAATCGGGCTACGAAAAGATGGCCACCCTGCTGCTGGCAGCCATGAGCGGCGCCAACTACATTCACCATGCTTTTGGGATGATCAACAACATGAGTGCCGCCTCGTTGGAACAGGCGGTGATCGACGACGAGATTGTCGGGATGGCCATGCGGGTCTTGCAAGGCGTCAACCTGGCGTCCGAAAGCCTCGCGGTGGAGGCGATCGACCGGGTCGGGCCGGGAGGCCATTACCTGACCGATCCCCTCACACTTCAATACATGCGCTCGGAATACTTCCAACCCCATGTCTCCGACCGGCGCAACCGGACGGCATGGGAAGATGCGGGAAAACAGGACACACGCCTGCGCGCTGCAGCCCGCGTCTCCCGGCTACTGGCCGGTCCCAGGGCACCGGGGTTCGCTGCGGAAGTGGATGCGGCCATTCGATCGCGATTCCACATCCTGACTGAGCCCTAAAGGCAGCCAGATCCCCTGCAAATGGGGAAAGCATCGGAGGTTCCATGCGTGCGCGGAGAGCTCTGCTCTACATCCCGGGCCATGATGAACGGAAGATCCGTAAGGCCACAACCCTGGATGTGGATTGTGTCTGTCTCGATATGGAGGACGGCGTCGCTCTGAACCGAAAGGCTGAGGCGCGTGGCACCATACCTGAGGCCCTTCGCCGACTGGATTTCGGGCGTGCTGAGCGGTTGGTGCGCATCAACCCCGTCGGATCGGGGATGGAGGCGGATGACCTGGCCGCGGGATTGGAGACCAGGCCCGACGGGATCGTGATCCCGAAGGTGGAGGACGGCGATGCGGTCTGCTGGGCCAGCGACCGCATCGCCGCCGCCGAGCAGGCGAACGGATGGCCCCAAGGTGCGATCGTCCTCATTGTCATGGTCGAGACCGCGCTCGGCATCGTGAATCTGAAGGAGATCGCCAGAAGTGATGCCCGCCTTGAGGCGCTGATTTTCGGCGCAGAGGATCTTGCGGGCGATATCGGCGCGATCCGAACCCCCGCGGCCTGGGAAGTATTCTATGCACGCAGCGCCGTAGTCACCCATGCCGCGGCGTATGGTCTGCAGGCGATCGATATGGTGTATGTCGATTACGGGGATACGGAAGGGCTGATCGCAGAGGCAGCGCAGGCCAGTCAGATGGGCTATGCAGGCAAACAGGTCATCCACCCGAACCAGATCGGTCCCGTACAGGAGGCGTTCACGCCGGATGATGCCACTATCCGCCATGCCCTTCGCATCATGGATGCGATGCGAGAACACCAGGAGGCCGGCCAAGGCGCATTCAGCCTGGATGGCACGATGATCGACATGCCGCTGGTAAAAGCGGCCGAACGAGTTCTGGCGCGTGCCCTCGCGGCCGGCAAGACGCCGGGCTGACCGCGTATGTGACCGTTTTCACGCCGTCACAAACCATTGACCCGGTTCCCCCGCGGTGCTATACTTTAATTGCCTGGGGCTGACCCGAAAGGAGATGGCACGATGAAGCGTCTTCGGAAAGCGGGTAGATCCTCCAGCATTGAAGAAACGCGGCGAGACTGGGAGGAGATGCGGATCGAGGTCTTGCACGAGATTCAGGATGGTGGACAGGTAAGCGAAGAGCGTCTCGATGAAGCTGGCTACACAGCGGCATGGTATTGGCGGGACGTGCTGAGCAAACCTGGAGCGCGAACCAGCCACCATCGTAGGAACTAGGAAACCAACACAGGAGTGTTGGACGATGAGCGGCGACAAAGGGATGCAGCCGCCCCATGATACTCTGATTCGATGGGATCGATGGCCTCTACCAACAGATCAGCCCCGGTAGAGGCCTTTTCTTCCAGCGGACATGATCGCTTACTGCGGGGCCGCCCCCTTCAGCGGTCCAGGTCTTCCAGCACCCGATCGAACGCATCCTCCTCCAGGGCAGCCAGCGAGGGTGCAGCAAGGTCCGCCCTGAGGCCGGCATAAAGGGGACCGACACCGATGCAGCGCATGCCTGCCCGCCGCGCGGCTTCGATCCCGGCCGGCGCATCCTCCACCACCACGCAGCGGTACACCGGGGCGCGAAGCCACCTTGCTGCAGTCAGGAATACCTCGGGGTCGGGCTTGCCCCGCACCACATCCTCTGCGGTGACAACTGTCGCAAAGACGCTGGCTATGCCTAACACTTCCAGGATCGCATCCACGTTCAGCCGTGGAGCCGATGTGGCCAGCGCCTGCTGCCATCCGGCGGCAGCCAGGCGCGTCAGCCACATCTCAACGCCCGGCAGCAGCTCGACCCCGCGCTTGCGCACCAGCCTGCGATAGCGCTCCTCTTTCTCGCCGGCGATACGGGCGAATTCCGCGCGGTCGGCGCCTGGGCCAAGCCAGCCCGCCAGCGAGGCATCGTTGCGCTGGCCAAACGCTGCATCGAACTGCTCCCGGCTGAGCGAGAAGCCTTCGCCGGCCAGCGACTCGCGCCATGCCAGCCAGTGTAGCTCGCGCGAGTTCAGAAGGGTGCCGTCAAGATCCCAAAGGACGGCCAGGACCAGATGGGATTGTGTCATCTGCTATGCTGCCACCGATGATCTTCAGAGTGTATGGGCATCATACCCGGAACCTGCGGCCCGCACAACCTGAACCCCCTGTCGCTGTGCTACAATGGGCTCCATGAGAGTGAAGAGCGCTTCTGCTGCCAGCCTTTGCCAGCTCATCCGGCCATTGCTTTCGGTCGAGCTTCCCGACGCAAGCTCACTGACCGCCGAAGGGCGCGCCATCGCAGCAGAGCTGACCCTGGGTCGCTCGCTTTTCTGCGAGCAGCAGGAGGTTGCCTCTGAGGCTGAGTACAAGGAGCGCTGCAAGGCCGATGGGACCATCATGTACCATGCCCATGCCGGCATGGATTCCTGGCCCGCGACGGCAGAAGCTCTGCGTCACATCCACCAGGTTGCCAGGGATGGAGGCTATCGCGTCGACCGTGCAGGCATCTGCCTCGACCGGCGCATGGCTGTGCCAGAGGCCTTACGCAACAGCATCCCCGCAGAGACAGGCCCACTCATCACGACCTTGGCCGAATGGCGCGAGATCGGCCAGGTCGTTCCAATCCAGCCCCACATGGGCGATTTCATGATCGGGTTTCCTGCGGCAACCACCAACACCATTCACGCGCTCCAGGCCGGTGTCACCACCATCGGCAACCTGTCGCAGTACTTTGCGCATGAAGCACCCATGTGGAAGGACCCAGTGACGACAGTCGCCGAGACGATCCGCGCGATCGCGATCCTGGGTGCGCGTCGCGAGGATGGGCTGCTGCTCCACTCCTACCTGGAGGATGGGTTCGCAGCGCTCTTCTTCGATTGCGCCACCGTGGCAGGTTGGGCTTACCTGGAGCGCTATATTGTTGAGAACTTGCTCGGCGCCCGGCTCAGCCATTGCATCGGGGGGCTGACCACCGACCCGGTCAAGCGAGTGGGCTGGGTTTTCGCGTTGGACGAGATCCACGATCATGAGTGCATCGGCTCGATGATCTACGGCGACACCATCTCGCTCACTCACGATTTCCCGCATAACTGGGCGGTCGTGGGTGAGTACCTGCTTTGGGACATCCTGGCCCAACTGGAGTGTCCAACCGGGCACGCGGTACATCCTCTCCCGATCACCGAAGCCATCCGCATCCCATCCGCTGAGGAGATCGCTGAGAGCCAGACTTTCGGTCGCCAGGTCGAGCGTGCGGCGCGACGAATGCACCGGGCGGTGGACTTCGGGCCGGCCCGTGCCTTCGCGCGCCAGATGGTGGAGATGGGTAAACGGATCTGCGAAGACGCGCTGGCCGGGCTGGCAGATGCGGGTGTGGACATCCACAATCCCCTCGAGCTACTGTATGTACTCAGACGCTTGGGGCCGGTCGAATTCGAGAGGCACTTCGGCGCCGGTGATCTGAACGAGGACACCGGACGCCGGCAGCCCCTGGCACCCACGGACATGTGCGCACACTCATTGGCGATCATCGAAGAGCACTTGCCCTTCTTCACTACCGCAAGGATACGAGGCCTGATGGAAGGGAGAAGGCTGCTGCTAGCTTCCACCGATGTCCACCAACACGCGCTCTTCGTGCTGGAGGCGCTGCTGCGCCAGGCAGGCGCGGCTGTGGTCAGCTTGGGTCCAGAGCAGAACGCGGCCGACGTGGCGGAAGGCGCAGCGGAGCACGGGGTCGAAGCGATCCTCCTCAGCACACATAATGGCATGGCGCTCGAATACGCGCGGCAACTGCAGGCGGAGCTGAACCGGCGGTGCGTAGATGCACCGGTGTTGATGGGTGGGGTGCTGAACCAGAAGATGGCCGGCCAGGCACTCCCTGCAGACGTGACCGCAGATCTGAAGCGGCTGGGCATCCACACCGGGGCGCTTGCGGACGGCAGCGTAGGGCGGCTGCTGCCCGCTCAGAAAGATGACTGATCGCTGATCAGTGGATACGCCTCCCTTTGCTGATAGGGCGGTGTGGTGCTCTGGCGATCAAGCGGAAGTATATGCTATACTGCCACACCTCAGACCAAAAACGAACGCGGAGAGCACAGGACATGACCCGATCTCATCTCACCCAAATCGCTGACGCTCGCCATCGTGAGGGATTCAACTGCGCACAAGCAACCTTCTCGGCCTTTGCGGAGGAGTTGGGCCTGCCCCTTGACGTCGCGATGCGTCTTGCTGTGCCATTTGGCGGCGGCATGGGCAGGCGGGGCGAGGTCTGCGGTGCAGCATCCGGTGCGCTGATGGCGCTGGGCCTCCGCCATGGGTCTCCTGTGGCAGATAAGGACGCCAAGGAAGCAATGTATGCAATCACAGCCGAATTCTTGCGCCGCTTCGAGGCCCGTACAGGCGCACTCCACTGCCGGGATCTTATCCAGGCTGATATGACCACACCCGATGGCCTCGCCTGGGCGCGCGCGCGCAACGTCTTCACCACCATCTGCCCGGGCATTATCAGTGCCGCTGTCGAGATTGCGGATGATCTGATGCAGCGGCCGGGTGAGCGCTAAGGCACACCTCGGGGATTCGAACATCTCTAGTCGACCAGTCCGGTGTACAATACCGTGTGATCAACGACCAGCACCAGTTGGAGGCTCTCGACCATGAACCCACAAGACGAGACAGCAGCACAGCCGGTGGCGCCCGGCAGCGACCCACAACAGGACGACAGCCAGCTACAGGAGGGCGGCACGGAGGCAACACGCTTGCTGGACCTCAACGCGGCGCTGAGCGGGCAGAGCAAGAAAGAAATTGAAAGCGCGGCTGCGCCGCCCTCCGCGGACCTGGGCGACCTGCTGACCGGGCTTCTTGGCGGCGGCGGCGAAGGCGCGGGGCTGGGTCTTGATGGGATCGCCGAGAGATCCGGGGTATCCCGTTCCGCGCTTTCGGCAGCTCTGCCGTTGGTGCTGGGCGCCCTGCTCAGGCCCGGCAAGCAGCAGACGGCTTCCGGAGACAAACCGGTCGGGCTTGCCGACCTTGCCAGTCTTGCCACAGGGGGTAAGCCGCTCAACGCCGCGTCGCTGGAGTCCACCGGTCTGCCCGCAGAACTAGCGAAGAAGACCGGCATCGACAGCAAGACCGCCCTGATGATCATCCAGGCGGTCCTCAAAGCGCTGGGCATCGGAAAGACTACCGCCAAGGCGAAACCCAAAGCGAAACCCAAGGCCAAGCCGAAGCCAAAGACCACCGCCAAGCCCAAGGCCAAACCGAAGACCGCAGCCAAGCCCAAGGCCAAGCCGAAACCAAAGACCACCGCCAAGCCCAAGGCCAAGCCGAAGCCTAAGGCCACCGCAAAACCGAAGACCACCACTAAGCCTAAGGCGAAACCGAAACCGAAGCCGAAGACAACGACGAAGAAGTAGTCGCCGCTCGCCAGGAGAGAATGCATGTCAGAACACGACTGGGTGAAGGAGTTTCCGTGCACGGTCTGGGTGTGTGACCGGAATGGCGTCATGCTCGAAATGAATGACCATGCGGCGGACACGCAGGAGGGTGGTCGCAGTCTGATCGGTACGAACATCCTGGACTGCCATCCGGAGCCTGCACGCACGAAGTTGGTGGAGATGCTGTCCAGCGGGCAGGCGAACATCTACACGATCGAGAGGGCCGGGAAACGGAAACTGATCTACCAGGCCCCTTGGTATGAGAACGGGGTCTATGCAGGATTCGTGGAATTGTCGCTTCCCTTGCCTGCAGAGATGCCGCACTTCATTCGGAAAGGGTAGCAGGCGATCCTGAAACCTGGTGAGCACTCCCGCACCGTGGATTTGCGCTGGTGGCACATCGTCGCACGATATGAGCTCTGGCTGCTCGCGGCCGCTGCGCCATTTCTGCTCTTCCCGGGCACCTGGGCGCCCTTTGCTTTGGGTGTCATCCTGCTGACGTGGGTCGTGCGGCGGCTGGCAACGGGCGCCTTCACTGTCCGAACGCCAGCCGACCTTCCCCTGATCTGCCTCCTCCTGATGGCCGGCGTGGGCCTCTACGCTTCCGTCGATGTGCAGACGAGCCTTCCCGCCTTCTGGCGGCTACTGCTCGGCGTAGCCATCTACTATGGACTGGCAAACGCAGCACGAGATCGCCGGACGCTGCGCCTGCTAACACTTCTCATGGCTGCCGGAGGCCTGGGCATCGTGCTCCTCACCCTGGTCGCCACAAAGTGGGATGCGGTGCGGCTGCTCAACCTGCCCCAGGTGTACGACAGGCTGCCCGCACTGCTGACCGATCCGGAGGACGGTCAGCTCATCCACCCGCGGGTGATGGGAATGGCGCTGGCGACCGTGCTGCCAGTCCTTGCCAGCGTTGCCTTTTTCGGCCGCGATCCGTGGCGGCGCGGGACCTGTGGGCTGGCAGCCCTGATCATCGCCGCGGTCTTGCCATTGACGCAGTCATTGGGAGGACTGGTGGGCGCAGCGTGTGGGCTCGCCTTGCTGGCCGTCTGGCGCAGTCGATGGTTCCTGCTCGCGCTGCTCCCCGCGGCCGGACTGGCCGGGTGGGCCGCGGTCAGGCTGGACCTCCAGGCCCTTAGTGCCCGCCTGCTGTCGACACAGGACACGCTGGGCATCGGAGTCGCTTTGCGCCTCGACATGTGGAGCCGGGCGCTGGCGATGATCCGCGGTATGCCCTTCACCGGGATTGGGCTGGACACATTTCCCCTGGTGCAATCGAACTTCTACCCGGGGGTCTTCATCGGCCCCGAGCCGCATGCGCACAATGTTTTCCTGCAGGTCAGCCTGGACCTGGGTCTGCCGGGCCTGCTGGCCTTCATCGGGCTGTTCATTGCTGCTCTGGTGATGGTGGTGCGGATCGGCCGTGCGCGCGCCAGCCGCGACGAAATGGCTCTGGCGATCGGATTGGCGGCCGGGCTGCTGTCGTACCTGTTGGCGAACCAGACGGACACGCTCTGGCATCCCAAATTCGGGGTCTTGCTTTGGGTGCTGCTGGGGCTGCTTGCGGCGGCTTACGGGCAGGCGCGCTCAGGACCAGCGATCTCCGGGCAACGCAGAGGCAGCCGGGTGGTGGCCGCGCTGCCTTGGGCCCTGGCGCCGGTGGTGCTCGTCCTGAGCCTGCTACTGCCAGGAATTCGCGGGCTGAACCTGGGCGCGCTGCAGGCCCATAAATTGCTCTTTGCAGCCCGCAACGACACTGCGGCGCCTGCAAGCACGCTGGCCGCAGCCCAGGCACACCTTCTGCGGGGGACGTCCATCGATGCGGGTCAGGCGCACGCGTACAGCTTGTTGGGAAGCCTTCATGCGGTGCAGGGTGATGACGCCGCGGCATTCGCTGCGTTCCAGCGACAGGTTTCGCTGGACATGGCGGATCCCCTCTCAGCCTATGCACCGTTCGAAGCACTGCGCCGCAGCCTGGCCGCAGAGGACC
>CAYLZG010000050.1:0-303 GCA_964387985.1 uncultured Anaerolineales bacterium | reverse complement strand
GGCTTCGGATCTTCTATGGATCTACTCCCAATGGATGTGGCGCTTCCCTACCCGGGTGGAGCCGAACGTCTGGGCCGCGATCGTGCACGAGCAATATCGGGACGACCCCCGGGAAGCGAAGGCCGTCCTGCAGCAAGCGCTGGAGCGCGGCGCAGAACCGCGCGGGATCCTGGAGTACGGCCTCGCCCGGGTTGGCAACTAAGCCGCAGTGGTGAGCGCCTTGAGCGCGGCCAGCAGCAGCGTCACGTTCTCCCGGCGGCTGCTGTGCCCCATCAGGCCGATGCGCCAGATCTTGCCCTTCAG
>CAYLZG010000049.1:0-25250 GCA_964387985.1 uncultured Anaerolineales bacterium | reverse complement strand
GAGCGGGTCTACAACTTCCAGCGCGTGTTCAACGTGCGGATGGGTGCTGGCACGCGCGAGCACGACGCGATCCCGTACCGCTCCGCCGGGCCGGTGACGGTGGAGGAATACGAGAGCCGCGCGGAGCGCTATGACAAGCAGCTGGTGGAGAAGGTGGGCATCGATCCCACGGGGATGAGCACGCCGGAGAAGGTCGCCGCGCTGCGTAAGTATCGTGAGGCGCAGTACGAGGGCCTGATCGACGCGGTCTACAAGCGCCGCGGCTGGAATGCGAACGGCATCCCGATGGTGAAGAAGCTGCGGGAGCTGGGGATCGACTTCCCGGAGGTGGTGGAGGTCGTGAAGGCGCACAGCTGATTTTCCGCCGGATAGGACAAAGAGAGCACGGAGATGAATTGGCAAGGTCTCCGTGCTCTTTGCCTTTTAAGATATAATGGCGCCATGATTCGTGTTAACGGCCAGTACGACGTTGAGCACCGGGACGGCATGACCGTGCAGGACGTGCTCGACGCGCTCAAATTCAGCTTCAGAATGATTGTCGTCAAGATCGACGGGCGTGTTATACTGCGCAAGGATTTCGGCACGACCCTCGTCCCGGACGGTGCCGAGATGCAAGCCATTCATTTGATCAGCGGCGGATAAAAACGATAGCTCAATGATCTACCTCACCGCGCTCTCCAAAGTACTGCCCGTTCTCCTGCTCATTCTTCTTGGCGCGTTCTTCCGCCAGACCCACTTCCTCTCCGATGCGATGGTCGCGGGGATGAAGAAGCTCGTCGTGAACGTGACGTTACCCTGTGCGCTCTTCCTGGCGTTCGCGGGAGTGGCCCTCGAAGGGCGTCACCTGGTGCTCGTGGCCCTGGTGTTTGTGGCGTGCGTGCTGGTGCTTCTGCTGGCACGCGCCACCTGGTCGCGTCTCGGGTTTCGTTCGGCCTACACGCCCAGCCTGATGACCGGCTTCGAGGCCGGCATGATGGGGTATGCCATCTATGGCGCAGTGTACGGGACCGCCAACATCTTCAAGTTCGCGGTCGTCGACCTGGGCCAGGTCCTCTTCGTCTTTTTTGTCCTCGTGCCGTGGATTTCGCAGCTTGCAACCGGGCGCATGTCCCTGCGCGATACGGTGGTTGGCTTCTTCAAGACCCCCGTCATCGTGGCGATCTTCCTGGGCATCCTCGTCAACCGGCTCGGCCTGGTCGCGCCGCTGCGAGGGTTTCCTCCCACCGACGCAGTCTTTCGCACGGTCGAGATGCTCGGCGCGATCACCACGCCCCTGATTGCCACGGTCATCGGCTACGAGGTGCGCATCCAGCGGAATGCGTTGGCGCTGCCCGCGCGCGCGACGGTGCTCCGGCTGGCGCTGTGGGTTCCGGCAGGGCTGCTCCTGATCGCGCTGGTCGTCAACACGCTGCTCGACGGCGATCCGCTGTTCCGCGCTGCAGTGATGACCATGTTCGTGCTGCCCGCACCGTTCGTCGCGCCGCTTTACATGGGCGCCGCGCCCGAGGATGAACGCACCTTTGTGGTCAACAGCCTGTCGCTAATGACCCTGGTCACGCTGGTGGCATTCACGGTGGTGGCGATCGTTTATCCGGCCTGAATCTGCAAGGGACCCCGGGGAGGCTCGGCATGACCGTCCAACAGTGGATCATCTTCGGCACCCTCCTGCTGACCCTCGTCCTCTTCGTCACCGGCCGCTGGCGGTTCGACGTGGTGGCGCTCCTGGCGTTGCTGATCGTTGTTTTTACCGGGCTCGTGCCGGTGGAGTCCGCGTTCGATGGCTTCAGCAATCCCGCGGTCATCACCGTCGCTGCCGTGCTGGTGATCAGCCGTGCGCTGCAGAATTCGGGCGCCATCGATCTCAGCGGCAACCGCCTGCTGCGCTTGCAGGGAGGTGTGACCCTGCAGCTGGCTGCGCTCATTGTTATCGTCGCTGCACTGTCCGCGTTCATGAATAACATCGGAGCGCTGGCATTGACGATGCCGGTGGCCATCACGGTGGCCCACAAGAAAGGTATTCCGACCTCTGCGCTCCTGATGCCGCTTGCCGCGGCCTCGCTGTTGGGCGGCATGACTACACTGATCGGCACGCCGCCCAATATCATCGCCTCCTCCTATCGCGTTCAGGCCGGAGGTCTCCCTTTTCGCATGTTCGACTTTGCGCCGGTTGGCGTCGGTGTGACCATTGCCGGCCTCCTCTTCATTTTGCTGATCGGCTGGCGGCTCATCCCCAGGCGCCAGGGCCAGTCTGCTACCGACGACCTGTTTGAGGTCGAGAAGTACATTACCGAGGTGAGGCTGCCCGCGGATTCCAGGCTGGTCGGCAAGCGGCTGCCCGAAATCAATGCCTTTGTCGAAAACGGCATCAACTTACTGGGGCTGGTGCGGGATGGCGAGCGACGGCTGGCGCCATCGCCTCGCACCGAGTTTCGCGCCGGCGACATCCTGGTTCTGCAGATCGACACGGGCGGCCTGGAGGCACTGGTCGCGAAGGCACGCGTCGAACTGGTCGGCAGCGAGCGGATCATCAGCGAGGACCTCCAGTCGGATGAAGTCCGGCTGATGGAGGCAGTGGTCATGGATGAATCGCTGCTGGTCGGGGGCACTGCGTTCAGCCTCGATCTGCGCCGCCGGTACGGGGTTAATCTGCTGGCCGTCTCGCGGCAGGGCCGGCGCCTGCGTGCACGGCTGGATCGCATCCGCATCCGCGCCGGAGATGTGTTGCTGCTGCAGTGCCCCGTCGAGACGGCCAGGCAGTCGCTGGCAGTGCTGGGATGCCTGCCGCTGGCGCAGCGCGAGATCCGCATCGGCCGGCCCCAACAACTGATCCCGCCGCTGGCGATTTTCGGTGCGGCGATGCTGTTGTCCGCCGTGAGCGTGGTGCCGGTGCAGATCGCGTTTGTTGCCGCAGTCGTGATCATGGTGATCGGCGGCTTCGTCTCTCTGCGCGAAGCCTATGACAGCATCGATTGGCCCATCATCATCCTACTGGGCGCCATGATCCCGGTGGGTGAGGCGCTGGAGACCAGCGGCGGGGCCCAGTTGATCGCAGACACGCTGCTGCGAGTCGCAGATCACATGTCGCCTGCGGTTGTCCTGACGATTGTCCTGGTGTTCACGATGTTCCTGTCGGACCTGGTGAACAACGCGGCCGCGGTCGTCTTGACCGCGCCCATCGGTATCGATGTCGCACAGGGACTGGGCGCCTCCGTTGATCCGTTCCTGATTGCGATCGCGATCGGCGCCTCGTGCGCGTTTCTGACCCCCATCGGTCACCAGTCCAATACTCTCGTGATGGGACCGGGCGGTTACAAATTCGGTGATTACTGGCGCATGGGCCTGCTGTTAGAGATCATCGTGGTCCTGGTCGCCATTCCGCTGATCCTGGTCTTCTGGCCGCTGTGACTTAAGCGATCCCGGCAGCCTGCGGTATAATACTCGTCTATGTCAATGTTGAGCCTTGCACCGAAACTGCCCCTTTACTGGAGCTTTCGGCGTTTCGGGTGGCCTAAGATCTACCCCTTCTCGGTCGTCGTCAGCGTCAGCTTCCGCTGCAATTCCAAGTGCCGCACGTGCGACGTGTGGCGCAAGCCGAACGACGATATGTCAGTCGAGGAGTGGGACAAGGTCTTCGCCAACCTGGGGCGCACGCCCTTCTATATCACCTTCACCGGCGGCGAGCCGTTCCTGCGCAAGGACCTGGATGAGATGGTCATCTCGGCCTACCGCCACTGCCGCCCGTCCGTGATCACTATCCCGACCAATGGCCTGCTCACCGACCGGGTGGTCGAGCGCGTGGACCGCATCTGTCACGAGTGCCCGGATAGCCAGATCGGGCTCAACCTGAGCCTGGACGGCATCGGCGATGAGCACGACGATATCCGCGGGGTGCCCGGCAACTGGGACAGGTCGATGGCTACGTGGGAGCGGCTCAAGGAGCTGCAGAAGACGCGGCCCAACCTGGTGCTCACCGTTCACACGGTGGTCAGCCGGTTCAACCAGCACCGCTTCCGCGAGATCTACGATGGGCTGCAATTCCTGCAGCCTGACAGCTACATCACCGAGGTGGCCGAAGAGCGCGTGGAGCTGGACACGGTTGGGTGGGGCATCACCCCGGAGCCCGACGCGTACGCGCCCATCGCTGACTTCCTGAGCGAGCAGGCGCGAAGCCGGCCCGTCAAGGGCATCGCCAGGGTGACGCAGGCGTTCCGCGCGCACTACTACCAGCTCGCCAAGCGCGTGCTGTACGAGCGGACGCAGGTGATCGCCTGTTACGCGGGCTGGGCGAGCGCGCACATCGCGCCCAACGGTGATATCTGGAGCTGCTGCATCCGCGCGGAGCCGGTGGGCAACCTGCGTGAGACGAACTACGACCTGGCGCCCATCTGGTACAGCGAGCGCATGGCGAAGCTGCGCAAATCGATCTACGATAAGGAATGCGCGTGCCCGATGGCCAACGCGTCCTACGCCAACATGCTGCTGCACCCGCCGACGGTCGCCAAGGTCGGGATCGAGGTCGTCAGGGGCGGGTAACCGCGCATGCAGAGACGTTGCATGCCCGCGCGACCATGTTGTAGCAGAGACGCTGCATGCAACGTCTCTATAGTAGTTCCACGGTGTAGCTGCTGTCGCGGAGGATGGCGATCAGGCGGTCCAGGTGGCGCTCGGGGACGAGGACGGCCTGGGCGGAGATCAGGTCGCCGAGCAGCGGCGCGATCAGGGGATCCGCGCGCAGGGCGGTCAGGGTGCCTGCGTCGGAAACGCGCAGGACCGCGCCGCGCGTCAGGCGCACCTGGCCGCCCAGCCGGTCATAGCGCTGGATCGCGGAAGCCACCCTTCCCGGCACGCGGCCGCCCGCAGCCCGTTTGAGGAATGATGCCGCGTCCTGGCCCTTGAGCCCCGACGCGCGTGCGCGGGCCAGGCTGGACCGGGTGATGCGGTGCCGGGTGGGTGCGGGTGTCAGTGTATCGCGGCGGAGCTCCCAGCCGGGCTCCCCCGCGGGATCGGCGAACCGGGACAGGCGGTAGCGGTCCAGCAGCGGCAGGAGCAGCGGCGCGGTGACGGTGAAGTCATCGGCCACGGACAGGCGCGCGGGTCGAGGCGGCGCCTGGGGCATGCGCGACGCCAGCCAGGCCGCACCTGCGGGCGTCAGGCGGAAGACCCGGACCCCGCGGTCCGCCTCGTCCGCGCCTTCGCCGTCGCGACCCTCGCCATCCAGGGCAACTGCCCCCAGCCAGAACAGCGGTCCCTCGATCAGGAAGTGAAGCAGCCGGCCCTCGACCGCATCCCAGTTCTCAAAGCCCGAGAGATAGCGGCCTGAGCCAGCCTCTTTCAGATACCACCCCGTATAATTACCATCCGGCCGCTGGAAATCCGGGTCGGCACGCTTCATGAGGCCGGCCACGTCGGACAGCGCGTACCAGCTGCGCGCGTCGAGCCGGGCCAGGAGCCGCAGCAGGCGGCGTCGCGCCAGCGGCGCATCGTTGTACCACTCGCCTTCGGCAAGGAGGCCCGGGGTATGGCGCAGGTCGTTCCAGGCCGTGCCGTCGCGCCAGGATGAATAGAGCAGCGACATCTGCTCCCAGTGCGTGAGCCGCAACCATGCGCCGGTCCGCTGGTTGTCGAGGACCAACCGGCCGCGGTCCGCAGCGAGCCAGCCGTTGGCCTGCGCAAGGGTGAGCAGCATATCGAAACGGATGGTGCCGGGCAGCAGCAGCGTGTCACGGAGCTGCGTGGCTCGTTCGGGGTCGGGGCGGCCCCGCTCGCCGAGCGCGAGAGGGTCCTCGCGCAGCGCGGACAGCAGCGTGCACGCATCGACGGCCAGGCTGTTCAGGGCATGCCGGCTGCGGTGCGGGGTCTCGACCGGGTTCAGGGGCGCACCGCGCGGCCGGGCCGCGTGTGCTGGCGTCCCTTCAGTGTGGGGTGGCAGCGGCAGATCCTCCGGGATGTAAAGGTACTCCATCGGACCGTCGCCGAAATCCGCAAACGTGCGGAAGACCAGCCCGCGATACCACAGCTCCTCGGCCGCGTTCTCGGGCTGCCGCCAGGTTGCCTCCCGTTCGAGCCGGCCCGGCCCCACCGCGCGGATTTCGCCGTGCTCGCGGCCAAACGCAGCCGTCTTCATCCGGCCGCCTGCTTGCCGTAGTGCGATCCATGCGGCCTGCGCCTTGGGGGAGACGGCTTGGATTGCCGTAGCGGTTGCCGCTTCTTCTCCCAGGGCCGCAGCTAATTGGGCCGCAGCCTCATCGCGCGCGTTCGACGCCAGCTCGACGCCGCGCAGTTCTGCGATGCCCCGGAGCATGGCCAGGGGATGTTCGCTCAGGCTGACCAGTAGGGTGCGCATTTCAGGGTGAATTATACTCCATCTGCGTCCCGTTCCCGCCATATCGCTGCCATCTTCCTGCCACATTCCCGTGCTATAATGCGCCACAGGGAGAGGACGGCGGGTGAGCAGGATCCTCGTGGTGGACGACGAACAGGCGATCGTGGACGTGTTGGCCTATAACCTGGTGAAGGCCGGACACGAGCCAATCGTCGCGCGCGATGGCGAGCAGGCGCTGCACCTTGCGCGCACAGAACGTCCCGACCTGGTGATCCTCGACCTCATGCTGCCGCGCATCGACGGGCTCGACGTCTGCCGGGAGCTGCGTCGCGACGGCGACCTGCCCATCATCATCCTCACCGCGCGTGACGAAGAGATCGACCGGGTCGTCGGTCTCGAGGTGGGCGCGGATGACTACGTGGTCAAGCCGTTCAGCGTGCGCGAGCTCATGGCGCGCGTCAAGATCGTTCTCCGCCGCACGGCCCCGCGACCTGCCGAGCCCCAGGCTGCGCTGCGGGCCGGCGAGCTCTGCCTGGATCTCGAACGCCGCGAGGCGTCGTGGCGCGGCCGCCCCTTCGAACTGACGGCCGCCCAGTTTGACCTCCTGCGGGCCCTGATGGCGCGGCCGGGCCGCGTCTTCTCGCGGGAAGAGTTACTCAACCAGGTGTGGGGCTACGATTACTATGGTGACACCCGGGCCGTGGATTCCGCGATCAAGCGGCTGCGCGCCCGGCTGCGCGAGGTCGCGCCCGAGGCTGAGTTGATCCTCACCGCACGCGACCTGGGCTACAAGTTGAGCGAAACGTGTTGAACCGGTTGGCCGGACGGCTTGTCCTCAGCCATCTGCTGGTGATTGCGGTGGCGATGGGGCTGCTGGGCTTCCTGATGCTTTCCATGGTGCAGGGCTATTTCGAACAAGCCGTGCGGGAGAGCCTCCTGGTCCAGGCCCGGCTGGCTGGCCGCGCCATCACCGCCTCACAGCCCCTGACAGTCTCCAACATCAGCCAGGCCATGCTGCCCGCGGCCTCCAACGCGGTGCAGCAGCAGGCAATGAACCGCGCACCGCGCGACGGCGAGGCTGGCGGAGCCACGCCATATGGGTTGGATCCGGTCACGCTGCAGCTCAGCTCGCAGCTCGACACGCGCATCCGGCTGATCGACGCGACAGGCAGGGTGACCGTCGACAGCCTCGGCGCGGAGACCGGCCGGGACCTGGCGGGTGATCCGTTGGTCGTCGGGGCTCTGGCAGGAGGCGAACAGGCGCGCGTCGAGGCCGGCGAGATGAGGGTGGCGGTGCCGCTGGCCGGGGAGGAGGGCATCACGGGGGTGGTGTACCTGAGCCAGCCGCTGCGCGACGTTGCAGCAGTGCTGGCCGACCTGCGCGGCCGGCTTGCGCTCTCGGCCGTGATTGCCCTGGCACTTTCGGGCCTGGTTGGCCTGCTGTTGGCGCGTGCGATCGCTCGCCCCGTCGCTGAACTCACGGCCGCGGCTGACCGCCTGGCGCAGGGCGACTTCGACTATCCCCTGCCTGCCGGCTCGCCTGACGAGCTGGGTCGCCTTGCCGCCTCCTTCGGCTCCATGCGTGATGAGCTGCACCGCACGCTGCAGGCGCGCGCCGATCTGGTCACCAACGTCAGCCACGAGCTGCGCACCCCACTCACCGCGATCAAGGGGCTCACCGAGACGCTGCGCGACGGCGCGGTCGATGATCCGGATGCACGCGACCGGTTTCTCGCGTCGGTTGAACGCCAGGCCGACCGCCTCATCCGCCTGGTCAACGACTTGCTGGTGCTTTCGCGCGCGGACAACCGGGCCCTGGGCCTGCGCTGCGAGCGGTTGGACCTGTCCGAGCTCGCGCGCGCCACTGCGGGCGAGCTTGCTCCGCAGGCTGAGGCTGCAGGTGTGGCGATCGCCGTGCACGGCGCGCACGCGTTCGCAACCGGGGATCCCGACCGCCTGCGCCAGGTGTTGGTCAACCTGCTGGACAATGCACTGCAGTATTCGCCCCCGGGCGCGGAGGTGACGGTTCACACCGGGATCTCGCCCGAGGGTGCAGCCGTCTCGGTGCAGGATTGCGGCCCGGGCATTGCGCCGGAGGATCTGCCGCGCGTGTTCGAGCGCTTCTACCGGGGCGACCGGTCCCGCCAGCGGGAGCGCGGGAGGGCCAGCGGCTCGGGCCTGGGCCTGGCCATTGCCAAAGCGCTGATCGAAGCACACGGCGGCTCCATCACCCTCGAAAGCCGGCGCGGGGAGGGCACGAAAGTCATCTTCTCGCTGCCTGCCCTCTGATCGATCCCTGTTTCGTACCTGCCATCGTTCTGACACATCCCTCTGTTACGCTGTCTCCGGAAGTGCGATCCAGAAGAAGCATTCAGGAGGACAGCATGAAGCAGGCACTCTCAGTCATCGGTTGTATTGCAACGCTGCTCGTCGTTGCGATCGCGCGGCCGGCGAGCTCTGCGGCCGTTGCGGCCGCGCCGCTCCCGCAGGCCGCGCTGACCGGATCTATGCACACCAGCGGCAGCGCCGTTATTCGCGTCCAGCCCGACCGGGCAACCATCCGTTTCGGCGTGCAGACCTTTGCCCATACCCCGCGGGCGTCGCAGGCGGAGAACGTCGCGATCGTCAAGCGGGTATTGGATGCGCTGGCGGACGAGGGGATTGCCGGCCAGGACATCGGCACCGACCATTTCGCCGTGCGGCCTGAGTACAACTATAGAGAGAAAGGTGATCGGGCACTGGTCGGCTACTGGAGCGAAAACGGCATCGTGGTCAATCTGCGCGATGTGAGCCGCTTGAGCGATGTGTTGGTGGCGGCGCTGGAGGCCGGCGCCACCTCGGTCGACGACCTGGCATTCAGCACGACCCGGCTGCGCGAGCTGCGCGACCAGGCGCGCGAGATGGCGGTCAAGGCTGCGCTGGAGAAGGCGGAGGCGCTGGCCGGCGCCGCGGGGGTCACGGCAGGTCGCGTCACCAACATCCAGGAAAACTCGTGGTCATACTACTATGGCTCGGGGAGCCGGAGCATGGCATCCGGCATGGCGCAGAACGTGATGCAGGAGATTGCGCCTCAGTCCGCGCCGGCTATCGAAGACAGCGAGTTCAGCCTCGGCCAGATCATCGTCCAGGCGCAGGTGGATGTGAGCGTCGAGCTGCGCTAGGAGCGTAGCCGGGCTCCCATGAAACAAAATGGACTGCTGAAACGTAATTCTAATGGTAAGTTGATATAAGTATATTGGTTAAGCGAGTATCGTGGTTTTGGAGGTTAAGGAGTCAGATCATGGGAAATCCGGTTGGTTCCGCAGGTGCGAAGGCAGGGCTGTTGACAGAAGTGGTGCGCAACGCACGGTTGGCGTGGCGCCTGTTCCGTGATCCGCGTGTCTCGGGTGCGACCAAGTTGATCATTCCAGGGCTTGCCGCGGCTTACCTGCTGTTCCCGATGGACCTGCTGCCCGACGTGCTGCCTGGCCTGGGCCAGCTGGACGACCTGGCATTGATTGCGCTGGGGATCAAGCTGTTCGTGGATACGTGTCCGAAGTGGTTGGTGCAGGCGCACCGTGATGGGCTGGCGGGCGTGCCCGTTTCATCGCAGGCGCCGAAGGCCCCACACACGGGCCAGACGGTGGACGGCGAGTATCGCGTCGTCGAGTAAGAATAGAAGATGGTTGCTACGTGCGGGGCACTTGCCAAGTGCCCCGCACGTTAACGAATGGGCCGGGTGCTTGCGATCTTTCGGATCGTCAGGCGCCCGGCCCTTGTTTTGCGGCCCGGTATGGGCTGTCAGGCGGAGATAGCCTCCCCCACCAGATCGTATTCGACTGCCCCGGTGATCCGTACGGTGGCGAACTGTGCCAGGGGGAGGGCGCCCGGGACGATGACGAGGCCGTCGACTTCGGGTGCATCGCGGTAGCTGCGCGCGAGGGAGACGGGCTGGCGGCGCAATCTGCCGCGATGCTTGCGCGCCGCGCCGGCAGGCGCCATTCCTTCCATCTCTCCGTGCGCCTCAACCAGCACATCCAACGTCCGGCCCACCTGGGCCTGGTTGCGCGCGAGCGAGATGCGCTGTTGGAGTGCCATCAGCCGGTCATGTCGTTCGATCTTCACTTCCTCGGCCACCTGGTCCGGCATATCGAAGGCGGGTGTTCCCCGTTCGGGGCTGAAGGTGAAGACGCCGACCTTGTCGAACTGGATGGCACGCACGAAGTCGCGCAGCCCCGCAAACTCTTCTTCGGTTTCACCGGGCAGGCCGGTGATAAAGGTGCTGCGGAAGGCCATGTCGGGCATGGCGCTGCGCATCCTGGCGAAGGTCTCCAGCAGCTTGTCCGTGTTGCTCGGCCGGTACATGCGGCGCAGGACCGCAGGATGGCCGTGTTGCAGGGGGATGTCCAGATAGTGGCACACGCGCGGGTCCGAGGCCATGACCTCGATGAGGCGATCGGAGATATGGCCCGGGTACGCGTACATCAGCCGCAGCCAGCGCAGCGCGGGCGTGGCGCTGAGGATGGCAGAGATCAGGCCGGGAAGTGCGTCGGGTTGGCCCAGGTCCCGGCCGTAGTCAGTCGTGTCCTGCGCGATCAGGATCAGCTCGTGCGCGCCGGAAGCGACGAGAGAACGAGCCTCCGCTATGATGGCCTCGGCCGGGCGGCTGGACAGCCTGCCCTTGAAGGAGGGGATGGTGCAGAAGGCGCAGGGCGCGTTGCAACCATCGCTGATCTTGAGATACGCGCTGCCGTTCAGCACGGCCGGCCGAGACATCGCGCCGGTCAGCGGAGCCTCCGCATCACCGAGCAGAGCGTAGCGGCCGAACGCGCGGCCGGCCGCGGCCGGGCCATCATGCAGGCCCTGGCGGAGCGCCTTGATGAACGGCACAACTTCCATCCAGCGCCGCGTGCCCAGCAGCCCATCGACGCCCGGCACTTCCTGAACGATCCGGCTGCCGTTGCGCTGGGCCATGCAGCCGGCCGCAATCAGCACCTGGCCGCGGCGTTTGGACTCTGCGAGCTCGCGCAGATTGGCCAGCGAATCTTCCTCAGCAGCCTCCAGGAAACCGCAGGTGTTGACGATGAGCACGTCGGCGTCTTCTGGCGCTGCGGTGCCGTGGTAGCCCGCATTGCCCAGCAGCATCGCGATGCCCTCACTGTCGACCGTATTCTTGGGACATCCCAGGGTTAGCAGATAGTACTTCATTTGTCCTTACTGACACACCATGTCATTTAACAAAGAGTGGGCAGCGGATCGCGCCCGCTGCCCACTGAGTCGGATATGGCAGACTTTCAGCCGGCAGGCGTCGGGGTTGGAGTGGCCGGTTCCGGCGTGGCGCTGCTGACTTCAAGCACCTCACCTGTGTCGGTGAGGGTCCAGCCGCGCTCCACGACCTCACCTACAGCGCCCATCAGCCCGAGATCCTGGCCGTTGAGCACGATCGTCACACCGCCCGCGTTGCCCGTGCGCAGGGTGATCGACTGGTTGGCTTCCCACAAACGCGTTACGCCGGCATCGAGGAAACCTTCTTCAGCCACTTCGCCATCCACCGCGACCCGGATCCAGGAGCGCTGGACCGCCTGCAGGTCGAGGGTCACGCCGGCGGTAAACTCCGGGGTCGCGGAGGGCCGGGGCGTGAGGGTGGGTGACGCAGGCACGGTCGGCGTGGGCAGCGGCAGGATGTCGGACGTTGCCAGCGGCTCAGCCACGGGCAGGGTGATCGTTGCTTTCGGGGTGGCTGTGACGATCCACGGCGTCGATGTGGGCGTGCTGGTAGCGGTGGGAGCCGGAGGAGGGGCCGCAGCGAACGGGTTCCACCCCGGATTGCGGCTCAGGAACCACCAGGCGCCGCCGGCCACCGCGGCGACAAGCACCAGTGCGATGAGCCAGCGCACCCAGCCGTTGTCCACTCGTTGGTCGATCAGCTCGACTTCGAGCGGACGGTAATCGACCACGCGCGGCTTACCCGGCTCGGCAATCGCGACGTCATCGCCCGCATCACCGCTCTCGCTGGTGTAGAGATCCAACGCCGCCTGGGTGTCCAGGCCGAGGTAAGCGGCATAAGTGCGGAGAAAACCGCGGGCTACGGCGCCGCGCGGCAGTTTGTTGTATTCGCCGTTCTCCAGCGCCTCCAGCCACTTCTGACGAATGCGCGTTACAGACTCGACATCGGCCGGGCTGAGGCCCTTGGCCGTGCGCGCCTCCGTCAACAGGCGCCCAAGCTCACTCATAGGAGGTAGATCCTCGATCGGTTGATAAGCCGAACCAATATACCCGCGCGGGGGCTAAAAGTCAAAAGCGGACCCCTGCCGCCGGATGCGCTGCTGCCGAAGAGTTCGACGGGATCGGGAACGCAGTTGCGCAAATGGGAGCTTATGGCTATCATCCTTTCGTATGCCTAACCGCAAGAAAAAGCCGCAAACTTCTCGCACGGCTCCTCTGCTGGTGCTCGCGATCGTCATTCTGTCGGGCATCTGGGTGGCCGAGCAGATGTCTGCTCAGGGTCTCGGCCCGTCTTGGCTGCAGACCCTGTTCGAGGCTGTCGAGCCGGACCAGGGACTGCAGGTTGGATTGATCGCGGGACACTCGGGCAGCGATTCGGGGGCCGTGTGCCCCGACGGGTTGACAGAGGCCGAGATCAACCTGGGCGTGGCTGAGCTGGTGGCGGAAGGCCTGGGCCGGCGAGGCATACAGGCGGAGATCCTGGAGGAGTTCGACCACCGGCTGTCCGGTTACCGGGCGGACGCCTTGGTCTCGATCCACTCCGATTCATGCCAGGTCGACTTCAGCGGCTTCAAAGTGGCCAATCAGGAAGGCGGCAGTGAGGCATCGGGGCGCCTGACGACGTGCCTGTGGGACGAGTATGAGGCTGCCACCGGACTTAGCCGCCATCCTTCGACAATCACGCTGGACATGACCCGCTACCACGCTTTCCGCGAGATCTCCTCCACTACACCGGCCTCTATCATCGAGCTGGGTTTTATGAACGCCGACCGAGGGTTGCTCACCGGGCAGCCTGACCGCGCGGCGAGAGGCATCGTCAATGGCATCCTGTGCTTCCTGGCTCCGCCCGCAACCCCGTCGCCCTGAATCGATTCCTCAATCGCCGAGCATGTACTTGAGAACGAGAGTGTGGACGACCTGCTCGACCGGCGCGCGGTCGTCGGTGAATATGGGCGCGTCAGCGGGCGGGACGGCGGTGCGTGCGGCGGGCGCGACCTGGATCGCGACCTGGCCCAGCAGGCCCGATTCGAACGCGGGCAGGTTCGCCTGCAGATCGGCGAGCGTGGTCGGCTGGTTGGTGGCCACGACGAGGCTGTTGCCGAGGGTGCTGCCTTCGTCGGGCGCATCGACAATGTAGACGGATGGGAAGACGGCTTGCATCGTTGCGGCGATGGCATCGACAAGACTGTAGTCGGTGTGTGTGCGGCCGACGTTGACCGCAACCACCCCCTGCTCCGTGAGGCGGGCCCTGGTCAGGGAGAAGAATTCGACCGTGGTCAGGTGGAACGGTATGTAGGGCGGCCGGTACGCGTCGACGGTGATCAGATCGAAGGGAGCACCTGCCGTGGCGCCCCTGGGCGGATTGGCAAGAAAGCGCCGGCCGTCCATCGGATAGGCAGCGAGGTTCGGCATGTTCATATCGAACCAGGTGCGGCCGGCCTCGATGATTTCGGGGTCCAGCTCTGCGCCTTCCAGGGCCACGGGACCGTAGGCTTCGGTGAAGAGGTGCGCCATCGTCCCTGCGGCGAGGCCCACCACTGCGACGCGGCGAACGTCTGCGGGGGCGTACGGTGCAGGATTGAACGCCGGCGCGAGAAGAAAGTAGTCCCAGATGCCGTCCGCCAGCCCCCCGGCAGGGCGATAGACCGAGTGAATGCCTTCGCCCTCGTTCAGGCGCAACTGGCGCTCGATGCCGAGGTCAAGCACCTGGATGTAGTTGAAGGTGGATTCGGTCTCGTAGACCAGGCCTTCTGTGGCCTTCACGGGGCCGGCCGGCCGAAAGCCGAGCCAGGTCACGAGTGCCGCGGCGGCCAGGAGCAGCACGACGTCACCGGTCCGGCGACTGCGGAGCAGGCCAACCAGGGCAACGAGCAGGAGCGCAAGGGACAACAGCGCGAACGTGCGGCGGGTGCCCACGGTGGGGATCAACAGCAGGACCGGAAGGAAGCTGCCCGCGATGCTGCCTGCGGTCGACAGGGCCGAGATGCGGCCCGCGACTCCGCCGCTGCCTTGCACATCGCGGATGGCCAGGCGCACGGCAAACGGGCTGATGCAGCCGAGCAGGATGACCGGGACGGCGAAAAGGACCAGGATGCCGGCCATGCTCCCGCCCAACAGCCCGGCATCGAAGCGGTCGAGGCCCAGGCTTGCCAGGCGCAGCACGGGCCGCGAGATCGTGGGAATCAGCCCAACCGCGAACGCGGCCACGCCCGCAAGCCGGAGCAGGACCAGGGATTGGGGCCAGTGGTCCGCAATCCGCCCGCCCAGCCAGGAGCCGACGGTCAGATAGAGCAGGATCAGGCCGATGAGGCTGGCCCAGACCAGCAGCGAGTTGCCGAACCAGGGATCCAGCAGCCGGGAGGCAGTGAGCTCGACGCCGAGCGTCGTGAATCCTCCGGTGAAGACGAGCAGATACAGGTAAGAACGGCTGATATCATGTGGAATGCGCACAGTCATGCGCCGCATTATAGTAGGTAGGGGAACCGAGGGAGAAATGTCGGAGGGCAGAGAGAATGCGCCGTGGCCGCTTTGGCTTCGGATCGCGCTCATCGCCGGTGTTTTGGCCGCGCTGGCCGCGCCGCTGGTGCTGTGGCGGGAGGAAATCGGCCTGGCGTTCGCCAATCGGGAGCGGGTCGTCGAGGAAATCCGGGGTGCGGGCGCGTGGGGCCCGCTCGTGCTGATCGGCTTGTCGATCGGGCAGACGCTCGTAGCGCCGATTCCCGGCCAGGTGATCAACTTTGTGGCAGGGTACCTGTACGGTCCATGGGCGGGAACCGCCTACAGCTGGCTCGGCCTGGTGTTGGGCGCCGGGCTGGCCATGCTGATCGCACGATTCGCGGGAAGGCCCCTTGTCGAGAGACTGGTCAGTGCGAAATCGCTCGACCAGGTCGATCGCCTGGTGGCGGGCAAGGGGTTGGGGTTTTTCTTCCTGTTTTTCCTGGTCCCCGGCCTGCCCGACGACGTGCTCTGTTTTGTGGCCGGATTGACCACCCTGCCGCTGCGGGTGCTCTGGCCCATGGCAGCCATCGCGCGCGTCCCCGGGCTGGTGGCCGCGGTCTGGTTGGGCGCCAGTGCAGATCAGATACCGTGGCCCGTGTGGGCAGTGCTCACCGTGCTGGGGTTCGTGGCCCTGGTTCTCTTCTGGCGCTACGGCGAAGCATGGCAGGCGGCGTTGATGGCACGCATTGGCAGCCGCGGCGGGCAGGAATCGTGAGGGACACAGATTGCTGCCCCCGCTCGCCAAAGTGGACCGCGCCAACTGCAGCAAAATGTGCTATCATGAGGGCAAAACAAGGAGGCGCCAATGGAATTCACCGAGCTGATCCGAGCGCGTCATTCCGTGCGCGCATTCGAAGCCACACCGGTTGAAGCAGAGAAGCTGAATCGGATTTTGGAGCTGGCGAATCAGGCACCTTCTGCCGGCAATCTGCAGGCCTACGAGATTTACCATGTTACGGCGGCACGAACCCGTGCGGCCCTGGCGCGTGCTGCAGACCAATCCTTCATTGCCGAGGCGCCCGCGATCCTGGTGTTCTTTGCGAATCCCGGCCGTTCAGCGCGCAAGTATGGCGCGCGCGGCAAGGAGTTGTATGCGATTCAGGATGCCACGATCGCGGTCACGTATGCCATGTTGGCCGCAACCGATCTCGGCCTCGGCACCGTGTGGGTGGGCGCGTTTGACCCCGTGAAGGTCACCATTGCAACCGGCGCGCCGCCGGACTGGATCCCGGTGGCAGTGCTGCCGATCGGGTATGCCGCGGAGATTCCCGGGCCAACGTCGCGGCGTTCTTTGACTGACCTGGTGCGTACGATCTAGGAACGGGGTCGAAGCAAGAGGACAATTAAACACGAAGGCCGGGGTTGACTGGTGGCCCCGGCCTTCGTGCGCAAAGGAGGAGGAAGAATCTATCCCTATGGTAGCCCTCCTCCGGGTTCTATCCAGTGATATGGCTTACGATTATTATCGGATTCATCATAAAAATTCCCTTATCTACCGCACCGTCACCAGGTCCCTGATCTTCGCCAGTGTCGCGGGGCCGATGCCCTTGACATCCAGCAGGTCCTCCGGCCGGGCGTATGGCCGGCCGTCGACGATCAGTTGGGCGATCTTCGGGCCGATGCCGGGCAGGCCTTCCAGCTCCGCAAGTGTCGCGGTATTTAGGTCGATCGGGCCGGAGAGAGCGACTGGAGGTGCAGAGCGCTCGGCAAAGGAGGTTGCGGTGCCGGATGGGGAAACCGCGGGTGCAGGAGGTGTTTCCGCGATGCGAGGGACGTATACCTGCACACCATCCTGCAATTCGATGGCCTTGTTGATGCGGTCCAGATCCGCGTCCTCCGCCGGACCGCCCGCGGCTGTAATGGCGTCGGCGACGATGCTGCCCGGGGGCAGGGTGTAGACGCGCGGATCCCGCACCGCGCCGGCGATGTCCACCCGCAGCGGTCGGGGCGTCGATGTCGGGAGTGATGTTGCTGTGGGCGCAGCAGTGGGCGGCGGCAGGATCTCAATGGGCTGGTCCGCGGGCCGGCGTGTGAACAGCAGCACGCCGGCCAGTACGGCCAGCCAGACCAGGCTGATCCCAACGTAGCCCCGCCACGATGCGCGGCCAGGGCTGCTCATATGTTACCTTGTGTTCAGCGTTCAGCCGGCCGGCTTATCATCCGTCTTGCCGGGCACCAGCTTGAAAGCCTGCATGAACTCGATGGGCACCGGGAACAAGATCGTGGAGTTCTTCTCCACCGCGATTTCGGTGAGCGTCTGCAGATAGCGCAGCTGGATGGCTGCGGGTTCCTGAGCGATGACGCGCGCTGCATTCGTGAGCTGCTCGGAGGCTACGAACTCGCCTTCCGCATGGATGATCTTGGCGCGCTTCTCGCGTTCGGCCTCGGCCTGACGCGCCATCGCACGCTTCATGGTGTCGGGGAGCTCGACATCCTTCACCTCAACGATGCTGACCTTGATGCCCCATGGCTCGGTCTGTTCGTCGATGATCTGCTGCAGGCGGCTGTTGATCTCATCCCGGTGTGCCAGCAGATCGTCCAGGTCGGACTGGCCCAGCACAGAACGCAGGCTGGTCTGCGCGATCTGGTAGGTTGCCTTGCGGAAATCCTCCACCTTGACGATGGCATCCTTGGGATCGACGACCCGGAAGTAGGCGACCGCATTGACGCGGACCGTGACGTTGTCTCTCGTGATCGCCTCTTGTGCGGGAATGTCAAGGGTGACGACGCGCAGATCGACCTTCACCATCCGGTCAACAATCGGGATGATGAAAAAGAGGCCGGGACCCTTGGCCCCAACCAGCCTTCCCAGGCGAAAGATGACGCCGCGCTCGTATTCCTGCACCACCTTGATGGCTGAGCTGGCCACCACTGCGATGGCGAAGATGATCGCACCTGCGGATAACAGAAAATTGAGAATTTCTGCCATGGTAACCCTCCTGTTGAGAAGATTATAACATAGTGGCTCAAGAAGGGATAACGATTTTATTTGACGGCCCTGAACGCTCCGTGATATCATGACACCGGACGTGGGTCAGTGAAGCCCTCCGTCTCGGACAGCCGGGGCGGAGGGTTAATTTTTTACAGGAGATGCGCCGGAGGCCGCCCCGCATGCATGTAGGAATCGACGCAAGGCTGGTCTATTATACCCGTGCCGGCATCGGGGAGTATACGCTCCGGCTGACGCAGGCGTTGGCCGATGCTTACCCGCAGGAACACTTTACTCTGCTCCAGGATCGCCGCCAGCCCCACCATCTCGTCAGTGCTGCCAATGTCGATGTGGCCTATTCGCGCGTCCCGAGTCATCACCGGCTGGAACAGCTCCTGATGCCGTGGGTTGTGGGCCGGCTCAATACAGACGTATTTCACAGTCCCGATTTCATTCCTCCCTTGCGACATAGCGGCCGCAGCGTCATCACGATCCACGACCTGGCTTTCCTGATCTACCCGCACTTTGTGACCAAGGATGGCGCCCGGTACTACGGCCAGATCGACCGTGCGGTGAGGAAGGCGGATCACATCATCGCCGTCTCGCACAGCACCAAGAATGACCTGGTGCGCATGTTGGGCACGCCCGAAGACTGCATCACCGTGATCTACGAGGCCGCGGATCCGCGCATGCGCCCCATGCCCCAGGATGAGGCGTTGACACGGGTGCAGGCCCTGTACGGCGTGCCGGACGAGTATATCCTGTTCGTCTCCACGATCGAGCCGCGCAAGAATGTCGGCGGACTCCTGAAGGCCTACCGGCGGCTGCGTGACGACTACAAGCTGACTCCCGCGCTCGTGTTGGCCGGTGCGCCGGGCTGGCTGAGCGACGACGTCTATGAGCTGGTTGACAAGCTCGACCTGAAGGAGCACGCCCATTTCCTGGGCCGTGTCGAAGCACACGATCTGCCGTACCTTTACAATGCAGCCCGCTGCCTCGTCCATCCCGCCTTCTACGAGGGCTTCGGCCTGACGCCGCTCGAGGCCATGGCGTGCGGGACTCCCGTCATCGTCTCCAACGTGTCCAGCCTGCCCGAGGTGGTCGGGGATGCGGCCCTGCTGATCGATCCGGAGCACGACGAGGAGATCACGGTTGCTTTGTGGCGCATTCTGACCGATGATGCGCTGCGCGAGAGCCTGCGCCAGAAGGGACTGCAGCGTGCAGCAAGCTTCTCCTGGCGCCGCGCGGCCGAACAGACGATGGCCGTCTATCGCCAGGTGGCGCCTTAGTGTCGAGGGTCCTTCGACCGCATTCGGCGTCCAATCAAAACCAGAGATGACCCAATGGCGCGCATCCTGATCCTAGCTCCCCAGACACCCATCCCGCCGGCAGCACTGACCGGCGCCGTCCAGGGCACGACCATACGTAACTTTAACCTGCTGGCGGGCCTGGCCAGGCGCCACACGGTGGATCTCGTCACTTTCCTCGCGCCCGGCACGGGAGAGGATTCGGTCGATCTGCTGAGACCGCTCTGTCGCGAGATCGTCGCGCTGCCCCAGCCGGTGCGCACGCTGGCAGACCGGGCACGCGATACGGTGCTCAGCAGCCTGCCCGACATGGCGCTGCGGCTCTACACGCCCCAGATGCTCGACCGGTTAGGGGACCTGGTTCGCCGCGTCCAGCCTCCCCACGATGTGATCCAGGTCGAGGGCATCGAGATGGCGCCCTACATGCTGGCGCTGCGAAGCCAGGTGGGGACGGGCCGCGGCGCGCCCCGGTTTATTTATGACGACCACAACGCCGAATATGTGCTCCAGCAGCGCGCGTTCCTGACGGATGTGCGCCGGCCGCGGCGTTGGGTGGCGGCGGCCTATTCGCTCATCCAGTGGCGAAAGCTGGCAGGCTACGAGCGCCGCGTCTGCCGCCAGGCCGATCGCGTGGTGGCCGTTTCGGAAACCGACCGCGATGCGCTCCACAGGCTGGACCCGGCGCTGGACGTGACGGTCGTGCCGAACGGCGTTGATCTCGACTTCTACAGGCCGGGAATCACGCCGCCCCTCGCAGACATGCCGCCAGGTGCCCTGGTCTTCACCGGTAAGATGGATTACCGGCCCAATGTGGATGCGGTGACGTGGTTTGCCGATGCGGTCTTTCCGTTGATTCGCGAGCTGGCGCCGGAGGTCCGCTTCTACATCGTGGGCCAGCAGCCCCATCCCCGCGTTGCAGAGCTGAGTACTCGCCAGGGCATCGTCGTCACCGGCCGCGTGCCAGACACCCGGCCCTACATTGCCGGGGCGGGCGTCTATGTCGTTCCGCTGCGGATCGGCGGAGGCACGCGTCTCAAGGTGCTGGAAGCCATGGCCATGGGACAGGCGATCGTGTCGACGCGCCTGGGTTGCGACGGGTTTCCGTTTGTCGATGGCCGCGAGGTGGCTTACGCCGACGAACCGAAGGCCTTTGCCGGACGCGTCGCGGGACTTTTGCGCGACCGCGGCCAGGCGGCCGCGTTGGGACAGACCGCGCGCGCGTTTGTGGAGGCGCACTACGGGTGGGACGCGATCGTTCCACGGCTGGAGGCGCTGTACTCGTGAGAAGCCCCCAAGCGCCGGCCGAGGGCGTCGCCAGGCGACGCACGAGATTAGAACACGTTCGCCTCATGGGACTGCGCCTGGCAGGAATGTTCTATGGCCGGCCGCACAGCCACCCTGACTCGCAAGCCATACTGCTGATCCGCCCCGACCACCTGGGAGATGTACTCTTCCTGACCCCCGCGCTGCACGCCCTGCGCCAGGCGTTGCCCGGGGCTCGGCTCGTACTGCTGGCCGGGCCGTGGAGCGCTGGGGTCGTGGCCGGAAACGGAGACCTCGACGAAGTGGTCTTGTGCGCGTTTCCCGGTTTCGAGCGTAAGGGCAAGGGAAATGCGCTGGCGCCCTACCGGCTGCTCATGAAAACGGCCGGCGAGCTGCGCGGCCGGTTCGACACCGCGGTCGTCCTCCGGTTCGATCATTGGTGGGGTGCGTGGTTAGCTGCGGCTGCAGGCATCCCGCGGCGCATCGGCTATGCCTGGCCCGAGACGCGCCCGTTTCTCTCGGAGGCGCTGCCGTATCGCGCGGGCCGGCACGAGGTACAACAGAACGCCACCCTGCTGGAGGCGCTGGCTCCCGGGGTGGAAGCAGGGCTGGGATCGACGCAGGTTGCGATCCGGCCCGAGGACCGGGCATGGGCCGCAGAGCGCCTGGGCCAGGCCAGCCGGCCGCGGGCTGCCATCCATCCGGGTGCGGGTGCAGCGGTCAAGCAGTGGCCCGTAGAATACTGGGCTGCAGTGGGCCAGGGCCTCGTCCGGGCCGGGGCATCGATTGTCCTGACGGGCGGGCCCGGCGAGCGCAGCCTGGCAGCGGGAGTCGCAGGGCAGATGCAGGCACCTGCGCTCGATCTGGCCGGGCAGACAACGCTGGGACGGCTGGCCGCCGTCTACCAACAGTGTGATCTCGTCCTGGGGTCAGATTCCGGCCCCCTGCACCTGGCCGTGGCGGTGGATGCCCCGACGGTGCACCTGTATGGACCGGTCCCCGTCGCGAAGTTCGGGCCCTGGGGATCTCCGGAGCGCCATATCGTGCTCCGTTCGCCGTTCACCTGTGCGCCATGCGACCGGCTTGACTGGCCGGTCGAAGCGCTGCCGTTGCACGGGTGCATGGCTGCCATTCCGCCGCAGCACGTGCTTGCGGCCGCGTTGAAGCTGCTCTCTGCATGAGGGCCGCATGATAAGGAGCAATCTATGACGTCTACTCCGATGCTGACCGTGCTCGAAGAAGACAAGCATTGGTGGTTTGCCTCGCGCACGCGCGCGATCCTGGCGTATCTCGACCGGTATGTGGGTGCGGGGCGCTCGCTGCGCGTCCTCGATGTCGGGTGTGGTGCGGGAAACATGATGCACCATCTGAGCCATTACGGCCACGTGACCGGCCTTGACAACAATCCGAAGCCCCTCCAGGTTGCGGTGGAGCGCGGGCTGGACGTCCGCTTCGGGTCGGCAGACGCGCTGCCGTTCGGCGATGGGGAGTTCGACCTGCTCACGGTGCTGGACACGGTCGAGCATGTGCCGGCCGAAGCGCAGGTGTTCGAGGAATGCAGGCGGGTGCTGCGCGGCCCGCAGGGGGGTGAGGGCGGCGGCCGGCTTCTCGTGACGGTGCCCGCGTTCATGTTCCTCTGGAGCCGGAACGATGTCATCAACATGCACCAGCGACGATACACCGTCGCCGAGCTGAGCAAGAAACTCGAGGCGCACGGGTTTCGGGTCTTGCGGATTTCCTACAACAACTTCTTCGTGTTCCCTCTGGCTGCACTGCTGATCCTGCTCCGCCGTGGCCGGGCAGAGCCGGAGCTTGCCTCACCGCACTTCGATGATGACGCATACCAGGTGGAGATGGAGCCGGCCTCGCCCGGCCTGAACGCGTTCCTGACCTTCGTCGGAAAGGTAGAGGTGGCCCTCCTGCGCCGCGTGAGCCTGCCGTTCGGCACGTCCATCCTCGCAATCGCGGAGAAGCGGTAGGCGCGGCTCACCAATCGAGCGCGAGCAGCGTGGCAAGGTCGTCCGCGGTGTGCGTGCCGCGGATGCGGACGCGGTGCAGCTCGAAGATCTCGTCCAGCGTGTGGGTCGCGCCCTGTTGGGTCGTCAGGCCGCCCCAGTATCCCGCCGAGTGATACACGGCAATCGTCCGGCTGTCATATTTCCCCGAAGGGTAAGTGATCCACCGCGGGTGATAGCCCAGGTGCTCTTCGATGATCTCTTTGCTCCCCAGGGCCTGCCAGACCAGGTAATCCACCGGCTGATTGCTCAGGTTGGGATGGTCGCGGCTGTGCGAGCCGAAGTGCTGCCCTGCCGCAGCCATCTCCTCGATCTGTTGCCACGACAGATAGCCCTCGCGCCCCTGGTCGACGAAATCCGTGATGATGAAAAAGTGAGCGGCGAAGCCAAACTCACGCAGCAGGGGGAACGCATTCTCGTACGTATCGGCATAGCCATCGTCGAACGTCAGGATGACAGGCTTTTCGGGAAGGGACCTGCCCTCGGCCAGCGCATACAGCAGGTCATCGAGCGTGATGGGCGTGTAACCGGCGTCCCGCAGGTAGCGGAGATGCTCGGCAAAGCGTTCGGGCGTGACGGACAGGTCGCGGCGGTAGATGTCTGCGTTCGCAGGCGGCCGGGACACGTAGTGGTACATGAGAATCGGGACCCTGAGCGTCCGGACAACGCCGTCAGGAGTGGGTCCGCGCGTTGGAGTGACGGTTGCAGTGGGTGGGGCCGGTAGCGCCTCAGTCGCCGCAGGTGTTGGGGTCGACGTCCCCGTTGCCGTTGCGGATGGCGCTGCCGTTGCTGGCAGTGCTGCGGTTGTGGATGGCGCGGTCGTTTCGGACGGCGTAGAGGGCGCGGTGCCGGTGGGAGTGTCCGCCGTTGCCGCCGGTGTTGCGGTCATCGCCGGCTCGGGTGACGGCGTCTGGGCGAGTGCGGCGGCTGCCACCTGTGCTGTCGCCCCCGCCGGCGCCGCAGGCGCGTTCAGCGGGCCGCTGCAGCCTGCCGCGAGCAGCCCGGCGAGCAAGACCGTCAGCAGAATGCCGCCCGTTCCTGGACCTGATGAATTCATGCGCCTTTGAGTCACCCGAACGAGAATAGCCGAGAGTTGCGGTCATGTCAAAAGAGCGAGCGAAATCGTCCTGCCACCGGATGTGCATTAGTGACGAAAGCTGCACAAAACTATCGTGGTAGGCAGAAGTCCTTGTCCGTGGAATGCTCTCCTATTATCCTCATAAATATCATTTGACAATCTGCAAAGGATGGTGTATTATCCTGTTGAAATATCATAGTGGACTATCCACTTTCTAGTGGATATTTCGCTGAAATTTTCCACCTGGACGCTGTCCGGCAACCGGTAGTCAGGATCGCAGGCGTCTACCAATTCATCGAGGTGAGTGATGTTTCGAGAGCAGATCCGCAAACACTACGACCATCTGTCTCGCAGCTATCGCCGTGTCGCTGACTTCATCCTCAACGACTATCGCACTGCAGCCTTCATGACTGCAGCAGCTCTGGCGGATGCCGTAGATGTGGACACCACGACCGTGGTTCGGTTCGCCCAGCGTTTGGGCTATCCTGGCTTTCCAGAGCTGATCGAGGACATTCAATCGCAGGTCAAGCTCGAGCTTAACCAGGCCTACGCCACTCCGGGCGACGAGGATGGCATCTCTGGCAAGATCCTTGGGTACGTCGCCAAGGATCGCGCCAATCTGGAAAAGGCGCTCGCGCATAACACGCCGGATGCTTTGGAAAGCATCATCGACATGCTGCGCGCAGCACCTCGCATCGTGGTGACCGGCGAAGCCTTCGCGGCGCCGCTGGCCGAATCGTTTGCAGGCACCCTGCAAGAAGCAGGCCTGCCCGTTGTGTACGCCTCTGGCGACGCCTACGAACGCGCGGCCGCGCTGGGTCACGTCGTTCGCAAAGAGGTCGTCATCGGCATGACGCCAGTTGAAGGGCCATCCGGCGTGGCCCGGATGCTGCGTTATGCACGCAGTGAAGGCGCAGTGACGCTGGCCTGCACGCCGAGCCTGAGCAGTCAGGCTGCAAGATCGGCAGAGCACCTGCTCTATGCGCCCGGTGAATCTGAAGAAGGTCTTCCGAGCCTGACCAGTCTCTACGCCCTATGCAACGCAATCGCACAAACACTGGTTGAGCTACAACCGGAGGCGGCCGCCAAGCGATCTGCCGAGATCGCGCGCGCCCTTTCAGAGTTGTCCTGAATCCATCCCCCAATGGAGTATTGCAGTGTTTAGAGAAGGTATTCGCGCCCTATATGGCCAGTTTTCCCCCGGATATCGGCGTATTGCCGATTATTTGCTGAACCACTACCAGGATGCGGCTTTCATGACTGCCGCGGAAATTGCCCGTATCGTTGATGTCGACACGGCCCTGGTCGTGCGTTTTGCACAACGGCTCGGTTACCCAGGCTTCCCTGAGCTGATCAGCGAGGTTCAGGACGAGGTCAAGCGTGACCTGCAGGCGGTGTACGAGCCGCCGGAGGGCGAAAACACGCCCACCCAAGTCTTTCGCCGCAACCTGATGCAGGATCGCAACAACCTCGATTTTTCCTTGTTGCATTTCGACGAGGAAACCGTCGAGAATATCGTCGCTTTGCTTCAGAAAGCGGATCGTATCTTCGTTGCCGGCGAAGGCGATCTTTCCTTCTTGGCTGAGGCGTTTGTGGGTCGCTTGGTCGGCCTGGGCTATGCGGCACACCCCGT
>CAYLZG010000048.1:3856-25618 GCA_964387985.1 uncultured Anaerolineales bacterium | reverse complement strand
GCGCCGGTGAATTCGTGGCGCTGGTCGGGCCGAGCGGCTCGGGCAAGACGACGCTGCTGGCCATGCTGGCCGGGCTGCTGCGCCCCACCGACGGCGACATCATCATCGCTGACTCGGACCTGGGCCGGATGAAGGATGGCCCGCGCACGGCCTTCCGCCGGGAGAAGATCGGCTTCACCTTCCAGGCCAACAACCTGGTGCCCTACCTGACCGCGCTGGAGAACGTCGAGCTGATGCTCCGCCTCAACGGCCGGCTGGACCGGGAAGGCAAGGCCCGCGCGCAGGATTTGCTCGTCCGGCTGGGGCTGGGCGACCGGCTGAACAACCTGCCGCGGCAGCTTTCCGGTGGCCAACAGCAGCGCGTGGCCATCGCCCGGGCGCTGATCCACGAGCCGGCGGTCGTGCTGGCCGACGAACCCACCGCCAGCCTCGACACCGAGCGGGCGTTCCAGGTGGTCGAGACCTTTGCGACCATGATTCGCGAGCAGAAGCGCGCGGGCATCATGGTTACGCACGACCTGCGCATGGTGCAATACGTGGACCGGGTGCTCCAGATGCGCGATGGCAAGCTCGCCCGCGAGATCACGGACCGGGCCGAGATCCTGGCCATGGCCGAAGCGGGCGTACATGACGCGCCCGTGGCAGTGACGCTGCCCGAGACCCTGCCGGTCTTCGCGCCGGTTCCGGCCTACGTGCAGCCGGCCTTTGCTGCTCGCTGAGGACCGGCATTAGGTGCCCGAGGAGTGGCATTAGGTGCCGGGCACTGGCGATCCTTCGGATCGCTCAAATGCCGGGCACCTGGGGCGCGCGACCGGCCAGACCGCCCGGCGCGGATGACCGCCCCGCAGAACACCTGCCGCGGATGACCGCCCGGTAAAGGCGCCGGGCTACAAAGCAACGCCCCGTGAACGGGGCTCACGAAGCGTCAATTGTCATGCCTAGCCCGCTTGAGCGGGCGTTGTCAGGTAGCCTGGTGCTTTAGCGCCAGGCGGTGATTCTGGCTCTGAGACTGTCACTCGTCTTTAGGCGCGTGGCACCTCAACGATCCGAAGGATCGCGGTGCCCGGCACCTGGATTGCGTTACTTTCCGCGCTTGCCCCGGCCGGCGGCGCACCCCTCTTAAGTCGCATTGCCTCGTCCTTTTGGCGTAGATCCCACATCCCCCAAATTCAGGATACAAGACCATAGTCTTTGCGGAGGCGCCCGGCGCCGGAACGTGCAATACTTGCATCAGCGGCCGCACTTCCAGCCGTAGCATAGCGTCGTCTGGGGATTGTGCGTCTGGACACGGATCATCTGACGGCGGGAGAGAAAGCGTGATGGCCTACACCGAGCCCCAAAATCCCTCAGCGGATGAGATATTGGTTGATCGCGCGCGCCAGGGAAAGCTGGACGCGTACAATCAGCTGGTGTTGCGCTACCAGGGGTTGGCTTACGGCGTGGCACATCGCATGCTGGGCGATTCCGATTCCGCTGCAGACGCGACCCAGGACAGCTTCATCAAAGCCTACAAGCGGCTGGATCAATTTCACGGCAACGGAGCATCTTTTCGCTCGTGGCTGATGCGGATTGTTGTCAACACATGTTACGACGTGCTGCGCAGCCGGCGCAGGCAGAGCGAGCGCATCGTCAACTTCGACCTGGATTGTGGCGATGACGATTGGAGCAGCAACCTGCGGGATCCCGGCGAGCGGCCGGAGGAGTACGTGCTGCGTCTCGAGGACGCGGCGCGCATTCAGAAAGCCATCGAGGCGCTGCCCGTCGACCAGCGCACGGTCCTGATCCTCAGCGACATCGAAGGGCTTCCGTACAACGAGATCGCCGACATTATCGGTGTGCCCGCCGGCACCGTTAAGTCCCGCCTGTCGCGGGCCCGCGTTCGCGCCCGTGAGCTGATCCTCGACAGGCAGTCCGGCACGACAGACAAACGCGCCCGGCACCTGGTAGCACCCCGGGGCAGATGAGGGCGCCCAGATGTCAGCAGGGCGACCAGGCCAGCGTTCGCACCCCATCCTCGCGAACGCGCTCCTCCGTGCACAGAGGCTCGACGACCGGCTGCCTTGTTTCCGCAAGCCGCTCGAGCAGCACCGCAGCCTCGGCCGGCGCATCGTGCCTTGAGAACTCTGCTTTCAGTTTCTGGGCCGCCTGGCGATACTGCGGATCGCCCAACACCCTCCTGACCGCGTCGCGCACCTGGTCCGGTGTGGGGTTGGCTGTCTTCAGGTTGATGCCGGCGCCGGACCAGGCGATGCGAGCGTTCGTCTCCGGCTTATCCTCCGTGGTCCCGCCTGTGACAACCGGCACCCCATTCACGAGTGCATATTGGATCCCGCCGAATCCGCCGTTGGTCACATAGACATCGACGTGCGGCAGGACATGCTTGAATGGCAGGAATGCCTCGACCCGTGCATTGGACGGCAATAGGTCGAGGCCGAGGGATCCGTTGGACCTCACGCCCGCCGCGATGACGAGAACGTCTTCGCCGGCCAGTGCCTTGAGTGCAGGCACAATCAGGTCTTCTTCATTGGTCGCCGCAGTCCCCTGTGTCACCAGTACGACGGGCCGCTCCTTGCGGGTGACTTCGGGCCACCAGGCGGGAGGTGTGAAACCGTTGGGCGCATCGGGGAGCAGCGCGCCGATGAAGTGGACCTGCGCGGGCAGGTCGCTGCGCGGGTATTCGAAGCCGGGCACGGTTGCCTGGAGGTGCAGATAAGGCGACAGGATGACGCCTTCGACCTTCACGGCGGGCAAGCCCAGGGATGCAAGCTGCCGGGCGGCCTCGGCCGAGGCCTCCTGAAAGACGGTCTGGGCCGCGAACGCGTACAGGAGGCGATTGCGGAGCCGGCCCAGGGGCGAGCTATCCGGGAGCATGCCCAGGCCAAACGGTGCGGTGTCGCGGCTCCTGATGCTGAGTGTGGTCGCGCCCAAGATCGCGAAGGGCGGGCCTCCGCGCTCGTGGACGGATGCGGCCGCCGCAACGCTGAAGTCCGCCAGGATGACATCGGCAGGAAAACCGGCCAGGATCGCTTCGATATCGTGATGCTGGGGCGCCAGTTGTTTCACGAACACGTGAACCAGGTCGAACTTCATCTGGTTCACGCCACTCAGGCTGCCTCTGCCGGGAAAAGCCGCGTCGAAATCGCTGTCGTCGTAGTCGTAGGCAGCCCGGAACGGCTCGAAGACCGCGCCGGTCGCTTCAACCTTGCTTCTGAACTTCGCCCCTGTGTACCAGCGGACTTCATGACCGCGCTCGACCAGCGTTTGGGCGACCGGCAGGGCAGGCAGGACATGCCCCGTGATCGGCTGCGTGACGAGAAGGAATCGTGTCATTGTTCATCGCCTCCTGATCTCTCAACGATCCGGCTGCCGGCCGGCACATTCGTTTGATCGTGATTAATTCTGCATTTATTTTTTAATTGTGTAATAATTGCTACATATTATTGCCGGACTGCGGCCCGTGATGTCATACAGCCTACAGAGTCCCAGGGACAGGCACTAACAATCGCCACTCGACGGACAATTCGCGCTTGCCCGTCGCGCGGCATATAATGTGACCGCTCGTCCATCCTATTTGCGGGGGATTACGCATCCATGCCTGACGAACTCTATGATCTCGACCTGACTCGCGGCGACATCGGCCAGCTTGAGAACCGTGAGGCGCTGATCGCGTTCTTTGCGCGGCTCGGCTATAACGTCGACGACGCGGCGAAGACGCCGCTCAGCGCGCTCGGCCTCGATTCGGCGGAGTGGCAGCACCAGGTGCGCGGGGCCTATCGACTCGCCGTGGATCCGGAGGACGAGGACATCGTCGTTTATCTCTTCGAGGTGCGCTCGGTCACGAAGGCGCTCATCGATGCGATCGGCCGGTCGTTCGGCAGCCGCGAGGAATCGCCCCTGCTGGTCCTGACTCACGACTACGAGCAGCTCGATTTCGTCCTGGTTCAGCGGCAGAAGCGGGTCCCAGGCCGCGATGGCGTTATTCGCTACGGCGTGGAGACGCGAGGCATCAAGGTGGAGCGGCGCAACGCGTCGACGGTCCACCTGCGCGTGCTCAAACGTTTGACCTTCACCGAGGCCGACGCCCTTCTGCAGTGGGACAAGCTCGTGGCCGCGTTCACCTATGCGGCCACCGCCAGCGAGTTTTTCAACAACCGCGCGCTTTTCTCCGATTACTACCTGACGCATCGCCTGACCGACGGGCAGTTGACCTCCGAATGGCGGGAGGAAGACCAGGCGCGCTACATGGCGCGCACGGCTCGCCGGCTGTTAGTCAACGCGCGGGCGCGGCTGGCCAACAAGACCCGTTCTGCCATCTGGCAGGAGCTCTATGCGCCGCTCTTCAAGGAACTCCGCCTCTGGCCGGAGAGGCAGGCGGCCCGCGACGCAACGGCCGGCGCTGGCCAACCGGATTATCTGGTCTTCGATCCCGATGATCGTAGTGCGGCGCTGGCCGCGGCACTCGTCTATCCCTGGGAGCGCAACCTGGACAACACGGACCCGGTGCGCGATCCCGAGCGGGGAGATGAGATCCCCGGTGCGCGCGTGGTCAGCGTGCTGGCCAGTGCGAGCGTGAGCTGGGCGATCGTCACCAACGGCAAAGTGTGGCGGCTTTACGCGGCTAACGCGGACAACCGCGCGACCAACTACTATGAGATCGACCTGGATGAAGGATTGGCCTCGATCGATCAGCTCACCGCAACGAAGTATTGGTGGCTCTTCTTCCGCCGGGAGGCATTCACCGGCTTCCTCGACCGCATGCTCAGGGAGTCGGCCGAGTACGCCAAGGGGCTGCGCGAGCGCTTGAAGAACCGCGTCTTCGAAGAGGTCTTTGCCCGCTTCGCCGAGGGGTTCATCCTGCACGGCCGCGCCAGGGGGGCGGAGCCGCCGCTCGACGAGACGTTCGCCGGCACGATGACCTTCCTCTACCGGCTGATGTTCATCCTCTATGCCGAGAGCCTGGGGCTCCTGCCCGCGTCCGAAGAGCGCGGCTATGGCGAGAACAGCATGGCGCGGCTCAAGCAGGAGATCGCGAGCGCGGGCGGCGATGTGGAGGATGAGGCGCCTGCCCGCCTGGCCGTGGCCTACAGCCCGGACAGCACCGCGCTCTACGAACGCCTGGCCGGTCTCTGCGCGGCCATCGACCAGGGCGATGCGGACCTCAATCTGCCGCGCTACAACGGCGGCCTGTTCAGCGCGACCACGCCCGCGGGCCAGTTTCTCGCGCGCCACGCCATCCCGGACCGGCAGCTGGCGCTGGGGCTCGACCGGCTGTGCCGCGATCAGGACGACAAGACCTTCGACCTGGTCATGGTCGACTACAAGACGCTGGGCGTGCGCGAGCTGGGGTCGATCTACGAGGGGCTGCTCGAGTTCAAGCTGCGGATCGCGGCCGAGAAGCTGGCGGTCGTGCGCGAGGGCGGGAAGGAAGTATACCTGCCGCTGGCCAGGGCGAAGGGCAAGCGCGCGGTCCAGACGCTCGATCCGGGCGACGTTTACCTGGAGAACGACAAGCGCGAGCGCAAGGCCAGCGGCTCCTACTACACGCCCGATTACATCGTGAAGTACATCGTCAAGCACACCGTGGGCCCCGTGCTCGAGCGCAAGTTCGAGGCTTTGCGCCAGCGCATGTATGACGCGCAACGGAGGTACGATAACCACAAGAAGAAGGTGATCGCCAGTGGCAATCGGCAGCCGCCCGAGCTCTTCTGGAAGAACGATGACATGGCGCGGCTGGCCGACGACTGCCTGGACATCAAGGTTTTGGACCCTGCGATGGGCAGCGGCCACTTCCTGGTTGAGGCGGTCGATTTCGTCTCGAACCAACTGATCGACTTCCTGAATGGCTGGAGCGACAACCCGGTGTGGGGCTTGCTCGCGCGCACGCAGGAAGACATCCTGGCCGACATGGTGCGCCAGCGCGTCACGATCGAGTCCGCCCGGCTGACCCGCGTCAGCCTGCTCAAGCGCGCGGTGTTGAAGCGCTGCATCTACGGCGTGGACCTGAACGAGATGGCCGTGGAGCTGGCGAAGCTGTCCCTGTGGCTGGATGCGTTTACGCTGGGCGCGCCGCTGAGCTTCCTGGATCACCACCTGAAGCACGGCAACAGCCTGATCGGCGTGCGGATCAAGGAGGTCGAGGATGCCCTCAAGGCGGCTGAGGCCGAGCAGTTGGGCCTGCTGGAGCAGAGCCAGTTCGCGGGGGTCATGCTGGCGACCGATCTGATGCGGCAGGTGGGCTACCTGAGCGACAACACGGTGGGCCAGTTGGAGGAGAGCCGCCGCGCGTACGAGAATGCGACCGCGCACCTGGCGCCCTACAAGCGCATGCTGGACGTGTACACCTCGCGCTGGTTCGGCAACCATCCGAACCTGGGCAAGACGAAGGCGTTCGATCCCACGATCGGCTTTCTGAAGCGCGATGATGCGATCGAGTGGCTGCAAGACCCCACGAGGGCGTTCCCCGAGAAGGACTACATGGATGCCCGGGGCGTGGCGGAGACCGCGCTACGCGTGTCGAAGGAGAAGCGCTTCTTCCACTGGGAATTGGAGTTCCCGGAGGTCTTCTTCGCGGCGAGCACGCCGGGCGGGCAGGACATCGAGCTGCGCGAGGGCGCGGGGTTCGATGTCGTGGTGGGGAATCCGCCGTGGGGTGGCGGACTTGAGCGGTCGGCTACTCGCTATCTCGAGGACAACTATGTCGCCGTCAATGACTACGAAAGCTACCAGTACTTCTCAATACTCGCACAGGCACGGCTAAAGGCAGGCGAAGGATTTCACGGCTTTGTAGTTCCCAACACCTACGTGCTCAACGTCTTGGCGGGCAATTTCCGATCAGCCATGCATAGCGGCGGCAGCTACACCCAGCTTCTGGACTGCTCTGACGTCGACTTATTTGACGATCCCAACGTCCGCTGCATTGTCTATGTCTACCAGAAACGCACGGTCCCTCAAGTCGAGATTTGGAGACTGTCGCTGATTGAGAACGTTGAGCCGGCATTCAGCTTGCTCCGAACTGTGAACCGCGAATTGGTGTGTGAAGGCCGACCTTGGACGCGTCACTTGCGCTCGAATAGTGCCTCGCTGGAGAAGATAGAAACCTCAAGCATCACATTAGATTCGCTGTCAGAGAGTAAGCAGGGATATATCCCTTACCGTTTCACCTCTCTTGTCAAGGCATTCGGCCGAGTAGAAGCCACAAGGATTCGAGATACGCGGGCTTGGCATTCAGACACGCCGAAGGACACTAGCTATGAGCGTGAACTGCAAGGGGGAGATATTGGTCGCTACCTTGTCAATTGGTCCGGCATGTTTGTGAAATACGGCCCTTGGGTTGGAACATACGTTGACATGGACTATTTTTCGAAGCCGCGCATACTTTTCCGCGAGATCACTCAACCTCCGCCGTACAGACTAGCAGTCGCATTTGAGGATGGCAGATATGTTCACAACCCGAGTATTCTAAACGCGGTGTGGAAATCAGAGAACTACAGCCCTCTTTCAGCGCTAGCACAGCTTGCATCAACGCTTGTTTCGTACTACTTTCATGCCACCTCGCCAAAAGCAGAAAAGGGTCTGTTCCCTAAGATTCTGGTCGAAGACGTTCGCAAATTGCCCATCTTCAACTTCGCTTTTCCAAGAGAGCCGCAACTGCGGCAAGAATCAGAGAGGTATGCTCGTGAACTGCTCGGGAGAGTTGGAATCGAAGGTGAAGCTGGATTGCTGAAAACTGTTGAGATGTCAAGAGCAAGCGAGTCAAATGTTTCGATTCATGATCTATTGGCATTACTTGCTCGACGCGTGACTGAGTTACAGTGGATACTCCATCAGGAGGTTACTCAATTCCTGACTGCTCTCCAAACTCTCCTCCACATCAAGCCCGGCAAGGACGGCGCGACCGGCATCGACTCGCTCACCGGCAAGACCATCCTCCAGAACTACCTGGGCGACTACCAGAAGGGCGAGCGGGCGCTGACGTGGGACGAGTTCTACCACCGCCTCTTCCAGAACCGCCGGCGCTTTGGCGTCCCCCTGGACGATGTGAAGGGGGAGATCGAGGCCGAGTATGAGAAGTCGCTCGCCGTGCTGCTGCCGATCAAGGAACAGCTCCAGTTCACCGATAACCTGATCGACAAGATCGTCTACCGGCTCTATGGATTGACAGAAGAAGAGATCGCGATCATCGAGGGGCCGGCGTTCCAGCAGGCGCAGGCCGATGCCAAAGCCGCGGTGGCTGGGGACAAGGAGCTGCAGGCGGACCCCGATAAGGCGATGGCCGAGATGGCCGACCGGGTGCGCGCGGCAGGCGAACGTGTGATCAACCAGCTTTCGCTGGCAGAGGAGCGTAAGGTGCTTGACGAGGCGCTGCCCGGCTGGAACCTGTATCCGGATGACGTTGCCCGGGCCCTGCTCACCGGTGAGTACTCGATCCGCAGCATGCCCGATGGCCTGGATTTCTCAGGGACAGTGATGGAGTACAGCAAGGCCGTGGAAGCCGCGGTTTATCACCGCATCTTCTTGCGTTTCCGCGCGGAGTCCGGCTGCACCGCCGAGGATGTCGAGAACGAGAAGGTGTTCAAGCCGTTCATGGCGGATCCCGAAAAGAAGTTGACGATCGGTAGCTTCCACATTCTGCTCAGCAGTTCGAAGGAGAAGGCCTTGCAGAGGTTCGTCCGGCGCATCTATCCGCGCGCGGATGAGGTGATCTACGGCAGGACCGGGGTGCTCAAGCTGTTGAGCGACCAGGCGAACATCGATCTGCGCAACGCGGCCGCGCACGACAAGGTGCTCGACCGCGACGCGGCGAAAGCCGTGCGCGCCTGGGCGTTTGCAGTGCTGCGGAACTTGTAGCGATGCGGACCCAGGCGTCGGGCCAGAAACGGTTGACACGTACGGTGGGTAGATGTACAATGTGACCACATGAAGTGGTCACGATAGATCGAGGTGCATCATGCCTGAGATCGGCATTCGCGAACTGGAGCGCCAGTTATCCGAGATCGTCCGCGTGGTGCGCGAGGAGCGCACAGAGTACATTGTCACGCTCCGTGGCAAGCCGGTCGCGATGATCGTGCCGTTCGGGCAGCCGGCAGGGTCGCGCAAATTGTCGCCTGACCAATTCTGGGCCGAAATGGACGCGTTGGCCCAGGAAATGGACGAGGAGACCGGCGGCAAGAGTGTGCTGCAGCAGTTGTTTGAAGATCGAGAGGCGTATCAATAGCGCAGCCGAGCGGATCGGGACGGGTCGAGGTGTATCATGCCAGAAATAGGCATTCGCGAACTAAAGAGCCAGGCATCCGAGATCGTACGCGCGGTGCGCGAGGAGCGTGCGGAGTACGTAGTCACGCTCCGCGGCAAGCCGGTCGCGATGATTGTGCCGTTCGAGGAGGAGCCACGAACCGATGTGCCGTCTGCTGATGAGTATATGGCGCGATTGCTTGAGATCGGCAGGGAAATCGCCAAGGCAACTCCACCCGGTAAGAGCGTCCTGGATCAGCTCTTCGAGGATCGCGAGGCTTCATGACACCGGCAGAACTGGTTGTGGATGCCAGCGTTTTTGTTGCAGCAGTCCTTGCCGACGAACCGAATCATAGCGAGGCGTTTGTATTCCTGCGGACGTGCGCACGCCAGGAGGTCGCGCGCCTGGCCCCAGCCATTATTGCAGCCGAGGTCAAGGGGCCTGTCACCCGGCGGACCGGCCAACCCGCATTGGCGCGGCAGCTCTTTGCCGCTCTCCGCGCACGACCGGATTTTGTTGTGCTGCCGATCGATGCGGCAGTGGGAGACGAAGCAGGCGAGATTGCGTCATTGCAGGGCATCAAGGGCTGTGATTCCGTCTATGTCGCCATCGCCCGCTTGCTGACCATCCCTCTCGTCACCCTCGATCGCGAGCAACAGGATCGCGCTCCCGCTGACGTTGAAGTCTACACGCCCGCACAGGCGCTGGTGAAGTGGTGGCCTTCTTGAAGCGCATCCCTTACGTTATCGACAACATCTCGGTCACGCTGGCCGGTGTCCTGAACCAACTCATCTCGGAGCAGGGCGGCCGGCAACTGGACATCGCCACGGCCTATTTCAGCGTGCACGGTTGGGAGTTGCTCCGCGACACCTTGCCGTCGGTCCGCCATTTCCGCCTGCTGCTGGGCGATCAGCCTTCTGTGGGCGAAGATGTCGGGCTGGGGCCCGACTCGGCCGCATATCTGCGCCGCGAATTGAACGCGGAGCCCCTGAGCGAGGCGACCCGGCGGCTGGTGGAGGATCTGGTGCGCTTTCTGCGCCGCGAGGGCGTCGAAGTGCGGCTGTATCTGGGGTATGAACCTCCTTCGACTCCAGGCGGGTCAGCACAGCTGACCCGGCCCTCCGCTCAGGATGCTCAGGCTGCTGCGACTGCGACGGCGGCGCCTCATGGACGCCGCCGGTTCCTGCATGCCAAGTGTTACCTGCTCTATGGCGATACGCGCGGGCGCACCTCGACGGTCACCCACGTGAATCCGCTCATTGGCATCGTCGGGTCGAGCAACTTCACTGCGCCGGGCCTGGTCTCCAACCGAGAGCTGAACCTGGTGCACAAGACGCTGATCGAGCTGGACGAGGTCGAGGACCCGGTGGCGGCTGCCGCGGTGACCCACCAGGGCCAGCGCCGGCCGGACAGCCACGTGCTGCCCGAAAGCCGGCAGTTACTTAAGAGCGAAGTCGGCGCGCGCGCCATCCTGGACCTGGTGGACTGGTACGACGATCAGTGGCGGCTGGCCGAGGATTTCAAGGAACGGCTGATCGAGATCCTGGAAAACTCGAAGTTCGGCGGCCGGGAGTACACCCCGTACGAAATCTATATGAAGGCGCTCTTCGAGTACTTCCGCGATGACCTGGGAAGTGAGGCCGTGCAGGCCGCCGCAACCCGCTCGGCCGTGGAGCTTTCGGAGTTTCAGGAGGACGCGGTCAAGAAGGCGCGGCGTATCCTGGCGCGCTACGATGGCGTGCTCGTCGCTGATTCGGTCGGGCTGGGCAAGACGTGGATCGGCAAGAAGCTGCTCGAGGATTTCGCATACCACCAGCGCCAGAAGGCGCTCGTGGTCTGTCCCGCATCGCTGCGCCCCATGTGGGAGCACGAGCTGCAATCCGCAACCATCCCGGCCATGGTGCTCTCGCAGGAGCAGTTGGGGCAGGACGATTTCGACCTGCGCCGCCTGGCCGACATGGATGTCGTGCTGGTAGACGAGGCGCACAACTTCCGCAACCGGCGCACCGCGCGCTACGCGGCCCTCGAGCGGCTGCTGGCGCTCAACGGGCGCCGCGGGCGGAGCGGCGGCCGCAAGAAGCTGATCCTGTTGACCGCTACGCCCATCAACAACAACATTTTCGATCTGTACAACCAGATCAACCTGATCGCGGGCAACGACCGGACCTATTTTGCGGGCGCAAACATCGGCGACCTGTACAAGCTTTTCCTGGCCGCGCGGCGCGAATCGATCGAGCAGGGCAGCGTGCGCATCTTCAACCTGCTGGAAGAGGTCGTCATCCGGCGCACGCGCCAATTCATCCGCCGGGCCTATCCCGAGGCGACCATCGCCGGTAAGCGCATCCGTTGGCCCGAGCGGCGGCTGCGCACCGTGCGCTACGACCTGGAGGGCTCTTACGAGGGGCTGTACCGTCAGATCGTGCGCAATATCGAGGCGTTGCACCTGCCGCATTACTACCTGGAGTCGTACAAGGGGGAGCAGCAGAAGCAGGATGAGTTCGAGCTGGGCCGGCAGGAGGCGCTGGTCGGCATCTTCAAGAGCCGGTTCCTCAAGCGGCTGGAATCGAGCATCGACGCGTTCCGCATCTCCATCCGCCGCGCCCTGGAGTTTGTCAAGACCTTCGACGAGTACGTGCAGGAGGGCATCATCCTGGACGCGGCCTCGTTTCAGGCTGCAATGCGGCTGGTGGTGGCCGATGAGGAAGACACCGAGGCCACGGGCAATGGCAACGCCCCAGTTCCTGGCTCGCAGGCCGAGCGAATCGATGAGACCGCCGAAGCGCGGGCCATCATCGAGAGCCTGCCGCGGCTGGACCCGCAGAAGTACGACCGGCGCAGGCTGCACCGCGACCTGACGGGCGATATCGAGAAGCTCACCGACATCTGGTACAAGGTGCGCGACATCACCTGGGCACAGGACGACAAGCTGGCCGCGTTCAAGACGCTGCTCCAGGGGGAGCTGGCGGGGAAGAAGGTGCTCGTCTTCTCCTACTACAAGGACACCGCGCGTTACCTCTACCGGGCGCTGACCGACGATGGCGATGGCGCGTGGCGCGCGGCTGCGGGGAATCCCGTCATCCGGCGCATCGACAGCGGCGCGGACCCGCGCGACCGGGTGCACCTGGTCGAGTCGTTTGCGCCAAACGCCAACAATCGTCCGGATATTGCGGGCAGCGACCGGGAGATCGACATCTTGATCTCGACCGACGTGCTCTCCGAGGGCCAGAACCTGCAAGATTGCGGTTATCTGCTCAACTATGACCTGCACTGGAACCCCACCCGCATGGTGCAGCGCGCGGGCCGTATCGACCGCCTGGGGTCCGAGTTCGACACGCTATCGATCTTCAACATGTTTCCCGAAGAGGGGCTCGAGGACCTCCTCGGGCTCGTCCGCAGCCTGACCGCCAAGATCGATGTGATCAACCAGGCCGGCTTCCTCGATGCCAGCGTGCTTGGCGAGGTGGTCACTCCGCGCGACTTCAACACGCTGCGCCGCATCGCGGGAGAAGACAACACGGTGATCGAGGAGCAGGAGTCGTTCCTCGAGCTGGCGAGCAGCGAAGCTATCCTGGCCGAGCTGCAGCGCGTGCTGGCGACCGAGGCCAGCCGGTGGGTGACAGACCTGGATGACGGGATTCACTCGGGGTTGCACCGGGCAGGCGCGCGGGGCATCTTCTTCTACTTCAAGGCTCGCCGCGACGACGGTGGGGCGTCCCATTTCTGGCGTTACTACGATCTGGGGCGGCGGGCGATCATCGACAATCGCTATCAGATCATGCAGCTCATTGCCTGTGCGCCCGAGACACCTCGCCATCCGCCTCCGTACGATGAAGTGGATATCTACGATGTGCAGAACCGCGTGCTGGTCGATATCGTGGGACAGGCAGAGGAGCAGCAGGGTGCTGCGCTCGTGGCAAAGCCGGTGGCGGCGGAACAGATCACTACGTCCCACATTTTACGGGAACACCTCAACGACCCTGCGCTGAACCGGGACGAGGTGCGCGATCTCCGTAAGTTTCTGAAGGAGCCGTTGGTCGGCGCATCGGTCCAGGTGCTGCGCCGCGCGCTGAAGTCTTTCACCGCTACCTCGGACGTCCTGCCGCTGGTTGCCACGGTGCGCGAGATCGCCAGGGAGCAGAGCGTCATGCGCGAGGAAACGCCACCCTACGTCTCGACGAAGGGGCTGCGCCGCGAAGATTTGCACCTGGTGTGTTACGAGTACATCTGCGCGTGAGGCTGGCTCACCCGCCGCCGACCGCGGTGAAAAACTCGACCGTATCCTCGTCCCCCGCAACTGCGGTCTCGAGATCGACCGCACGGCGGTTCACTGTGGCGACTGCGATCTCCGCAGGGGGCACGCCCAACCGGCGCACCAGCTCGAGCAGCGCGATCGGGCCCGGCTCGGCGAATTCCAGCCAGGCCCGCTTCCCGGGATCGTACCAGCTCAGATGGCCGCCGAGATGGACCCGCATCGTCATTGCCCGCGGGGCACGCCCACCAGGTCCGCAGCCCACTCAAGCTCCAGCTCGGCCAGGCGCTCGCGGGTGGGAACCGTCGTGAGGGGATCCCAGCCCTTCAGTTGATACAGGGCGGTCATGGCCTGCTCGAATTCTTCGCGCGGGATGGCCACGCCCGCCAGCGCACCGTTCTCCAACGGCTGGAAGAGACGCTCGGGCAGCGTGTCGTCTCGGCGCGTGAAGCCCTCGCGCACGTTGAAGAGCCGCGCCAGGTTCGTCGCGCGCTCGCCGATGCGCAGCAGTTCCTCCGTGCTGACCTCCCAGCCGCTGGCCGCGGTCACCGCGGTCAGGACATCGTCCACCGGGATGAACGAGCGCGGGGTTGGGCCGAAGAAGCAGAGGCCGATGGCCCTTTCGAAGCTGTTCCAGTTCTCCATCCGCGCGTAGTTGGCTGCTTTCCTGGCGCTGAGCTCCCGCGGCGGCAGCGCCTCGGTGATGCCCAACGGCTGCGCGCCCTTGAAGCCCAACGACTCGGGGTTTGCCAGCATCGGGTCGTGCACCGCGGTCAGGTGGTCGGCGCCGGCTTCGTTGATCGCATAGCCCAGCCCCACCCCAACCTTGCCGCGCGGGTCGTGCATGGGCAGCTCCTGTCCCTTAACGTGCATGGCGAACAGCGGAGCATCGCCGCCGATGGCCTCAGCCGCACGGCGGGCGCCCTCGGCCAGCAGATCTCCGATGTGCTCGCGCCGCGCGATCATCTCCACGCACGCGACCATGGCTTCCGCGTTCCCGAAGCGCAGATCCAACCCGCCCGTGTCCCTGGGACCGATCAGCCCGTGCTCGAAGCATTCCATGGCGAACGAGATCGCGGAGCTGGCCGAGATGGAATCCATGGTGTAGCGATTGCAGAGCTCGTTGGCCTTGGCAACCGCCTGCAGATCGTCGACGCCGCAGTTCGAGCCGAAGCCGGCAATGGTCTCGTACTCTGGCCCGCCGTACGAGTCGCTGACCTCGTAGCGGTCGTCGACCTTGACCTCGCGCTTGCAGCGCACCGCACAGGCGAAGCAGCTGCGCCTCCCGCTGAGCAGTTCTTTCTCGTATGTCTCCCAACGCAGGCCATCGACGCCTTCGAATGAACCCTGCCGGAAATTGCGCGTGGGCAGGATGCCGGCCGCATCCAGGCCCGCGGTCAGGCCGGGCGTGCCGCGCACCTGCAGGTCCCAACTGCTGGGGTGTTCCTTGACCGCCTTGGCCAGGCGCCTGCCCAGGTCGCCGAGGGGCGGGGCTTCGGCTGCCGCGTCGAGATACCTCCCGGAGCCGCGCACCGCCACCGCCTTCACGTGCTTGGAGCCCATCACCGCGCCCATGCCCGAACGGCCGTTGAAGTGCCGCAGCTCGTTCGTCATGCAGCCGTAGCGCACCAGGTTTTCCGCGCCCAGGCCGATCTGCAGGACCCGGGCCAGCTTTTCCCCCGTCTCCTGCCGGATCACGGCCTGGGCTTCCTCCGGGTCGTGGCGCCAGAGATGCCTGGCATCCCGAATCTCCACCTGGTCGTCCCTGATCCAAAGGTAGACCGGCTCGGCCGAGCGGCCCGTCATGACGATTGCCTCCCAACCCGCCAGCTTCAGCTCGGGGCCCCAGAAGCCGCCCGCCTCCGATTCGCCGAATCCGCCGGTGAGCGGCGAGCGCGCCACCGCAGAAAAGCGCGTCGCGGTCGAGAAGGGCGCGCCGGTCAGCAGCCCGTTGGCCAGGATCAGGATGTTGCCTGGCCCGAGAGGATCGACGCCGGGCGCCAGCTCCTTCAGCAGGATGGCCGCAGCGAGCGCCTTGCCCCCCGGATAGAGGCGGTAGAACTCCTCGCTCAGTGTTTCCGTCCACACCCTGTGGGTTGCCAGATCAACCCGCAGGATCTTACCGGAGTATCCGTATCTCATTGTCAGCCTCACCTCGTCCTTGGGTCGTGCCGGCAGGTGTCAGCGCGGCTCGTAACAGCAGCGGAAACCCGTGTCATCTCCGCGGTGCATGGGCGCAGCCCAGCTGCGATAGGCGCAGCGGGCTTCATTGCGATCCCCGCGCCAGGAACCACCTCGCAGCGTCTGCTTTCCCAGGTTGGCTTCGAACCGCTCCGGGTTGGATATCGCACCTACATCGTGCTGGCGCGGGAGGACGCTGTCCGGGTTCAGATCGTTGACCAGCACCTCGCGGCCGTCAGCGGGGTCGTAGGGATACGGCCCGAAAAGGGAAGAACACCACTCCTGCGCATTGCCCGCGGCATCGGCCACTCCGTACGGGCTGTCGCCTTGTGGAGAGTAGCGGTCGACCGGCGCAGTGCCCTTGCTCCTGGCCTCCCGGTTGTTGCAGCGTGCCGGGTCCCACTGGCCGCCCCAGGGATAGAGCCGGGCATCCGTCCCGCGCATCGCCTTTTCCCACTCTGGCTCGCTCGGCAGGCGCACCGGCACGCCGGTCACCTCGCGCGCCCAGCGGCAGAACGCCAGCGCATCGTGGTACGACACGCCCGTGACCGGATGGTTCGCCTTTTCCTCCGGGAAGATGCCGTCGCGCCAGGTCAGGGGTGCGCGATGGCCGGTTGCCTCCCGGAAAAGGCGATACTGGGCATTGGTGACCGGATAGCGCATGATGTAGTAATCGCTGATGGAGAGTGTGTGATCCGGCACTTCATCCGCACCTGCAGCGCGATAGGCCGCCAGGTTGCTGCCCATGACGAAATCTCCGGCCGGGATGAGCACGAAGTCGAGGTCGAGTGATGTTGGCATGAGTTCCTCAGTTCTCTAGCAGATGATGTTGCATGGCATAACGTACGAGGTCCGCGCTATTGCGCACCTTCAACTTGCTCATGATATTGGTGCGATGCACCGAGGCGGTCTTGGGGCTGATCACCAGCGTGCGAGCAATCTCCTTATTGCTCAAGCCCCCGACCACCAGGCGCAGCACCTGCATTTCCCTTTCGGTCAGATTCGCGGATGCCTGAGATGCGAGCGCGACATCGGAGGGCACGGACTGCACCAGCTGCTGGGCCACCTCCGGTTCGACATAGGCGCCTTGTTCGAACACCTGGCGGATGGCGTTCACGACCTCGCGGCCCCCGGACCGTTTGAGGCCGTAGCCCGCCGCGCCTGCGTGCAGGGCCGGCGCGATATATTCGCGATCGTCGTGTTGGGTCAGGATCAGGACCTTCACACCGGGATGGCTCTGACGCAGCCTGCGGGTCGCTTCCAGGCCGTCTATCCCGGGCATAGCCAGGTCCATCAGCACGATGTCCGGGGCCAGCGAGCCTATCTGCGCAAGGGCCTCTTCGCCGCTGCTCGCTTCCCCCACCACCACGATGTCCTGCTGCCGGTCGAGCAATGAGCGGAGACCGTCACGCAGGATCGCGTGATCGTCCACCACCAGAACCCGGATCGGGCCCGAAAGGTTGCGCATGTCAGGCACCGTTACGTCTCTCCTGTCGTGCAGCCCTGCGCACTGCCGCGCGATCCTGATCGGCCAGGAGCGGCACCTCGATCTGGATGCGCGTTCCCTGTCCCGGCGCGGTGTCGATATCGAAGCTGCCGCCCACAAGCTCGACCCGCTCCTGCATTCCGATGAGGCCGAGCCCCCGGCCGCTGTCAGGGGTCAGTGTCAGCTCGAGAGCATCGAAACCCACGCCATCGTCTTCGATCCGGATCACCGCGCGATCGGCGCGCATGTTGAAGGTCAGGCGCACGGTGCGGGCCATCGCGTGGCGTACGATGTTGGTGACAGCCTCCTGCACCACGCGGAACAACGCGGTCTCGGTCTCGGGTGGCAGGCGACACCCATCGGTGACGCCCCGGCCCCGTGGGCAGGTTTCCTTAATAATAACGCGCATGCCGGCAGGTTCCAGCCTGGACTTGGCAAGCCAGCGCAGCGCCGGCATCAGTCCGAGATGATCGAGCAAGGCCGGCCGCAGGTCGAAGATCAGCTTATGGACTCCATCCAGGGTGCGCTGCGCCACCCCGCGCATGTTATCGAGCAGGCGCGCGATTTCGTCCGCCTGGGTCACGTCGGTGGCCTCTTCGGCCGCGAAGATGAGCGCGGTCAGGTTCTGGCTGATCTCGTCGTGCAACTCGCGCGCGATGCGCTTGCGTTCCTCTTCCTGGGCCGTAATCACCTTGCGCAGCAGCTCACCGCGCATGCGTTCCTTGTGGTGCAATTCGGCGTAGAGCCGCGCGTTTTCGACCGCGACTGCGATCTGGTTGCCGATGGCGGTGAGCAGCTCTTGCTCGTGCGCATCGAACTCGCGGGCCTGGCGGGTGCCGATGCACATGCTGCCCAAGGCACAACCGTGCGCCACCAGCGGCACGTGCACCAGGGTGTTCAGCTGTTCCTCCTGTATGGCCCTGGCCCGTTGGCTGCGGTAACGCTGGACATCGGGCACGACGATCAGTTGTTGGCTGTCGATGACCCCGCCGCACGAGCCGTCCATGATGCCGAACTGGGCGACCAGCCGGGCAGTGGCCTCGGTGAGCCCGTGGTGCGCCAGCAGCTCCAGGTTACCGAGGGCTTCATCTCGCAGGAAGATCGCGCCGATATCCACTGCAGTCAGGCGCAAGACTTCTTCCAGGGTATGGTTGAGGAGAGCGGTCAGGTCCAGGGTCTGGTTGACCGAGCGCGCGACCGCATCCAGCACGGAAAGATGCTCGTTGCGCCGCACCAGCGTCTCAGCCAGCTCGCGTTCTGCGGTTACATCGCGCATTGCCTCGATCACCGCGGTGATTGCACCGCTGGCATCCCGCAGCGGAGAGGCGAGGACATCCACATACCGGATCTTCTGGCCCCCCGAGACAGCCTGGCGCCGCGCGATCCGGATCGTCTCGCCCGTGGCCAGCACAGCCGGCAGGGGACAATCGCGCTCGGGCCTATCGCACGGTTCGACGCATGGGAAGACATCGTAGCAGTAACGGCCGATGAGCGGATTGTCTTCTGCATCTCCCTCCGAGCCGGCGCCGGACTTGGGGAGCCCTGGAACCAGCGCTCTGGCGCATGCGGCCTTGTTCGCCTGTTGCACCCGGTAATCCAGGCCCACGACGATCACCGCATCGCTCAGAGCATCGATGATCGCCAGGGGATCGAGGACAGGACCAGGCTTTTCGCCCTGGCCGGCTACGATCATGTCCTGGAAGGATTCCCGGATGGCGGGTGGCAGTTGTACTGTCATGATTTTCTCGCTTTAGCTTGCAGCGCGATCTGGGTCGTGCCGGGCCACTCGCAATAGCGGGAGCGACCGCACAGCTTGCAGACCCCGCCTTCTGCCTCGAGCTCCTCGTGCACCCCTTCGAACTCGCCCATCAGCTCGTACCAGAGATAAGTCCGGCCGATGGTGATCCGCAGGGGCGTGTTCGGCAGCTTGAAGGCCTGGCGCGCCTTCGATCCATCGAAGTAGAAGGTCTGCGCCTCCAGGCGCAGACGTGCGCCGGTCAGAGGCACCGGGCCAGTGGTTTGCGGCTGGAGCATATCCGTCAGCCCGGCAGTCAATCCCACCAACCAGCGCGGCATGGCCTTCAGCTTCCTGCCACAGCCGACCACCTCGGCGATGGTCTGGTAGAGCTGGAGCAGGGTGATGTTTTCGCCGCCAATGATGTAGCGCTCGCCGACGTGGCCCTTCGTTACAGCTTCGATATGGCTCTGGGCCGCATCGCAGATGGGAACGACATTCAGGCCGCCGGGCGGGATGAACGGGGGCGCGCAGTGCTTGACGATCTCGACGACCATGCCACTGGAGACCTTGCGGATATCCCGCGGGCCGATGACCGTGGTGGGGTTGATGATGATGGCCGGCAGCCCCTGCTTGATGTATTCGAAGACGACCTGTTCGGCCTGGTGCTTGCTGTGGCCGTAGATGAACTGCTCCGGCTTGACATTGAAGGTGAAGCTCTCATCGACCATCTTGTTCGGATGGATGCCCATTGCCGCGGTGGAGCTGGTGTGAATCACGCGCTCGACGCGCGCCTTGAGCGCGGCTGCCATGACGTTGCGGGTGCCCTCGACGTTGACTTCATACATGCGATCGATGCCCTGCCGCCAATAGTCGACCACGCCCACCGCGTTGAACACCACATCGATGCCTTCTAAGGCGGGAGGCAGCGTTTCCGGCGCCAACACGTCGCCGGTCACGAATTCGAACGGTCCCTCTTCGAGCAGGACGCGCGACGCGCCCGGCCGTTCGAGGATGCGCACGTCCCACCCTCGCTCGATGAGCCGGAGTGCTATGTTGGATCCGATAAAACCGGTGCCGCCGGTGACGAGTGCACGTGGCATGTTACCGTCCGTTCATCAGGATTCAGCCGCCTGAACCGGCAGATGCCAGCCGCCATTTGACCAGCGCCGCGACCAGTCCTTCGCAGGTGTATTCTTCCGGGCCTGGCACGATGGAGGCGCGCAGCCCCATCTCCTGCGCCGCAGCCGCGGTCGTCGGTCCGATGCAGGCAATCGCAGCGCCGCTCAAAGCGCGGTCCAATGGCTCGCCGCGGAGCATGGCTGCCACCCCGCGCAGGGCCGAAGGGCTGCAGAAGAGTGCGACGTCGATGCTGCCGGCCCTCACGGCCTCCAGCGCCTGGGCATCGGGGTCCGCCGCCGGCTGGCCAGCCGCCGTCACAGAGTAAGCCACAACCTCCGCAACCTGCGCGCCCCTGGCTACCAGGCCGGCCGGCAGATCGGGCAGCGCCTGGTCGGAGCGAGGCAGCAGCACCCGCTTGCCCGCCACGTCCGGCATGGCTGCGGCCAGGTGCTTGCCCGTGCCCTGCGCCGGGACGAGATCGGGCGCCAATCCGTAGCCTGCCAGCGCACGGGTCGTGGCCGGGCCGATCGCCGCGAGCCGGACGCCGGCCAGGCAGCGCACGTCGCAGCGCGGGCCGGACGAGGCCTGCGTCGCGGACTCCTGCGCCGGGAGTGAGAGCAGCCGTCCGAAGAACGCGTGCACCGCGTTGGCGCTCGTAAAGACGATCCAATCGTAGGCCGGCGCGATCGCGCTGCCGGCAGCCAGGCGGTGGAGCGCATCATGCAGCGGGCCTTCGTCCGCGGGCGGGCCGACACGTGTGGCCGGAAGTGCGATCACGTCCGCTCCCAGTTCAGCCAGCTGCCGCGTGAGGGCGCCCGCCTCATGCGCGGGACGGGTGTTGAGGATGCGCAGCCCCAGCAGAGGGCGGCGATCCGGCAGGTCGAACCAGCGCAGCTGCTCGCGCAGGCGCACCACGTCGCCAGCGATCACTGCGGCCGGTGCACCGATGTTGGCCGCGGCCACCTCTGCGACGATATCGCCCAGGCAACCGGTAACGGTGCGCTGCTGCGGCCAGGTCCCGTGCGACACCACTGCCACCGGCGTTTGGGCACTGTGTCCCGCGGCCAGCAGGTCGTCGACGATGGTGGGCAGATTGCCCATGCCCATCAGGTACACCAGCGTGTCCGCACTCGCCCCAGCCTGCTGGCCGGCCGCCGGTTCCGCCGCATCACTCCGGCGATGGCCGGTGAACACGGCAAAGCTGCTCGCGGCGTCGCGGTGGGTGATCGGAATCCCCGCGTAGGCCGCAGCCGCGATGGCGCTCGTCACGCCCGGAACGACTTCGAATGGCAGCCCGGCCCGGGCCAGCGCCTCAGCCTCCTCGCCGCCCCGGCCGAACACGAAGGGGTCACCGCCTTTGAGCCGCACCACGGTCCTGCCGAGCCGTGCCTGCGCCACCAGGATCTCGTTGATCTGCTCTTGCGGCACCGGATGGCGATCGGGCTGTTTCCCCACGTCGATCCATTGTGCATGCGGCGCCTCGGACAAAAGCGCCCGCGGGATCAGCCGGTCGTACACGACCACACCGGCCCCGCGCAGACATGCCAGCCCCCGGACGGTGATCAGGCCAGGATCGCCCGGCCCCGCGCCAACCAGGTAAACCGTGCCCGGGGTCAGCCTTGCCGGCTCCTCGGGCGGGCTTTGCCCGGCGGAAGGTGACATAATCACATTCTGTGCATATGCCCGGGCTGCTGCCATTCCTTGCGATCGCAGCACGCCCAGCAGGTCCGAATCCACCAGTTGCAGTGCTGCATCGA
>CAYLZG010000048.1:599-3846 GCA_964387985.1 uncultured Anaerolineales bacterium | reverse complement strand
GCGGGGCTGACCCGCGGGGAAGCGGGCCAGCAACTGGGGGCGCAGCTCGGCCAACAGCGCGGCCAGGTCTCCATATTCCGGACCGATAAGCTCTTCGAGGCGCTCGCGCAGGCGGCGGGACAATGCCGGGCTGGCGCCGCCGGTGCAGATCGCCAGCGCAAGCTCTCCGCGGCGCACGACGGCGGGGACGATGAAATTGCTGTGTTCGGGATCGTCCACCACGTTGACCAGCTGCCCGCGACGCATCGCACCCGCGGCCACGGCATGGTTGACCGCCGGATCATCTGTGGCCGCGATCACCAGCCACGCGGCGTCCAGGTCGTCTTCCTGGTATTCCCGCGCGATGGAGGCGATCTTGCCCGCTGCGTGCAGCTCTGCAAGCCCCTGGACCAGCGCCGGGCTGATCACGCTGACGTCTGCACCGCTCGCAAGAAGGCCCTCCACCTTGCGCAGCGCCACTGTGCCGCCGCCGATCACGATGCATTTTCGATTCGAAAGGTCGATCAGGTTGACCGGATAGCTCCGCATGGGCGGATTCTAGCATGCCGCGGTCATCACCGTCAATGATCTTAACCCTTCTTTGGTCGTCTGACCTGTGGTAGAATGGCCGCGATCTCCGATCCTGGGAGCAGCCTTTTGGAGCAACTGATCGTCGGGACCCGCGCCAGCGCGTTGGCCCGGCGCCAAACTGAGTGGGTCTTTGCGGCGCTGCAAGCCGCATGGCCCGGGTTGAGCATTGTCATCCGCGAGTTCACCACCGCGGGCGACCGCGATGCTGTCCGCCCGCTGCCGGAGATCGGCGGCAAGGGACTGTTCACAGCCGACCTGGCGGACGCGTTGGCCACGGGTGCGATCGACCTCGCGGTGCACAGCCTCAAAGATCTGCCCGTCTCACCGGGTCGCGGCCTGGCCGAGCTGCCCGATCCCTGCGGAACGTTTCCGGGGCGGGAAGGGGCTGTGCTTCCGCTGTGCATCGGCGCGGTGCCTCCTCGTGAAGATGCCCGGGATGCCCTGATTTCGCGACATGGGGTTGGCCTGGCGGAACTGCCGCGCCAGCCGCGCATCGGCACCGGCAGCCCGCGGCGGGCCGCACAGCTTCTGGCCAGCCGGCCCGATGCGCAGATCGTGCCCCTGCGCGGCAACGTGGACACCCGGCTGCGCAAGGCGCTGACCGCCGAGTACGACGCGATCGTGCTGGCTGCGGCCGGGCTGGCGCGGCTGGGGCTGGCGGACCGGGTCACCCAGTATCTGCCCTTCGATGTCATGCTGCCCGCGGCCGGCCAGGGTGCACTGGCGGTGCAGTGCCGGGCGGACGACCGGCTGGTGCGCGATCTGCTTGCGCCCATCCACGACCCGGCGGCCGAGGCGGCCACCGTAGCCGAGCGTGCGTTCCTGGCCGCGACCGGCGGGGGGTGCTGCGCGCCCGTGGGCGCGTATGGAGAGGCGGAGGCTCCCGGCCTGAGGCTGGCCGCACTGGTCGCGCGGCCGGACGGCTCGCAGATCATTCGTGTTTCCGGCGAGGGTGCATTTGCCGAGCCCGAAGTGCTGGGCGCGCGGCTGGCGCAGATGGCGCTGGCATCGGGCGCTGCGCAGCTGCTCGCCGACTGCAGATAGCCGCCGGGCGATTATGAACGTTAAGAATTTGTCCGTGTAAGGGCGATCATGTCGCTGCCCCACCACCGCCCGGCGCTAAAGACGCCGGGCTACGAGGCAACGCCCCCTGAAAGGGGGCTTACGCTATTGCCGAGCGGACTGGCTGGACGAGCCGACCTGCGCAAGGCTCGGATAATCTGGCAACGTTCATAATTGCCGGACGAAACGTTCCTGAGGAGAGTTATTCATGCCCTATCCGGCCATACGTCCACGCCGGCTGCGCGTGACCGCCACGCTGCGGCGCATGGTCTCAGAGACAACCCTGGCGCCGGACGATTTCATTTACCCGCTTTTCGTCGTGCACGGTGCGGGCGTCCGCCGACCCATCGGCTCGATGCCGGGCATCTGCCAGCTATCGGTGGATGAGGCGGTCGCGGAGGCGGGACGCGCGCTCGGGCTGGGCATCCCGGCCGTGCTGCTGTTCGGCGTGCCCGCGACCAAGGACGCAGTGGGCAGCGAGAACTTCGCGGACGACGGCATCGTCCAGCAGGCAACCCGGGCGCTGAAGGCTGCCCACCCCGGGCTCCTGGTGATCGTGGATCTCTGCATGTGCGAGTACACCGATCATGGTCACTGCGGCGTCATCCGTGACGGCCGGGTGGACAACGATGCCACGCTCGAGATCCTGGGCCGGGCCGCGGTCACCTACGCGCGGGCAGGCGCAGACCTGATTGCGCCTTCGGGCATGATGGACGGGATGGTGGCTGCCATCCGGGCCGCGCTGGATGGGGCCGGCTTCGCGGAGACGGGCATCTTCAGCTACGCGGTCAAATATGCCAGCGCATTTTATGGCCCGTTCCGTGAGGCGGCGGAGGGCGCGCCCAGGTTCGGCGACCGGAAGACGCACCAGATGGACCCGGCGAACGTGCGCGAGGCGCTGCGCGAGCTGGCGCTGGATGTGGCCGAGGGGGCCGACCTGGTCATGGTGAAGCCGGCCCTGCCTTACCTGGATGTCGTTCGTCGCGTGCGGGAGGCGTGCGATCTGCCCCTGGCAGCATACAATGTCAGCGGCGAGTATGCGATGATCAAGGCTGCCGCAGCCAACGGGTGGATCGACGAGCGGGCTGCGGTGCTGGAGCTGCTGACCGGGATCAAGCGCGCGGGCGCGGACCTGATCGTGACCTACCACGCGCTCGATGCGGCGCGCTGGCTTCGTGCCTGAAACATACAGACAGAGGCATCATGGAGACTCCTCAATCAGCTTCACTTTTCCAGCGCGCCAGCGAACTGATCCCTGGCGGCGTCAACTCGCCGGTGCGCGCGTTTCGCGCGGTCGGCGGGCAGCCCCTGTTCATCGAGCGCGGGGCCGGGCCTTATCTCTACGACGCGGATGGCGCCCGCTATATCGATTACGTCCTGAGCTGGGGTCCACTGGTGCTGGGCCACGCGCATCCCCGCGTGGTCGAGCCGCTGGCGGCCGCGTTAGGCCGCGGGGTCAGCTACGGTGCGCCGACCGCGCTCGAGGTGGAGCTGGCCGCGCGCGTGGTCGACCTGGTGCCGTCAGCCCAGATGGTTCGCTTCGTCAACTCAGGCACCGAGGCGACGATGAGCGCGCTGCGCCTGGCGCGCGCGTACACGGTCCGCGACAAGATCA
>CAYLZG010000048.1:0-484 GCA_964387985.1 uncultured Anaerolineales bacterium | reverse complement strand
CCTGGCGCGCGCGTACACGGGCCGCGACAAGATCATCAAGTTCGAGGGCTGCTATCATGGCCATGCCGACATGCTCCTGGTGCAGGCCGGCAGCGGCGTCGCCACGCTCGGGCTGCCCGACAGCCCCGGCGTGCCCCCCGGCGCGGTGCGCGACACGTTGGTGGCGCCCTACAATGACCTCTCTGCCGTGTCCGCGCTGTTCGAGGCCTACGAGGTTGCAGCCGTGATCGTCGAGCCGGTGGCGGGCAACATGGGTGTGGTGCTCCCGGCCGACGACTTTCTGCCCGGCCTGCGCCGGCTCTGCACGCAGCACGGCGCGCTGTTGATCTTCGACGAGGTGATGACCGGGTTCCGCGTGGCGTTGGGCGGCGCGCAGGAAAGGTATGGCGTGATGCCGGACCTGACCTGCCTGGGAAAGGTGATCGGGGGTGGCCTGCCCGTGGGCGCCTATGCGGGGCCGAAGGAGATCATGTCGCAGGTGGCG
>CAYLZG010000047.1:18385-25794 GCA_964387985.1 uncultured Anaerolineales bacterium | reverse complement strand
AAGCGGGCTGAACGAGTTACTTGACACATCATCAGCCACGTTCACGTGGCGTTGCTTCGTAGCCCGGACGTTATGAACATTTAGCGAAATAACCGTGTCATCCGACTGCGTCCGTCGCCACGACGCCTGCGCTTGAAACCCGCAGGCTGCTATGCCCAAACCGGCTAAAAAAGTGGGTTCAACCTGCTTTCGCAGGTTCAATCACTCGATCAGCGCGACGAAGGCGCCGGCCCGGTCCGGATAATTCGTTAACCTCCATTACGCGCAGGCGGTCCACTGGTGGCAAGCTGTGTTGTCAGGTACCCGACCATTTCGTGAAAATTCATGATGTCCAGGCCGTGGGTCTGGACCCGCGCTGGTGGGCTGCGCCAACCGAACCCAGATTTCGCCCCAATTTGCACCTTGACAACCCGCCATGCGCATGGTAGACTTCAACTGGTCTAGACAGTTGCCCCAATTTGCATAACAGGACTAACAACTTGCCAATGAGGTGCAATTTTGCCCACGTCGCGAGCCGCCCCACGCGCATATGAAGACATCGTGGCCCAGATCGAGCAGTGGATCGGGAGCGGTGCACTGTCTGTGGGCGACCAGTTGCCGGGCGAACGTGACCTGTCCAGGCAGTTCGGCGTCAGCCGTGTCGCCGTTCGCGAAGCCAACCGGAACCTCGAGGCGCGCGGTATTATAGAGGTGCGCGTGGGCAGCGGCACCTACATCAGAGCATTGCCCGGCGCCGCCCTCAGCAAGTCATTTACCCTCTGGCTCCAACTGGAAGACTCCTCTGTCCTCGATCTGTATGCGGTGCGCCAGGCTCTTGAGTCTGCTGCTGCACCGCTGGCAGCGGTCCATGCCACCGCTGGTGATCTCTCGGCCATGCGCCAGGTTCTGGATGAATGGGCGCTGCTGCTTGCCAGGACCCCCTTGACCGAGGAAGATGTGGCCGCCTCCGACAAGTTCGAGATCGAATTTCACTACATGGTCGCCATGGCATCCCGTAACACCGCGCTCGAAACGCTTTTACGAGCCATCTTGCCACTCATCTTCGCGGGCAGGTGGGGTGTCATCCGGCAGAGCGGCAACGTTGAGGCGGCAATCGCCAGTCTCAGGATGAAGGAGACGGCAAGCGAGCATGAGGACATCTACAGGGCTATCGCCAACCACGATCCGACGGCCGCTGAGTTCTTCACGCGACGCCACCTGCAGGGGGCCGTTGCTCTCTACCGCGAACAGCGTTAGCGCCCGTCGTGGCCGCGCTGCCAGAACATAGCCACTCAGTGCAGAAAGGGGGGAACAGCAATAACCAGGTCGCTGTGAGCTGCGCGCCGACGTGCCGCCGCGGACTCACGACTCACTTGGCACGGTCGTCAGCATCTTTGTCCGGGTCTCGAACTCTCACATCGTCACAAATGGAGGAAGCCATGGGTAACAGAGCCCTGTCCGTGCTTGTCGCGGTAATGATTGTCAGCATGCTCCTCGTAGCCTGCGCTCCACCCGCGCCAACCCCGCAGGTAATCGAAAAGATCGTCACCCAGGAAGTGCCGAAGGAAGTCGTCAAAGAGGTCGTCAAGGAAGTCGTCGTCACCCAGCAGGTCGAGGTGAAGGCGGAACGTCCCCAGATGAAGTTCTGGGTCGACCATCCGTTTTATGTCAAGTCCACCGAGGGTCTGCTCAAGTCGTATGTGCTCGACTGGGGCCAGCAGAATGGCGTCGATGTCGAGTACACCCAGGATACCGATGCGGTGATCTATCCGCGCATCGAAGCGGCGATCGAGAGCAAGAATCTACCCGACGTGTTGCTGTTCAACCTGTCGTGGATGCCTAAGATGCAGAAGGCCCAATTGCCGCTGGATGTCACCGAGCTAGTGAAAGAACTCAACGGCAACATGGGAGGGTTCACCGCGGGCGCACTTGCCGCAGTCACCACTGCCGAGGGAAAATACATCGCCGTGCCGTTCCTGGCCTCCACCGAGATGCAATACATCCGCAAGGATCTGCTCGACGCCAAGGGATTGGCGGTGCCTGACACGTGGGACGATGTCCTGACCGTCGCCAAGGCGATCAGCAACCCACCGCAGGTCTGGGGATGGGGCCCCCAGGTGGGATCGGCCGGTTACGACACGGAGCGGCATCGCACGGCGATGATCTGGGCCTATGGCGGGTCGATCATGGGCAAAGACGGCACCACCATCACGCTCGATTCTCCAGCGACGCGCGAAATGCTCCGCATCATCAAGGATGCGTGGGACAGCAACGCCGTCCCCAAGGAGATCCTGGGGTGGGATGACTCTTCCAACAATAAGGGCTACCAAAGCGGCCAGGTCGCCATGATCGAGAACACCGGAAGTGTCGCCACGTGGCTGAGGGACAACGATAAGGTGCTGTTCGACAGCACCGAATTCAAGGCATTTCCCGCAGGCCCGGCCGGGCGCTTCATTCAGGGTGATGTCTGGATTCTCTTCATCCCCAACACGACCAAGTATCCGGACCTGGCCCAAGACCTGGTCCGCTACATCAGCCAGCCCAAACTTGCGGAAGAGTTGATGACACAGATGAACGGATTCCGCGTGCCGGTGTACGCGGACCTCACCAAGCTGCCGATGTGGGAGGATCGCTCCCTCAAGCCGCTCGCCGACGCAGCGCCGTTCACGGTCATGGCCGGCTATCCGGGCCCCGTCACTTCGGTGGCCCTGGAGACCTTCAAGCAGTACACCATCGGCAAGATGATCTCGCGCGTGCTGTCCGATGGATGGACTGAGGATAGGGCGATCGCCGAGGCGGTGCAGAGCATCGAACGGATCCAGAAGGACCTGCAGTAGTCTTGAACCCACCGGGGCGGGCGCCTGCCCGCTCCGGTCGAACTGCCGAGCCGGCCGAAAGGACGCGTTGCCATGAATCGAAGCCCCGCCAAAAGAATGCGATCTCTGTTCAGCGGGTTGCAGTTCGAACAGTCCACCTTTGGAGTCATCCTGGCGTTGCCATTGATTATCGTCCTGCTCGGGTTGCTCCTGTACCCTATCCTTTCGGCATTTGTGGTCAGCCTGCAGTCGAAGACCATCGGCAGCCCGGGGCGTTTCATCGGATTGGGCAATTACATCGAGTTACTGACCCAGGACCAGGCCATACCCACGGTCCTATCGAACACCCTGACGTATTCGATCGGCTCGGTCATCCTGAAAACGGTCTTCGGCTTCATCATCGCAGTGATCCTGAACGAACGCATCTTCGCACGCAACCTGTTCCGCGGGTGGATGATGATTCCCTGGATCATTCCCACGCTGGTAGTCGGCCTGACATGGCGGTGGATGTTCGACCAGTCCGGAGGAATCATCAACTTCATCCCGGTCAAATTGGGGCTGATACAAATCCCGCCGGCATGGTTGGCCGACAAGGTGCTGGCGCGGATCGCGATCGTCATCGCCAACGTATGGCGCGGCATGCCCTTCTTTGCGATCACCATCCTGGCCGGCCTTCAGGCCATCTCACCGGAACTCTATGAGGCCGCCGCGATCGATGGCGCTTCTGCGTGGGGGCGGATCAAGTATGTGACACTGCCGGGCGTCCGATCGGTGATGTTGGTGACGATCATCCTCTCAAGCATCTGGACCTTCAACGACTTCGAGCTGTTGTGGGTGATGACGGGGGGCGGCCCGAGCTACAGCACCCACATCTTTGTCACCTATGCTTACTCGCTCGGTTTTCGAGGCAGCCGCTTCGGCTACGCCACAGCGGTTTCTCTGATCGCGACCCCATTGATCATCCTGTTCATTCTGTTCCTGGTGCCGAAGCTGTGGGGGGATGAGTCATGATTTTCGGAAACCGCCAGTTCAACCGCACGCAAAAGATCGTCATTTACGCCGTCCTGGCCCTCTTCCTGGCCGCGGCTACTTTTCCGCCTTACTGGATCATCCTCACCTCGCTGAAGAAAGGGCGCGACGTTTTCAACACGGCCGAGGTGTTGATTCCGCGCCACCTGACCGTCTTCAACTACCTGGAGCTGTTCCGGCAAAATGAGATCACGGGGTGGATCGTGACCAGCACTGCCCTGGCACTGGTGAGCACCGTGACTGCATTGGCCGTCGGCATCCTGGCAGCCTACAGCCTGACCTATTTCCGCTACCGGGGAGTGCGCGCGCTGGGGCTGGCCGTCTTCTTCTCTTACGTCATCCCAAAGGGCCTGCTGTTCATTCCGTTGTTTCTGCTGCTCAACAAGATAGGCCTGGTCGGCACATTTACGGGCCTGGTGCTGGCACACGAAACGTTCAGCATCCCATTCTGCACCTGGCTACTGTACGGCTATTTCAGGACATTGCCGAAGGAGCTGGCCGACGCAGCGCGCATCGATGGCTGCGGGCCGCTCGGCGTGCTCGGGCGCGTGATCCTGCCTCTGGCCGCGCCGGGCGTCGTGACCGCGGCGATCTTCTCGTTCACCACATCGTGGAACGAGTTTCTTTACGCCGCCTCGTTGACGACGAGCAATGCTCTCAAGACGCTGCCGTTGGGGATCGCCGGCTTCCTGGTGGCGGACTCCTTCATGTGGGGTCCGCTGATGGCGGCAGCGACGATCGCCACCGTGCCCATGGTCATCGTCTTCGTCTTCTTGCAGCGTTTCATCGTGCAGGGCATGACCTCGGGTGCAGTAAAGGGGTAGGACCCCGGGAGAAGGGCGGACCGACCAAATGCTGGAAAAAGAGAACCTGCTCCGTGCCATCACCCACCGGGAGCCGGACCACGTCCCGGTCCGGCGCCTGGACGGCCGTATCCCCGGCATGGCCCGGATCATCTACCGGGACAGCCGCGCGCTGCTGAGCGGAATGGATCGCTGGGGCGTCACCTGGGCCGGCGGCATTGCGGCCAAGAGCGAGTGGGAAGCCGAGATCCAGGGTTACCCGGTCGATCACCCGCTGAAGGACCTGGCCGGACTGGATGACTACCCTTTCCCCGACCCGAACGAGCCGGGGATCATGGATGGCCTGCTCGACGGCGTGGACCGGGAGCAGGTCCTCCTCACCGGCGAGATCTGTTTCCCGGTGCAGGACCGGGCACACCTGCTGATGGGGCTGGACAACTTCTGCATGGCCGCGCTGGACCAGCCCGACCGGGTGGCTGCGCTCTTGGCGCGCATTGCCGACTACCAGATTGGCATCGTGCGCCGCTATCTCAGCATGGGGGTCAACATCGTCCGCGGCCTGGATGACTATGGGGGCCAGACTGCGCTCCTGCTCGGTCCCCGGCTGTGGCGCAGGCTCATCAAGCCCGAGCTGGCGCGGATCATCGAGGTCGCCAGAGATGGCGGGGCGTTTTTCTGGCTCCACTCCTGCGGCCGCGTCATGGAGATCATCCCGGACCTGATCGAGATCGGGGTGGACATCCTCGACCCGGTCCAGGTGCGCGCCAATGACCAGGCCGCGGCCAAACGCCTCTATGGCGACAAGATCTGTTACATGGGCGGCATCGACACGCAACACTTGCTTACGCAAGGCACACCCGAAGAGATCACCGCCGAGGTGCAAGCGCGCATCCGGATGTTGGCGCCCAGCGGCGGCTACATCCTGGCGCCAGACACGCTCATTCCCGTTCCGCCGGCAAATTACCGGGCCTATCTGGAAGCGGGTGAGCGCTTCGGCAAATACCCGATCGAGGCGCTCTAGGGGCCGGCAGATCTCGCATCGAAAGGAGGCGCCCGGATGGGCAGCACAAAAAAGATCGTGGGCTTCGGCGAGCTACTGCTGAGGCTCGGCACGCGCCAGTACCAACGTTTCACCCAGGCCCGGGAGTTCGACGCGTTCTACACCGGGGCTGAGGCCAACACCCTCGTCTCGCTGGTCAACTACGGGTACGAGGGCTACGCCGTGTCGAAAGTCCCCGCTAACGACATCGGCCAGGCGTGCATCAACTACCTCAAGGGCCACGGGCTGAACGCCGACTACATCGTCAGGGGCGGCGACCGGCTCGGCCTCTTCTACCTGGAGACCGGCGCTTCGCAGCGCGCCTCCAAGGTGATCTATGACCGGGCGAACAGCGCGATCACGACACTGAAGCCGGGCGAGATCGACTGGAAGACGGTCCTCCAGGGCAAGGACTGGCTTCACTTCTCGGGCACCGCGCCGGCCCTGGGCAGCGAGATGCCCGCGGTGGTCGAAGAGGCCTGCCTGACGGCCCGGCAGATGGGCGTCACGGTGAGTTGCGACCTGAACTACCGCAAGAAGCTCTGGTCGCGAGAGACGGCGCAGCGGGTCATGACCGGCCTCATGACCTGCGTGGATGTGCTGCTATGCAACGAAGAGGATGCCGAGATGGTGTTCGGCATCAAGGCCGAAGGCGTCGACGTCCGCAGCGGCCGGCTGGAAGCGGACCGGTACCGGGACGTGGCTGACCAGATCGTGCGCCGGTTCGGCTGCAAGTATGTCTCGATCACGCTGCGCGAGAGCCTGTCTGCGACCTTCAACAACTGGTCGGGCGTGCTTTACGACGGCCAGGAGCTGTATCGCAGTCGCAGCTACAGCATGTACGTGGTCGATCGGGTGGGCGGCGGCGACGCGTTCGGTGGCGGCCTGATCTACGGCCTGCTAGCAGGGATGCCGCCCCAGGATGTGATCGAATTTGCCGCGGCAGCATCGTGCCTGAAGCACTCGATCCCCGGCGACTTCAACCTGGCTTCGCTGGATGAGGTGAAGGTGCTGATGGCCGGCGATGCATCGGGCAGAGTTCAACGTTAGAGGAAGGGGACCCATCATGATTGTCGACCTATTGTCCAACTCACATCTGTACCGGGGCCTGCATCCCAGGATCGACCGGGCCTTCGAGTATCTGCACCAGACTGACCTGACCGCACTCGCGCCGGGAGACTACGAGATCGACGGCCAAGACATCTACGCACGCGCGCTGACCTACACCACCCGGCTCCCCCAAGCTGGCAAGTGGGAGGCGCACCGCCGCTACATCGACCTGCAGGTCATGGTCGAGGGCGCGGAGCGCATCGTCTACGCGCCGCTAAGCAGCATGACCCCGGGCGAGTACGACGAGGCCAAGGACTTCCTCCACCTGTCCGGCTCAGGCGACCCTGTGACCCTGCCCAGCGGCAGCTTCATGCTCCTCTGGCCAGCCGACGCTCACATGCCGTGCCTGGCCGTGGACCAGCCCGCGCCTATCAAGAAAGTCGTCGTGAAGATCGCGGTGGATTAGACCTGTCGCAAGGCAGCAGGAGAGCAGGGTGTCGAACATGACGGACGTCAAGAAAGCGGTATTCTTCGGCGAGCTGATGATGCGGCTCGCCACCAGGCGATACGAGCGGCTGGTGCAGGCGCACGAGCTCGAGGTGGACTATACCGGCGCGGAGGCCAATGTGGGCGTCTCGCTGGTCAACTACGGTCTGCAAAGCTACATCGTCTCGGCCGTCCCCGATTCGCCGG
>CAYLZG010000047.1:15186-18375 GCA_964387985.1 uncultured Anaerolineales bacterium | reverse complement strand
TACTTCGTAGAGACCGGCGCAGCGCAGCGGCCTTCCCTGTTCCTCTACAACCGCAAGGGCAGTGCAATCACCGAGCTCAGGCGAGGCGAAATCGACTGGGACGAGGTCATGCAAGGGAAAGACTGGTTCCACTTCACCGGCATCACCCCGGCCTTGGCCGACAGCGTGGCGGAGTTGACCGGAGACGCGTGCGCGGCGGCGAAGCGGCACGGCCTGACCGTGAGCTGCGACTTGAACTTCCGCAGCAAGCTGTGGTCGCTGGAAAAGGCCCAGCGCGTGATGACCGGGCTGATGTCGCACGTGGACGTCCTCTTCACCAACGAGGAAGAGGCCGCCAAGGTCTTCGGCATCCATGCGCGCGACACGGACATTGCATCCGGGAAGCTGAGCGAGGAGGGCTACGACGACGTTGCCCGGCAGTTGCTCGAACGCTTCAGCCTGCGCTATGCGGTCATCACCCTCCGCGAAAGCCTGTCGGCTTCGGTGAATAACTGGTCAGGCATGTTCTACGACGGCCGGCAGTTCTATCACAGCCGGAAGTACCACATCGACCACATCGTGGATCGCGTCGGCGGCGGCGATGCGTTCTCCGGCGGTTTCATCTACGGGATCCTGACCGGGATGGATCCCCAGGACACGGTCGAGTTCGCAGCCGCCGCCTCGTGCCTCAAGCACACCATCCAGCGCGACTTCAACCTGGTCACCCGGGACGAGGTGATGGCGCTCATGCGGGGCGGAGGGTCAGGCAGGATCCAGCGGTAGGCGCCCGTCACGACCCCGACAGGACCGGTCAAGAGGGGGACGATGTCCACCCCGGAGGCGCAAGCAGGCAGAGCTGAGCGGCTCGGCAATGGGCTCGGGGACACGAACGGACTGTCCTGGTCCTGCAACTGGCCGGCACTGCTGGGCGCCCAGGAGCCGGTTATAAGCCGCAAGGAACGAGGCATTCTTCGCGAGCTGGCGAAGCGCGTGGCCGAGCTCGCGGCCCATCCGCTGCAAGCGGAAAAGAAGCGGCTCTGGCTCACGCACAACGCGCTCGGCGAGACGCGACCGCTCATCTTCGCGGACCCGGAGAACGCCTGGTATGAGCTGATTCCCGCGGCTCAACTGGCATCCGAAGGCAACCTCGCACGGTTGTGGGAGTTCAGGCTTCGGAAGGAGATCTACTGGGCCGAGCAGATTCGCGACGACCGCGTCGTCGAACCGCTCTTCCGCGTGCACCGCATCTATAGTGACACCGGGCGGGGCCTCGATGCCAAGATCACCGGCGCAGGCGGCGATGGATCCTACCGCTGGGACGCTCCGCTCACGGACTACTGCGACCTGAACAAGCTGCGGCCCAGGAAAATCGTCATCGACGCGGGCAAAACGCAGCGGCTGCTTGATGTTGCGCAGGAGATCCTGGGGGACATCCTGGAGGTGAGGCTCGAAGGGATCTGGTGGTGGTCGCTCGGCATGACTTCCGACCTGATCCTGTTGCGGGGATTCCAGCAGGTGTTGTACGACATGTACGACAACCCGGATGGACTCCACCGGCTGATGGCGTTCCTGAGGGATGAGAACCTGGCGAGGCTGGACTTTCTGGAAGCGCACGGGCTGCTCTCACTCAACAACGAAGGTGATTTCATTGGCACGGGGGGCTACGGCTGGTCGGACGAACTGCCCACCCCGGGCTTTGACAGTAGGACGGTACGGGCCCGCGACATGTGGGGGTTCTGCGAGAGCCAGGAAACCGTGGGGGTTTCGCCCAGGCAGTTCGAGGAGTTCGTGTTCACCTATCAGCTGCCCATCCTGGAGCGCTTCGGGCTGAACATCTACGGTTGCTGCGAGCCGCTGGGCATGCGTCTGGAGACCATCAAACGGATACCCCGGCTCAGGAAGGTGACCGTGTCTCCCTGGTCGGATGTGGACGCAATGGCCGAAAGACTCGGCAGCGACTTCGTCTACACCCGCAAGGTAAACCCGGCTGATATCGCGCAGCCCACCATCGACGAAGAACGAATCCGCAAGGGACTGCGCGGCACGCTGAAGGCAACATCACAGCACCACTGCCGCGTCGAAATCCTAATGCGGGATGTGCTCACCCTGAGCGGCAACCCCCAGAACATCATCCGCTGGACGGAGATCGCGCGAGAAGAGGCTGAGAGCGCTTGAGAATATCTACAAATCAACCGTGTGACGACGGTGGTCGCGCTGCCGAACCACCGCCTGGCGAGCAACCCCCGCCCGGCGCTAAAGACGCCGGACTACGAAGCAACGCCCCCTGAAAGGGGCTAACAATGCGTTAATCGGCCCGCCTAGCCCACCGAAGTGGGCCGCCCGCATTTAGCGGGCGCTGTTAGGTAGCCCGGTGCTTCAGCGCCGGGCGGTCTGCCGGGCCGCGCGGTCATCTCGGCCGGACGGTCCGGTCGGATAGGTCGTATCGCCATTGCGCGGTTAATTCCCAAAATGCTCTCAGCCCACCTGTATCTCCAGCCACCACTCGTACGTGGACCCCGCGCGGACCGTCGAGCATTCCCCGCGCACGCGCGCCACGTCCAGGCGGTCGAAACTGGCCGTGGCCGGCTCCAGGAAGATACTGTAAAGGTCCTGCCAGCCGCCCTCATCCGGCAGCGCGGCAAAATAGGGCGCCTGCTGCGCAGGCCAGGCGAGCCGAAGGGTGAAGCCGCTGGCAGGGAAGCTCAGCGCGCACCGTCCCTCCGGCATGGGTCCCTTCACGAAGTACTTCACCGCGGAGGCCGCGGCCTTCGGCTGCATGCGGCGCAGATCCCGCTCGCTGCCATCCGCTAGCCGCGCCACCGGCCAGTCCAGCTCATCCCCGTAGCGACCCAGGCGGCCGTCGAAGTCCAGCGCGATGACGATCTTGCGCACGCCGTCCGGCAGTGTCAGCTCTGCGCCTTCCTCCAGGTTTACCATCATGTGGCTGGCCCACATGAAATCGAAGTCGAAGGGTGACAGGTTGGTCAGCCGGTAGTCTGTCCGCAGCGTGGTGCTGTCCGTGAACGCGACCCACTTCTCGATCTGGTACGGGAAGCGAACGCCATGGGTCGCGAAGTGGAGCCCTCCGTCGACCTCGGTGCAGTGCCAGGGAATGCTCCACACCTCGCCGTGGTCCGGGATGGGCGTGCCGCGCCACGGAAAGCCCTCGTAGAAACACCGGTCGATGCTCGGGAACATCTCGTCGCAGCC
>CAYLZG010000047.1:14696-15176 GCA_964387985.1 uncultured Anaerolineales bacterium | reverse complement strand
GTACGGTGCGAGGAGGTACTGCGCGTTGGGCCGTTGCAGCAGCAGCTCCGCCCCGGCCGGCTTGTACACCAGCGAGCACAGCTTGGCCCCCACGCCCGGCAGGAACTGCGCCGCGACGGTGTCCGACTCCAGCGTGATGGCCGGCTGGTCCTTATAATGGGAGGCGCGAATCTGCCCGGTCGCGGGACTCATTTCCTGTACACCAGCAGCTCGCCCTGCGCCATCAGGTGCGGCCGGACCTCGGGCGCCAGATCCTTGCACGCGTCCAGGAACTGCGCCGGGCTGCCGCCGTGCTCTGCGAACATCCAGAAGTGGCACGGGATTGCCACCCTGGCATGCGCGTCGTGGGCCAGCCGGGCCGCCTGGACGCCATCAAGGTTGCCGTACGCGCCGTTGATCGGCGGGATGATCACGTCGATGCCCAGGCTGAAGACGTCCTGCCACCTCTCCGGCCGGTACGCCGTGTCCGCCACCTGCCAG
>CAYLZG010000047.1:8516-14570 GCA_964387985.1 uncultured Anaerolineales bacterium | reverse complement strand
CGGGCGCCAGATCGCTGTGATCGGCATACACGCCGGTGAGGCTCACGTCGCCGTGCGTCACCGTCTCGCCCTCGTGGATGATCGTGTACCTGTCCGCGGGCACGCCCAGCTTCTCGAACTCCGGCCCGCAGTCGGGCGCGGCGACAAAGCGAATGCCGGGATTGCGCGCCAGCACCGGGATCGCGTCGTAGTCGAAGTGATCCGCGTGCGAGTGCGTGCAGACCACCACGTCGGCCTCGACCTCTTCAGGCGCCATAGGCGCGGGCATGATTCGCTTGAAGCCGTAACCCACGTCTGCCAGCAGCCGGTGCACGCAATCGCTGAGGTACGCGTCGACGTAAACGATCGTGCCGCCCGCTGTCTTGTAGACGAACCCCGCCTGTGCCAGCCAGAAGATCGCCAGGCTGCCGGGCTCCACCCGAAGCTCCCTGATCTGCGCGGCAAGGTTGCTGGTCATCACCCTTTCCCCCGCACCTCACGAATCAGGGCCAGGATCTCCGTGGTCCTGGCCGTCATCGCGTCGTAGTTGCCCGTTTCAAGATACTCCTTCTTGATCAGGTCGCCGCCGATGCCCACCGCGGCCACGCCCGCCTTGAACCAGGCGGTCAGGCCCTCGCGCGTCGCCTGTACGCCGCCGGTCGGCATGATGCGCGTCCAGGGACACGGGCCGAGGATGGCCTTGACGAACCCAGGTCCGCCCACGGAGTCGCCAGGGAACACCTTGACGATCTCTGCGCCGAGCTCCTCCGCATCGCCTATCTCCGTGGCGCTGCCGCAGCCCGGGCTGTATGAGATCTTGCGCCGGTTGCAGAAGCGGGCGACCTCCGCGTTCAGATAGGGGCCGACCACGAAATTGGCGCCATACGCGACGTACAGGGCCGCGGTCGGCGCGTCCAGCACGGACCCCACGCCCAGGATCATGCTGGGCAGCTCCTTCTGGCAATAGCGGGACAGCTCCTTGAACACCTCCGGGGCAAAGTCACCCCGGTTGGTGAACTCCAGCAGCCGGCAGCCGCCGGTTGAGATCGCGCGCGCGACATTCTTGGTGACCTCGACGTCGCCATTGTAGAAGACCGGCACCAGGCCGGTGTCGATGATGGTGTTGAGCACTTCGAGCCGGGTGAATCTTGCCATGATGACCTCGCAAAGGTTTTATGTTGAGCATTCTTCGTACCGCCCGATCCCAGCCTCTGCCGCCGCGGCGGCGGACCGGCCTGCGGTCATGCTGGAGTCAGTTTACTGTCTGAAGCGGGTAGATGCCAAACGCGCGGGCGTGCCGGTACATCGTCACCTCACTTCTTGAAAACAATTGACCGTTAACAGTATACGATCGGGGCAGACCCTTGTCAAGCAAACAGGTACTGATCAGACCTGTAACTTCTGAACGGTCTTTGTGGCGTTCAGGCCTCATCTACGGCCCAAGAACTAAGAAAGAGTGGGTCATTGCGGCCCACTCTTGCCTTACTGTCTTGTCAGCCCTACTCCCGTGCTCGTCAACAGAGTACAGAGCGCGGAGTGCCCATTGTTAGGGCAGAGGCGGATTGGCGTTCTGCACCAGGTCAAGCGCCATTTCGGGGAACCATTGACCGGCCGCAGGATCGATCACATCCCACTCCGGGTCGACCGTCGCACCGGCGGGTCCGAGGCCGCGAGTGCACTCGCCGTCCGACTCGCCGGGCAGCTTCACCCACAGATAGGCATCCAGTAGCGGGACCCCCGTGCTGGCAGTTGGCCGCAAGCCCAGGCCGCGGTCGGGAGGATTGCACCAGTCCTGCGCATCCGGATAGCTCGCTGTGGGCGTCCAGGGACCCTGCCCGTTGCGGCTCGTATCGATTACGAAATGAGTCAACCCGGCATCCCCAGGATAGGGCACCCAGGTCTGGCTCTCGACGTTGTCGCTATACCACGTGTCAGTCAAGCCCCAGGTTAAGAAGTCATTTGGGTTCGCAGGATAGTACTGGCTTGCACACCAATCGAAGTGGCCATTGCCCCAGGACCCAGGGTCGGTGGCAAACCAAAGACACTTTGAGATCCACGTGCCGTACTTCACGAGGTGCTCGGTGAAGCGGTAGTTTGACACGTTCAGGAAGAACCCGTCCGCCCTAGCAATGCCGGCCTGGCTCAGGCGGTGTGCTGCATCTCCGGAGCCAAGCCAGGCGCTGTGAGTGCCGTCCAGGTACACCCTGACATTCGGGTGCGCCTTCAGCGCGTCCACCGCATAGTTGAGCATTGCGAAGCGGTCGTCGGCAGCGGTTGCCTCGTCCGCCTCGACCGGCTGGCACCACTCGTAGTCCTCAGCTTGCGAGGGAAGGCCACGGAACTGCTTGTACCACGGAATAATGCCCAAGCCGTCGGGCTCCAAAATGACCATCGCCTCTGCATCACCGATTCCCGCCGCAAAACCATCGATCCATGCCTCATATTCCTGGACAGTGGTGGCCCCACCGGCTGAGAACTGAGCACAGTCGCGGAACGGTATGTTGTATGCAACCAGGACGGGAACAGTTTTCTTGCCCGCGGCGCGCTGGACCGTATTCTTAACGGCCTGCTGGACGCTGTGCGGAGTACCGCTGGTAAACCAGACCGCCTGAGGCATCTCAATCATCTCGCGAATGAGATTCGCATTGGCTTTATCGCCGCTGGAGGTGAGATCAGCAATCTGTCTGATTGCACCGTGGTTTGGCTTCGCAACATAGAATTCGGTGTCGGGGTCAAGGCCCAGGTCATCACTTGCCACGACAGGCGCCGCCGTCAGCGCAATGAGCGCTGCAAGAACGGCGCCAACGACTGCGAGGTGTCCCAGCTTGCTTTGGCTCGTCATTTCCGTCTCCTTTCGTCTGTTGTGCCGGCTCTTTACGATCTGCCGCCTGATGACTCCTGCGCGCCAGGCCGAGCTACCAGAAGTCTGAAGGTGCGATCCGATCACCCACCCCGACATTGCCTATCATCCAGTTTAATTATGACTCTGAGTGATGCCCGTGTCAATTTCCTGTAATCTGAGCTTCAGGCAACTGCGATCACCTCCGCACCAGCGGCAAAAACACCGGCTGCTCCACCTGGAACGCCCTCTCTGCGATGGCCTGGCCCGTATTGACGCCATCCGTCGCGGTGACCCGGAGCAGGAAGGAGCCGCTCACCAGCATGCTCGCCGGCAGGTCATAGGTGTTGGCGTTGATGCTGCGAGCCACCGGCAGCCAGGTCTGGCCCGCATCCGGGCTGAGCGCAAGGCTGTTCCAAAGCTCCGGGCTGTCCGCGTCGGTGGCCGTCCAGCGGATGGGAATCACGTCCTCCTGCCCAAACGACCCGCCACTTGGGCCGAGCAACGTCACCTGCGGCGATGCCTGGGTCACCTCGCGGCTCGCGAGCAGTTGGGCGCCCAGCCGCAGCTCGATCTTGCGCACGCCCGGCTGCCACGCGATCCGGTGCGAGAATCCCACCTCGTCCAGGGGACCGCCGTTCGGATCGGTCTGGTAGAAGAGCAGATCGAAGCCTGTCGCGGCCAGGGTCGTCCCGCCGCCATCCAGAAGCCGTATCTCGTACGCGCCGGGGCTGCCGGGCGCCAGATCCACCGTGGAATCGGCCAAGGTCATGAACGGATCCAGGGTGGCAGCGCCGGCCTTCTCCACCATGCCGCTCACCAGCAGCGCGGCCGGGTTGGCGGCGGCCGTCTGTGCAGCAGCGGTCGCCGCAGCAACGAAACGCCAATTGCTCAGGAGGTTGAGATAACCATCCGAGTACACAAAGCCGTCCGCGTGGTTAAACGTGTTATCCCGGCGGTTCCACATATGCGGCGGCGTCGGTCCTCCGCCGCTGTCCATAAAATAGTTCATGGTGCTGTCGATGGGCAGCCACCGGTAGACCCAGAATCCCGGGGAGGCCGGATGCCAGATCCGGTGGTCCGGCGTGTTGCGCAGCGTGCCGCCATTCGCCAGGCAGTCCACCGCGTTGTCGAGCAGAGTCCGGCATTCCGCCCCACTGCCGGTGGCCTGGCCCTGGCACAGCGGATCGTTAGGATCCCTGTCTTCGGAGCAGCCGCAGCCGGCCGAACAGACCTTCGTGAACGTCGTGCTGCAGACCACTTCATCACCCGCCATCACGCAGTAGGGGAAGACCATGCCGTCCTTCTTATCCCCATCCACCCAACACCCATAAACGCGCGTATCATTCATCTCGCAGTAGGCCTCGTGCCAGCCGCCTGCAACGTCCAACGAGTAGATATCCCCCATCTCCGTCGTGCTGTGGTTGAACTCGTGCGTGAGGACTTCCGAATAGATGCCTGTTTCAGGACTGATGAAGGCCGCGTGGGTGCCGCCAATGGTGCCGCCCCGGCCGCCGCATCCCACTGCTACACCGTACCGGAAGCCTGCCGCCTGGGCCAGGGCCAGGATGTCGTTGAGGAACGCCGCCCGGTCCCTGTAGCACGTCTCACCCGCACAATCCTGGGGCGCTTGCTCCTCATCGTCCTCCCACAGGATGGTCTTGGATGCGATGCTGTACGAAATCTCACCGTCCGCGATCGGGAAATTGCTCAGGAGATGCTCGAGTTGATTTTCCACAGCAGTGCGCGTGGTCCCCAAAGCTGGGAAATCCGCGTCGCTCGTTGGGTCCATGCAGCGGTATGCCAGGAAGTTCCAGGGCTGCGTGTCCTTCGCCTGGTAGCTGAAGGTGCCGCCCGTGTTGTTCCCTTCATTGACCTCCGTAATCGCCGTGTTCGGGTCCACCTCAACGCGGACGCTGGCCCAGTCCGCGATCGGCTGCGGGACCACGCGCACGTCCGGCGCACACTGCGCGCCCACGCAACCGCAGTCGACCTGGCCGGCAGGGTTGGTCCATGCGCTCCACGGCTGGTTCTCGGTCCCCGGCGGGACATAGGGGAGCATCACCTCGTGATCTCCCGGTTCGAGCCGCACCGGCCCCCAGACCGCGGGATAACTCCAGCCCAGCGGCACCGGGATCGCCCGGCCGTTGCCACAGGTTGGGACCGCGCGCCATTCATTCGAGGGAAGCACGAGCTTGAACTGCACCTCGACCGGTCCTGGGAAGGTGTTCCGTACGTCCACGCGAAACGCCGTTCCTTTGCCTTTGACCAGGGCCACGTTGTCCAACGACTGCACCGGAGCACTGTTCAACACCTGCAGGTCGCCGGTCGACACGATGTTCAGAGTCAGGGCGCGGGTCCGCCTGGCGCTCGCGGCCACGCCCTCCACCTGCACGGCCACAGAACCGGTGATGGGAAGGCTACCCCGCCTGCCGCGCAGGGTGAGGGTCGATGAGAAGGGCGGCGTGCCACTGGCGGGCGCGAAGTCGTATTCCACCCCCAGGGGCAGATTCAGCATATACAACGTGACCCGCTGTGGCGTTCCGCTCACATACGATACATTGACCGCCGCGGTCCTCTCCACTGTATCGGGCCCGCCAGCGGGGCCAGGTCCAGGGTCACCGCAGCGGGGGTGACGCCGACCGTGAAGTCGATCTGCGTTGTTGCTGACGGCGTCGGCGTCACTGCCGGCGTATTCGAAGGCGTGCGCGTAGGGGTCGGCGTCCAGTTCGACGCGCTGCAGAAGATCACCAGCTTGGGGGGCTGATTCCAGTTCTCCCGGCTGGTGTACCGGTAATAGAAGTCATTTGACACCGGCTCGATGCCCAAGCCGTGGTTGGGGTCGAGGTGGCCGGTGGTCCAGGTCTTGACGATGTCTGTCACATCCAGCGACTGAAGTATGCCATCCACCCGTCTTTCGCCCACGGTTCTCAATTGCCCGGGCTTGTTGGACCAGCTCCAGCCGCGCTGATCGGAGCCGATGATCTTGCCGTGGTAGCCGTGCATGTGCATGGGCTGGTGGTGAGCTCGCTGAAGGCTGCGTCCAGCGTGAACAGGTTGACGGTCCGGGTCGCGCTCGCATCATCGGCTTCGTACGCGTCAAGGTAGAGGTACGCCGTGTTGGCGTACTGCCCCTCGGGGATCACGCCAGCCAGCGGGAAGTGGAGCAGCACCCAGTCCTCATCGGCCCCGGCATCACGCAGTTCCAGGGAGGTAGCCGTGCCACGGATCGCACC
>CAYLZG010000047.1:0-8475 GCA_964387985.1 uncultured Anaerolineales bacterium | reverse complement strand
GGCGACAGGGAGCTCACGGAGGTGTCCCGATCCGCGTAGACCCACACCTGGCCCGGGCAGCTGCCCACAACGCCCGAGGGCGGGACCGGTGTGGCGGTCCTGGTCGGCGTGGTGGTGTGCGTATGCGTGGGCGAGGGCGATAGCGTGACAGACGGGGTGAGCGTGGGGGTGCGCGTCGGTGTGTTGGTAGGTGTTTCAGACGGCGTGTTTGTGACCGTAGGCGTGGACGTTGCTGTGGGCGGCAGGGTGTAGTTGACGATCAGGCGCGGATGGAGCGTGGTGGTCGTACCCTCGCTGGCCCAGAAGGACGTGAACCAGATGGAAGCGCCGTCGCCCTTGATGATGAGGCCGTGATTGGCCGCATCGTTCTCCACCCACTGCCTGACCGCACCGGTCACGGTGATGCTATACACGTCGGCAGAAGCCCCGACAATCGATGCCGGATCATCCGCGCTGAAAAAGCCCGGCTTGTTGTTCCACACCACGTAATCTTCCAGCCACATGGCGTTGGCTCGATGCGGCCACACCTCTCCGATGGCATCCGGCGCGTTCGCCCCGGACTCCGATGCTGACAAAGCAAGGTTGCCGCGCATCTGCAAAGTTGCGGAGCTGATAGTTGAGCCTGCCGGGATGGTGGAGAGATCGAACTTCAGCAGGATCCACGTTTCGTAGCCGCCCGCCGAGCGCCCGATTTCCAACGTGCTCAGGCTCCCATAATTGTCCGACGGTGCGTACTGGCTGACGTAGGTGTCGAGCGTTACGTAAAGCGTTTCGCTGGCCATTACCCCGACCGGTGCAATCTCCCCGGCCTCGAGGTCCGGAGTCCCACGAGGCGCTGCGAGAAGCAGCCAGGCCAGGCACAAGAGCAGAACGGTTAGTGAGAGAATGCGCAAGGGGAGACGAACAGGAGAGCAGGTTCTTTGAGCCGGCATCGATGTCCTCCGTGATGTGTGGAGAGAAGGGCGGTGTTGATAATGTTAATGATGCATTGCGACAGGTCCGTCTGTCAAACGGACGCTTCTTCTTGCAGCGTATCCCCGGACGCCGAGCACCGGCGCCTGTCGCCCGCTACGCTCGTCTGGACAGGCTTCCGGCACCCGTGGTAATCTTGGGTCGCAGGCGCTGCCCGATGCGGCGTCGCGCACACCCTTACTCCACACCATGGAGGTCCCGTGAGAAGATCGTTACTGTTAGTAGTAGTAATGCTGGCTCTTGTCCTGTCGGGCTGTGGCAGCAAGAGCACCCCCGAGCCGGCTGCCCCACCCGCACCTGCCGAGGCCACCTCCGCCCCAAGCCAGCCGACCCAGCCGAGCCGGCTGGCCGAGCCCACAGCAGCGCCATCCCAGCCCGCCGCACCGCCCACGGAAAGCGCTGTGGCGCCGGTCGCCACCGAAGAGGCTGACCTGGTGCTTACTGACCGCGAGACCGCGCTGAGCCAGCTCAAGAGCTACGTCGCGACCTGGTCGATGACCTGGACGGGCAAGAAAGACGGCGAAGATCAGACCGTTGGATGGAAGGCGACGCAGAGATACACCGCGGATCCCGAGGCATCGCACATGATCATCGAGAGCTCCGACAGCCTGGATTCCAACACCGCCGGTGTGTTCGAGATGATCCAGATCGGCACGCAATCGTACATGATCTCCGATGAAGGCGGCGAGCAGCAGTGCACCTCCTTCTCCAGCGAAGACAACCAGGTCAGCCAGAACTGGGTCGGGCCTGAAGCCTTTGGGGCGGTTCGTGGCGGGCGTTACGTCGGCCAGGAGACCGTGAACGGCATCCGTACGAAGCACTATCGCTACGATGAGAAGGCAACGGGAATCAACGCGTACTCCCGCCTCAGCGGCGACATCTGGGTCGCGGTCGACGGAGGCTATGCGGTAAAGGACGTCGCCAACTGGGAGGGCAATCTGCTGGGTACGGGCGACGAAGCATCCGAAGAGGGCAAGGGCTCATGGACGTGGGAGCTGAGCGAGGTCAACCAGCCGTTTGAGATCACCGCGCCCCCCGACTGCGAGAGCGCGGCAGCGGGCTTGCCTATCCTGCCTGACGCGACGGAGAAGGCAACCTTCGGCGATATGACCACGTACAAGACGGCCACGAAACTGGCCGACGTGGTGGCCTTCTACGAGGCAGAGATGCCCAAGGCAGGCTGGACCGCGGCCGAGGGCGGCATGACGATGGATGAGTTGGCGACCCTTGCGTTCACCAAGGACGATCAAAAGGCCACGGTGATGGTGACGGTTGACGGCGAAGAGGTCAGCGTCATGATCAACGTCGAGAAGTAGTCCGCCACAGACCTCCGAGGACCGGCAGTCTTCGGAGGTCTTCTTTTGTCCAAATCACCGCTGCGCCTACGGCGGAGCCAGATCGTGCCTTCACGCGCTCGCTGCCAGGCGTCTTGACCTCTTCTTGACCTCCTGCAGTCTCCTCTTGTCCCCTCCGTGACCTCTTTTGGCCTACACTGGCCTTGGACGGGATCGCGACCGGCGATGCGCCCATCGAACACATTGGATGTAACGGACGAACGAAATGGCAGATCTCAATTACCTGGCGGCTGGCCTCGTGTTCTTCGGCGCCTGCCTGGCGCTGATCAGACTGTGCGACCGGCTGCTGCGAGGATGAACATGGATGTTACTTACCTGCTTGCCGGTGTGGTCGCACTGCTGTTGTTCGGTTACCTGGTAGCCACACTGCTGAAACCGGAGTGGTTCAGATGATGGCGAACTGGCTACAGCTCGTGATCTTCATGGCTTTGCTCCTCCTGGTCGTGTGGCCGCTCGGCGCCTACATGGCGCGGGTGTCTCGCGGGGAGCGCACCCTGCTGACTTTCATCATGGAGCCGGTAGAACGCGGCCTTTATCGGGCTGCAGGCATCCGGCCGGGGTGCGAAATGACCTGGCAGGCTTATGCCGCGGCGGTGATCGCGTTCAGTGCGGCCGGCTTTGTGTGCCTGTACGTGCTGCTGCGCGTGCAACATCTGCTGCCGCTGAACCCGCAGCAGCTGGGTCCGCTTTCGCCAGCCCTGGCCTTCAATACTGCGGCAAGTTTCGTGTCCAACACGAACTGGCAGGCCTACGGCGGCGAGACCACGCTGAGCTATCTCTCCCAGATGCTCGGGCTCACGGTTCAGAACTTCATGTCCGCCGCGACAGGCATGGCGGTGCTGGCGGCGTTCAGCCGCGGCCTCAGCCGCCAGGAAAGCGGGACGGTGGGCAACTTCTGGGTAGACCTGACGCGCTCGACGCTGTACATTCTGCTGCCGCTGGCGTTCGTGCTGGCGCTAGTGCTGGTCTCGCAGGGCGTCGTCCAGTCGCTCGGAGATTATCGGGCGGTTGCCGCGCCCCAGAGCGGCGGGCCGGCGCAGATGCTGCCGCTGGGACCGGCTGCATCGCAGGTGGCAATTAAGCAACTCGGCACAAACGGCGGCGGCTTCTTCAGCGCCAACTCAGCGCATCCCTTCGAGAACCCCACGCCGCTGAGCAATCTGCTCGAAGGGCTGGCGATCCTCCTCATCCCGGCCGCGCTGACCTGCACCTTCGGCCGCCAGGTGGGTGACTCGCGACAGGGCTGGGCGTTGCTTGCCGCGATGACGATCGTGTTCGTGGCCTTTGCCGGGCTGGCCATCTGGGCGGAGTCCCGGCCCAATCCGGCAATGGCCGGACTGCCGCTTGACCAGGGCGCGGGCAACCTTGAGGGGAAGGAACTCCGTTTCGGCGCTGCGGGATCGGCGCTGTGGGCGGCAGCGACGACCGCCGCGTCCAATGGGTCCGTCAACTCGATGCATGCCTCCTTCACGCCGCTGGGCGGCCTTGTACCCATGATGCTGATGCAGTTCGGTGAGGTCATCTACGGCGGCGTGGGCTCGGGCCTCTATGGCATGCTGGCCTTCGTCATCATCGCGGTGTTCGTGGCCGGTTTGATGGTCGGCCGCACGCCGGAGTACCTCGGCAAGAAGATCGAGGTCTTCGAGATGAAGATGGCAGCGCTGATCGTTCTCGTCCCCGTGATCACCGTGTTGGTGGGGACCGCGATCGCGGTCGTGACGCCATCCGGTCTGGCAGCCATGCTGAACCAAGGTCCCCAGGGCTTCAGCGAGGTGCTGTATGCGTTCTCCTCGGCAGGCAACAACAACGGCAGCGCCTTCGCAGGACTTTCGGCGAACTCGCCCTTCTTCAACGCATCGTTGGGGCTTGTCATGCTCATCTCGCGCTTCTGGCTCATCTTGCCGTCCCTGGCCCTCGCGGGGAGCCTGGGCGTCAAGAAGCGCGTGGCCGCAAGCGCCGGGACGCTGCCCACGCATTCGCTGCTGTTCGTCTGCTGGTTGGTGGCCGTCGTGCTGCTCGTGGGCGCGCTGGCCTTCCTGCCCAGCCTGGCGCTGGGGCCGATCGTACAGGGGTTTATGCGGGGGAGGTTGTTCTGATGGCGGCTGATCTACGGAATGATGCCCTGGTTCTGAAGAAGAGGCTCTACCGCCGCGCGGTGCTAGATGCCTTCACCAAGCTTGACCCGCGACGCCAGGTGCGCAACCCCGTTATGTTTGTGACAGAGGTGGGCGCCCTCGGGGTGTCTGTGCTGGCACTTCGGGGAGTCGCCGGGCAGACTGGCTTCTCCCTGGCCATTGCAGGCTGGCTCTGGCTCACGGTGCTGTTCGCCAACTTCTCGGAGGCGCTGGCGGAAGGGCGCGGCAAAGCACAGGCGGATGCGCTGCGCCGGACCCGGCGGGATACGCAGGCCAGGAAGATCGTGGGCCCCGGCCACGGGCCGGATCGCCGCATCGAGGCTGCACCCTCCGGCGCTCTCCGGCGAGGCGATCTGTACCTGGTGCAGGCCGGCGATGTGCTGCCCGCGGATGGCGAGATCCTCGAAGGCATCGCTTCGGTGGACGAAAGCGCAGTGACCGGCGAGAGCGCGCCCGTGGTGCGCGAGGCCGGCGGTGACCGCAGCGCCGTCACCGGCGGTACTCGCCTGCTTTCGGATTGGTTGGTGGTGCGCGTGACGGCGGAGCCAGGTCACGGCTTTCTTGAACGCATGATCGCGATGGTGGAAGGCGCAAGACGGCAGAAAACTCCGAACGAGATTGCACTGAGCATTCTGCTGTCCGGTTTCACGATCGTCTTTCTCGTGGTCTGCGCCACGCTCCTGCCGTTTTCTGTCTATAGCGCACGGGCCGCGGGCCAGGGCGCTTCTTTGTCCATCACGGTGTTGGTGGCGTTGCTGGTGTGCCTGATCCCAACGACCATCGGCGGGCTGCTGTCGGCCATCGGCATCGCGGGCATGGACCGCATGATCCGGCGCAACGTGGTCGCCACATCGGGACGAGCGGTTGAAGCCGCAGGCGACGTCGACGTGCTCCTGCTGGACAAGACGGGGACGATTACGCTGGGCAACCGGCAGGCCGTGGAGTTCACGCCCGTCGCAGGGACGCCCATCCGGGAGCTGGCTGAGGCGGCGCAGCTCGCCTCGCTGGCCGACGAGACGCCGGAAGGCCGCAGCATCGTAGTGCTGGCCAAGGAGAAGTACGGCTTGCGGGCGCGCACCCTGGGTGCGGGCGCGCCGGGCGCAGGCGGGGCACATGCGCATGAGGCTCATGCGCATGAGATGAGATTCATTCCGTTCACAGCACAGACGCGCATGAGCGGCGTGGACATCCCAACCGACGGCCGGATTGCCACCAGCATCCGCAAGGGCGCGCCGGACGCCATCATCGGCCTCGCCGACGCAGCCGGCCAGTCGGCCCCGGCAGAGCTGCGCAGCGCAGTGGAAGCCATTGCCCGCTCCGGCGGCACGCCGCTCGTCGTCAGCCAGGATGCCCGCGTCCTGGGGGTGGTGCACCTGAAGGACATCGTCAAGGGCGGCATCCGGGAACGCTTTGAACAGTTGCGCCAGATGGGGATCAAAACCGTGATGATCACGGGCGACAACCCATTGACAGCGGCTGCAATCGCCGCCGAGGCCGGTGTGGATGACTTCCTGGCGCAGGCGACGCCCGAAGCGAAGCTCGCGCTGATTCGCGAGTACCAGGCTGGCGGCCGGCTCGTGGCGATGACCGGAGACGGCACCAACGATGCGCCGGCACTGGCGCAAGCGGATGTGGCGGTCGCGATGAACACCGGCACGCAGCCGGCGCGTGAGGCCGCGAATATGGTCGACCTGGATTCAAACCCGACCAAACTGATCGAAATCGTGGAAATCGGCAAGCAGCTCCTGATGACGCGCGGCGCGCTGACCACATTCAGCACCGCCAACGATGTCAGCAAGTACTTCGCGATCATCCCGGCCGCCTTCGCCGCAATCTACCCGGAACTGGGTGCTCTGAACTTCATGCGGCTGGCGACGCCCCAGAGCGCCATCCTTTCCGCGGTGATCTTCAACGCGCTGATCATCGTGCTGCTCGTGCCGTTGGCCCTGCGCGGGGTTCCGTATCGCGCGTTGCCGGCCGCACAATTGCTGCGCAACAACCTGCTGATCTACGGCGTCGGCGGGCTGGTCGCGCCGTTTGTGGGTATCAAGCTCATCGACACGCTCCTCGTGGCATTAGGACTTGCCTGAGGGGTCGAATCTGGAGGTCAAGATGCGTCGACGATTCGAAATGCCGAAACGAACGGTCGCCCCAAGGCTGGGCGTGGTCTATGTTCTGTTCGTGGGTACGCTCGGTCTGCTTTGGCTGGAAGAACGATCTTCACTGACTCCGCTTGGGCACCAACTGGCGATGCTCGGCGTCGTAGTGGCATTCTCACTCCTGGTGTTGATCTGGCTGGAAATGGAAGGCAGGCGACCATGATAAAGGCGCAGCTCCGTCCGGCACTGTCGATGCTTGCGCTGATGGTGCTTGTGACCGGCGTGCTCTATCCACTCGCAGTGACGGCTGTGGCGCGCCTGGTGCTGCCTGGTCAGGCAAACGGCAGCGTCGTCATTGGATCCGGCGGTGAGCCGGTCGGCTCCGCTCTGATCGGGCAGAACTTCACGGATCCAAAACACTTCTGGAGCCGACCATCAGCCGCTCCAGGCGGGCCGTACGTCCCGTATGACCGCACGGCCCTGGCTGGCTCCGGCGGCTCGAATCTGGGCCCGTTGTCATTCCGCCTGCGTCAGGAGGTGGAACAGCGAATTGCCGCTTTGCAGGCCGCAGACACGGGAAACTCAGCGTCCATCCCGGCTGACCTCGTGACGGCCTCAGCCAGCGGGCTGGACCCGGACATCAGCCTTGCGGCCGCGCTCTACCAGGCGCCCAGGGTGGCGCGCACACGCGGCATCCCGGAGCAGGTGGTGCTCCGTTTGATCAGGGAGCACGCGCAGGGCCGGTGGCTGGGCGTATTCGGCGAGCCACGCGTCAACGTCCTCGCGCTCAATCAGGCGCTCGATGCGCTCCGGTAGGGTATATAATGGAGACGTGATGGAACGACCGGATCCCGACGCCTTGTTGAGGCGGGTGCAGGCCGAGGAAGAGCGAACTGGCCGCGGCCGGCTGAAGATTTTCCTCGGCTACGCCGCGGGCGTGGGTAAAACCTACGCCATGCTCGAAGCGGCGCACCAGCGCAAGGCCGAGGGGGTCGACGTGGCCGCCGGCTACGTCGAAACTCACGCTCGTGCGGAGACCGAGGCGTTGCTGCTTGACCTGGAGGTGCTGCCGCCGCGCCAGGTCGCGTACCGCGACATCTGGCTGCCGGAACTCGACATCGACGCGCTCCTGGCCCGGCGTCCCCAGCTCGCCCTGATCGACGAGCTGGCGCACACCAATGCGCCCGGCATGCGCCATCCCAAGCGCTACCAGGACGTGGAGGAACTGCTCGCGGCCGGGATCGACGTTTACGCGACGCTGAACGTGCAGCACCTGGAGAGCCTGAACGATGTCGTGGCGCAGATCACCGGCGCGCGGCAGCGGGAGACGGTTCCGGACCAGGTGCTTGACGAAGCGGCCGAGATCGAGATGGTGGATCTTCCGCCTGATGAGCTCCTGGCACGCCTGAGCGAAGGCAAGGTCTACATTCCGGATCAGGCGGCCCGCGCGATCGAGCGATTCTTCCGCAAGGGAAATCTGACCGCTCTGCGCGAGATGGCGCTGCGCCGCACCGCGGAGCGCGTCGACGATCAGATGCGCGCGTACATGCAGACGCGCGCGATCCCGGGTCCATGGCACGCCAGCGAGCGCATACTGGTCTGCGTGAGCGCGAGTTCCAGCTCCGAACGCCTGGTCCGGTCAACGCGCCGGCTGGCAGACGAGCTGAACGCACCATGGTACGCGCTGCACTTCGAATCCGCGGTGCACCCGGATCTGCGCGCGGCGAACCGAGAGGCCGTGACAGCACACCTGCAACTGGCGGAGTCGCTGGGCGCGGAGACCGTGACGATCACGGGAGATACGCTTGCCGGGGCCGTTCTCGATTTCGCGATCCGGCACAATGTGACGAAGATCGTGATCGGGTCGCCGGTGCGCTCACGATGGCGCGATCAATTCCGCGTCTCACTCGTCGA
>CAYLZG010000046.1:1230-25886 GCA_964387985.1 uncultured Anaerolineales bacterium | reverse complement strand
ATGGCCTGGCGCATGACGCAGAAGAGCATCCCCCTCGTGACACCGCTCTACTACTGGGAGCCAGAACGAGGAGAGGCATATCACTGTCCGAACCAATACTGGTTCGGCAGCGAATTGATGGCTGCACCCTTCGTGACCCCTCGTCACGAGGACACCAACCTGAGCCGGCAACTAGTTTGGCTGCCCGAAGGTGATTGGTTCGACTTCACCACCGGCGAACATTTCACCGGCGGCGCGACCCTGGCGCTCTATGGCACACTCGATGACATTCCTGTGTTCGCCCGTGCCGGCGGAATCGTTCCGATGGGGCCGCGGGCAGGTTGGGGCGGCGTGGACAATCCACGAGACCTGACCATCATTGCGTTTGGCGGGGCAGCCGGCGCGTTCTCGCTCTATGAAGATGACGGACTCTCTACCGCGTACCTGGAAGGGGACTATGCGATCACACGCCTGACGCAGACCTGGAATGACTCGCAGCTGACCTTCAAGATCGCCAGGGTGGAGAGCAGCATCACGACACCGAGCCGCCACATCCCGGTGGACCGCACCTACCGGTTGGTGTTCAGGGGTGTGCGTAAGCCAGACTCGCTGGATGTCAGGATCAATGGAGACAACCTGGCAGCGGAATGGTCCTACGACGAAAACACCGAATCGCTGTCTTTGCCGGCTATGCCTGTCGGACCAGACGACGAACTCACGGTGTCTTTGGGTGTCAAGGAGGGTTCCCTGCTTTCCAAACGCGACCGGCGCCTGGAGACTTGCAGGGCCATGCTACATGCCTTCAAACTCGATTCCTGGGCAAAGCTGGTGCTGGGTCGAGCGCTGCCGGAGCTGGTGCACGAGCCGCAACGCCTGCAGCAATATGTTGGCAGATTGGATCGGGTGAGCGACGCGCAGTGGATGGCGCTGCGGAACGTGCTTGAGCGCAGCACCTGACCGGGTCGGCCTTCTTCGCGCCTCTGCAGCACCCGGGTGCTACCGCGCCTGGCGCCTGCGAATCAGGCCCTGATAGAAAGCAAGAAGGTCATGGTCCTGCTCATCTCCCCACGCCATCGGAATGCGATTGACCTCCAGTCCGAAACCTTCATCCTTGCCCACGCGCTGCCTTAGGCCTACCTCAGTGCCCTGATAGATGATCGGGGGGTCGGGGAGGCGCATCTGGACAGCAGCTGCCCGGCGCAGGGCCTGCTTGTTGCCCTTCGCGAGGAAGAGAAACCGGTCCATGTCGTGGTTATCGAGGAAGGTTGGCATGAGGAAGTCGGGCGGAAAGAATGCCGCATGGCGCGCCAGGAAGCGCTCCAGGTCGGCCTCGGTGCGAACACCGAGCGCAAAGGTGCGCCGCAGCATGTCGCCCAGGTGAAAGTCGAGACAGCCATCCAGACGTCCGGCGTAACGGCGCTGCACATCGGGCGCATCGATGATCTCGCCGAAGCAGAAGCTGTCCGGCTTCGTCTCCTTGCAGGCCGTCCAGAAGCTGGTCCAGAAGTCCGGGCCGGGGCCATTGGCGTAGTCGAGACGATAACCGTCCACGTCGAACTCGCGCAGCCAGTAGCGCGCGACTCCGACCAGCCAATCTCGAGCTGGCGGATGAGCGTGGTCGATCTGTGGCATACTCTTCACCCCGAAAAAGGTGCGATAGCCAACTTCACTCTTGTCGAAGGTAAACCAGGCGCGAAAAGGGCTTGCCAGGTCTTCCAGCGCCGCCCGAAAGATCGGATGCTGGTCAGAAAGGTGATTGCAGGCGTAGTCGAGCAAAACACGGATGCCGCGCTTGTGCGCCGCTTCCACCAGCGCATGCAGCGCGGCGTCGCCTCCTAACCGCGGTTCGACATGAAGCAGGTCAGTGGCGTCGTAGCCGTGATGTGACGGGCTGACGAAGATGGGGCTGAGCCAAATGCACGTTGCGCCCAATTCTGCGATGTAGTCAAGCTTGTCCCGCACGCCCCATAGCGTTCCGCCGCAGAACCCGCCCAAATCTTCGGTCTGCAGCCAGTCACGGCCATCGCCCGGATAGAAACGATCCACGAACACCTGGTAGATAACGGCCTCCCGCGCCCATTGCGGCGGTGCGAAGTTGTCCACATGGTAAGCAAAAGTGTGTGCGCGAACCGGATCGCCCGCAGGGACACCCGGCAGCGGCCTGCCTGCGAAGAACGCGGCCGCAGCATGCTCCGCAGCCAGCTGCACCTCTGGAAAATCGGCAAACACTTCGGCTGCCACTGCAGCCTCATCCGGCAACTTCGGGACGCCGGACCACGCGCCGACGCGGTAACGGACGGTCACGCCCTCGGCTTGAGCTGGCAGCACGCCGCGCCACGTCTCTACATAGCCCCAGACCAATGTATCCCAGGCGACGCCCGACCTCTCCAGGTTCAACACCGATCCGTTCTCGGCAATCCCGCACGACCCGGCGGGTTCCGTGCCGTCGAGCGTGTAGTAGCAGGTCACATGATCTGCAGTTAAATCCGGACCGGTCCGCGCCGTAATTGTTACGGGCTGGCCCGGAGGGGGATCGAAAGGCTCAAGGTCATGGCCGTGCTGCAGCCCGCTGCTAGCCGCGCGATGGTGCACGAGCTTTAGCTCGTCGGTTGCCAGGGTGCCGAAGGTGAATTCCTCCATGTCAATGCTCCATGCGAAAGATGTCCACGCCCGCGGACTGCGTGCCGGCCCAGAGCTGTCCCTGGGCGCCAAGGGCAAGCGCCAGCGGCTCCGCGCCCGAGAAGCCGGAGTTGCTCTCTGTGTAGTGGCGCCAGCTGCTCCCGTCGTAGCTCGACAGGGTGCCGCCGACATTCAGAGGCAGGGCAGTCCCGACCCACAGGCGGCCCGGCTCACTCTCGAAAATCGTCTGGACCGTCTCGTTCGGAATGTCCCAACCACCCATCCGCGCTCCGCGCCAGCCCGCGCCGTCCCAACAGCTCAGCCCACCACCCAAAGACCCAGCCCACACGCGACCGGCCGAATCGACATAGAGGGAGCCGATGCCGCCCGACCCGAGACCGGCCTCCGCCTGTGTGAAGCTGGTCCATTGGCCAGTAGCCGTATCAAGCCGGCTGATTCCATCCATCAATCCGAACCAGATCACGCCAGCACCGGGAGCTCGGTGCTCAACTGCCAGCGCAAGCACATAGTCACTCTTCAGTCCCGACGTGGCAGCCGTATACGGCTGCCAGGATTCGCGGTCGAACACAGCCGCGCCGGCATCGGTTCCTGCCCATACGCGACCCGCCCCGTCCACCCCCAACGCGTTCACCTGCTCCCCATCCAAACCCAAATCGGGCGCCCGGTACGCGCGCCAGACCGCACCATCATAGCGTCCCACACCGCTCCCCGTGCCAGCCCACAGATTCCCGTCTGTGTCCTTGGCCAGTGCCAGCACCCGGTCGTGCGGCAGGCCACCATCCTTCGCCGTGAAAACCAGCCAGCGGTCGGTCAAGCCGCCCTCAGCTGCGGGAATCCACACGGCAAGGCCACGCTCGGTGCCCATGACCATAGAGCCCCCAGGTAGTGGGTCGTCTGCAGCACCGTCATCGTGGATGGCAAGGATGGCATGGACCGTGTTGCTGGGCAACGGCGCCGATTCCGCGGTGAGATGCGACCAGGACACGCGCGCGGTCATCGTGCGGATCGAATTGAGCGTCATCCCAACGATCACCGCAACCGCCAGCAGAAGAATAGAAACCCAAAACGAGAGCGTGGGCGCGGGAAAGATGTTGCGCACCACCTGCCAACGGTCCTCCCAGTCGCGCACCTTCTGCACCAGCCAGCGCAGCGCCGACGCTGCGGCCATGCAGAGCGGTGGGACCAGCACCAGGGCGTACTGCGGCCACTTGGTGCGCCACAACAGCAAGGCCACCAACCCTCCCACCAGCCAGGCCACCAGCCAGGGCCGCGTGCGACGCTCCAGGTACGCGCCCCAGATCGCCAGCCAGAAGATCAGGCCATCCAATCCGATGTAAAAGAACACCTGCCGGTGCCAGGGGACGGGCCGCGACAACCACAGCACGGGCTGGTACCAGGGGTAGCCCGAGGCTTGGACGTTGGCGCTCTGCGAGTAGCGCACGTGAAACAGCAGCATGTCCACAAGCCGCGCCACCGGCTCATGCCAGAGCGTCGGGTTCAGCACCCAGAAGACAGCGGCAACGACGCTCACATAGAGCAGTAAATCGGTCCAGCGCCGCTTCTGCTGCACCAGAAGGAAGACGATGGGAAACACGATGGGGAAGTAGGAAAACTTGCCGGCCGCGGTCGCGCCCAGGGCTACGGCAGAGAGCCAGAACCAGCGATCCCGGGGCGCACGCGAGCGGACCAGCGCCAGCGCCGCGGCCAGCGAAGCACAGAACGGCAGCGCCTCCAGGTAGGCCTGGCTGGTGTACTTCATCGCCAGGGTGTGCGTGACTAACAGCGCGCCAGCCAGTGGATCGACGAGCGCCAGGAGCAGCACCGCCAGCACGCCGAAGGCCGCCGAGATCAGCCGTGCCGCATATAGTGCGCCGATCCAGGTGGCCCGGTCACCGAGCGCCAGGACGCCCACGCCGTAGATCAACTTGACCAGCGGCGGATGCTCGAGGTTGAACGGGTAGTCGATCACTGCGTCAAGGTCACCACGCGCGATCGCCTCTGCATAACCGTAACCGGCCTGGACGTAATCCGGCTCGTCAAAATCCACCGGCAACTGCGTTGCGGCCCACAGGTGCAGGCCCGCGGCCAGCAGGATGATGCCCAAGATCGCCAGGGCTCGGGATGAACCTAATGATCGCATGGGAGCACGCCAGGAAAAAGAGCCGGATGGCTGTGTTCCAGCACATCCGGCCAACACTAATTGCTTCTGGGTTAGCTTGAACGCCTCACCCGACCAGCGGCTGCGCTCTTAACCTTTCACACCGCCCAGCGTCAGGCCGGATTCGAAGAACCGCTGCAGGTAGAGGAACAGCATCGACACAGGAATGATGATCATCACTGCGCCCGCGGCAAAGTACCCCCAAGGCACGCTCTGACTGTTTGCCAGGCTGTACATGCCCGGTACGAGCATCTTGGCGCTGTCGGGCGCAGGCACCAGCACGGACGCGAAGACGAAATCGCTCCACCCGGCCAGGAACGCGAAGAGTGCCGTGACAGCCAGCGCCGGCCGCGCCAGCGGCAAAGCGATCAACAGGAACGATTGGATCGGTCCCGCGCCATCGATCATCCCGGCTTCCTCCAGATCGATGGGAATCGTATCGAAGTAACCCTTCAAGTTCCAGGTGCAGAAGATCAGCGTACCTGTCGTGTAGGCAAACACCAGGCCCAGCTTGGAACCATACAATCCCAGGGCCGTCAGCAGCTGGGCCACAGGAATCAGCGCCAGTACGCCGGGAAACGCTTGCAGTGCCAGGAAGAAGATCAGGCCCAATTCACGTCCCTTGAAGCGGAAGCGCGAGAAGGCGAACGCGGCCGAGGTAGCGAACAGCATCGAGCTGCCCATCGTAATCGCAGCCACGATGAGGCTGTTCGTCAGCCACGTGAGGAAGGGGCGGTCAAACAGCATGACCCGGTAGTTTTCGAAGGTCCACTCGACAGGGAAGAGCATCCCAGGCAGGTTCAGGCTGTAGAGACGTCCGCCCAGGCGACCCGAAGCGAGAATGGCGAACCAGACGGGGTAGAATGCAAAGATGCCCGCCAGGATGAGCAGCAGGTACTGAAGAGCCATGATGAGTGGGGACGGACGTCGTTTCATTCGTAGGCTCCTTTCGTGATGCGCGTGATGCGAAGGCTGTAGAGGGTTGCGGCAAAGAGGAGAATGAAGATGATCACCGCAAATGCACCCATACGGCCATAAGCCTGGGTCTGGAACACCTGCTTATAGGCGTACACCATGACAAACTCGGTGAAGCCCGGCTGTCCCGCGCCCTTGATCGGGCCGCCCGCCGTCATCGCATACGCAGTGCCGAACATCTGGAAAGCCGAAATGGAGGTCAGGACAATCGCGGGCAAGATGGCCGGGCGCAGCAGCGGCAGTGTAATGGCGTTGAACTGCTGCATCCAGGTGGCTCCGTCGATCTCCGCCGCCTCGTATTGCTCTCCCGGAATCGACTGCAGCGCGCCCAGGATGATGATCATCATGAAAGGATAGGAGAACCAGACATCGGCGATCACGATCGATGCCATCGCTCCCCACTCGAGGTTCAGCCACGCCGGACCCTTGAAGCCGAAGACGGCGTTCAAGAACTGGTTGATCGTGCCCTGCTCGCGGAAGAAGAACTGCCAGATCAGCGCGATCAGGATCGACAGCGAAGATGCCGCCCACGGGACAAACAAGAGGACCCGGAAGAACGCGCGCCCCTTGATGAAATCGCTGTTGAGCACGAGTGCAAGCACCATCGCCAGCACCAGGGTCAGCGGGACGCGGATGGCCACATACAGAACAGTCTGAAGGATGACTCCCACGAAGTCGCCCGAATTGAGGAGTGTTCGATATGCGCCTCCAAGGTTGACCAGTAGTGCCACCGCAATGGCGCCCACGATCCCGGCCAGCCAGACCACCCCCGACGACACAGGCCGCTGCAGCTGCTTGCTAAGGCGCTTGTTGACCTGGGACGCGATGATGATGGGCACGAACACCGCCACGATCAAAGCCAGATTCAGCAGCGACGCCCCGGTGAAAAACTGGCCGATGAGGTCAGAGTAATTCGCGAAAAATGGCTCCCGGATGCGAAACGGCTGGCCCAGGCCGGCGGGTGCGCTCGACAGACCCCAGCAGGTAGGTTCGATAATCTTGTTGGCGATTTCCGTGCAGTCCGGATACGGGCGAAACTGGTTGCGGTTCGTGAAGGAGATGTAAGTGCTGAAGACGATGGGATAGACATTGAAGATCAGGAGCCCAAGGAGCATCGGGCCGGTGAAGAGGAGGATCATCAACGTCTTGCGGCGTCCCGACCAATTGATCATTGGAGACCTCCGTATCAGTAAGGTGGTGCGCGCCGTATGCGGTTAAGGGGTGCAATATAATGAGGCGGCCATTGTCATGGCCGCCTCATCGCTTCAAGGTTATTGCATTTCCTTGATTGCGTCTTCGATGGCCTTCTGTGCGCCAGCCATCGCCTCAGCCGGCGTCTGCGCGCCTGTCCAGACAGCCGCGCTCGCATCACCGACGGGCTGCCACTGGGCTCCAGCGTACGGCGTGCTCGCCATGGGCACGCCCACGTTCAGGGCCTCGCCGAAGCCGGCGATGGTCCCCAGAGCCTGAACCTCAGGATCCTTCAGGGCCGCGGTCGTGGCCGGGATAGTCTTGTTGGTCAGCGCGATCGGCTTCTGCACCTCGGCGCTCGTGAAGAACTTCAGGATGTCCAGCGCCAGCTCTGCATTGCCGCGATCCACTGCGTTCTTGGTGATCATCAGGGTCTTAATGCCGACGAACGGCTTGCCAACGGAGAGGATGCCGTAGTTGACCTTGTTCTCTTCCACGCCGGCTATCGCCCACGGTCCTGTCCACCATGCACCAATCGACCCGTCCTTCAAGGCAGCGTTGCAGATATCGTAGGTATTCTCCTTCAGGGAGACCTTGCTCAGTGCTGCAAGCCATTCAGCGCCCTTGATGCCTTCGGGCGTATTCATGAAGACCGTGCCCTCGTCATCCACGTAGCTCGGCATGCCAAAGCCGAAATAGACCGGTGCTACGTGGTATGCGTCAGCAGCGCCGAAGCCCTGGTTGCACAGCAGAACCTTGCCCGTGTCCTGCTGGAACTGCCCGGCCTTGACCAGCAGATCATCCAGATCGGTGGGCAGGTACTTGTCGGTCACGAGGTCCTTGTTGTAGACCAGTGCAATGCCTTCCTGGCTCTCGGGGAGGGCCCAGATCTTACCGGACCACATGACGCCCTTCACAGCCGCGGGCTCGTAGGTGCTGTTCAGGAAGGCTTCGTCGACGCCCAGCGTGCCCAGGTCTACGATGTTGCCCGCCAACGCCAGGGAACCGATCTGGTCATTTGCCCAGCCGACGATGTCGGGGCCCTGACCGGCGGCAATGGCGACCTTCAGCGCATTGCTGACATCGTCTGGCTTGGAGATGTCGATCTTCACACCAGGATTCGCAGTCTCGTACGCCTTGAACGCGGCTTGGATCGCTTCCAGGTACTTGCCATCCCACTGGTGCCAGATGGTGATGGTCTTGGCCTCGACCGCAGCCGGGGCTTCGGTGGGTGCAGGAGCAGCAGCCGGAGGCTCGGTCGCGGCAGGGGCCGCTGCGGGCGCCTGGGTGGCCGCAGGAGCAGCAGCGGGTGCCGGGGTGGCCGCGCCGCCACATGCCGCGAGCATGAGGCTCGCCAGGATCAGCATGACAAAAATAAGATTGGATCGCCTTGACATCGTTCTTCTCCTTTTCCTCAATAGGTAGACAGCATTCAGAATCACAATCGAGAACAACAGGGCACTACTTGGTGATGTACCTCCTTTTATCCATCATTCCCAACCAGACGAACCGGTCGCGGCATCCCTGGCGCATACCAGGAATACGCCAAGACGCATTACACGAGTTGGCTATCAAACGAAAAGGTTAGTCTTCAATGATGGCATCAGCCTTCACAAAGAAACCATGAAAGCTGAATAAACATACTAGCACTGTGTTAGTGGCATGTCAAACAAATGCCAGCGTATACTTTTGACCATTTTCGCTGCAGCCCACCCTGACAGTTACCGTGACGGCGTAGCAACCGGTGTCGCCTCATCCCCGCCCATCTCCGAAACGCAGGCGTCGGCCATCTCCTGCATCGCAGGCGCCGCCTCATCTGCCGTCATTTCCCCAGCCATGACCTTAGCAAAGTAGGCATCCATGCTGCGCCAGACACAGGTCATCTCGAGGGCAGGTGGCACTCCACGCGCCAGGCGTAGCTGTTCGGCCACCGGGGCGAAAACGGGATCCGACACAACTGCCGGGCTGGCCAGCACTTCTTTGCTGCTGGGCAGTCGCTGCATCTTGGCCAACCACTGCTCCTGTGTCTGCGCAGAAGTCATGAACTCCACGAAACGGGCTGCAGCGTCGAGCCTGAGGCCATCCACGCCATCAGCAATGAACCAGTAGCGGCCAGTTGCCATGGGACCGGGCAAGAGTTTTGTCTGGCTGACCCGCGGGAAAACCGCGATCCCTACCTCCACACCCAGGCCCGCGTACCGGTCCAGGTTCCACGCGCCATCGATCACATAGGCAGCTTTGCCCTGGCTGAACAGGTCAAACGCCATCTGATAGTCGACGCCTTCGGGCATGACCCGGTGTTCCATCTTCAGGTCGACCAGGAACCAAAGCGCCTCGACCATCTCAGCTGTAGCGAGTGCAGGCTTGTCCTGTGCATCCAGGGGCCAACCCCCAAAGCCCGCGAGCCACGGAATCAGCCAATAGGACTCGGTCATGTCAAACACCAGCCCGTACTGGCCAGTGGTGGCGTCTGTCAGTGTTCTTAGTTGTACGATCCACGCATCGGTATCAAGGGGAACCTGGGCCACCAGGGCTTTGTTATATAGAAGCATGAGATGGCCACCGAAGTTGTCCGGCAGTCCCCATACCCTGGATCGCAGCGTCGCTCCGGCCAATGCACCCGACAGAAAGCCGTCAAGAAACTCGGGCGCAAAGATTTCATCCAATGCCTTGACGATCTGCAGCTCGCCGAACGGACCGGTGAATTCTCCTGGCGCGCGCACGAGGTCCGGAGGCTCACCCGCAAACAGGGATTCGGCGCGAAACTGATTGCGCAGATCGTTGTAGCTGTAATGCTTGCGTTCGATCGTGATCCCGGGATTAGCCGCGGTGAAGGCGGCTGAAAGCTCGTCCAGCAGCACATCCGCCGCATCGTTGTCCTCCTCCCAGTATGTGAGCGTGATCGGGCCGCCAGAAGTGTCGGATGGGGTCAATAGCGGACTGACAAAGGGAGTGGGGGACGGCGACGGGATTGGCCCCGGACGAGCCGGCGCGCACGCGGCCAGGACTACAACCATCACAAAGAGAATCACTAGACGCTTCGACAGGTGCACCGGCGTGGCTCCATTCGCAAGGACTGGATGTGTCGATTATAGCGACTCATCCCCGATCGGCCAAGGAAGCTGGACTCCCGTCATATTCGTACGGAACACGTGCTGTGGTAGAATCTATCTATGCCCAACACTTCCGCCTATCTGGACATCACATTCCCGTTCTCGGAACAGCTCGCCGTGTGGCCGGGCGACATACCTGTGACGGTGAACCGGTCGACCGGCATCGCCACCGTTTCAGAGCTTCGCATGAGCAGTCACGTGGGAACCCACGTCGATGCGCCTGCGCACTTCATGCCACAGGGCAGCACGGTGGATCAGCTCCCGTTGGATGCACTGATCGGCCCGGCCTGGGTCGCTCACATCCCTGGCGCTTCCCTGATTACTGCCGAACTACTGGATCGCTGCAACATCCCCGCGGGCATCGGGCGGCTGCTGCTCAGGACGGACAACTCACTGCAAGACTCGCTCGGCCAGACTGCCCGAGACGGGGTCACGCCCTTCCACACGGACTATGCCGCCCTGAATCCTGGGGCAGGTGAATGGTTGTTGGCAAGAGGCGTTCGCCTGTTTGGGATCGACGGCCCTTCCGTGGACCCATTCCATTCACACGTCTTCGCCGTACATCGTATGCTCCTCGCCAACCAGGTGATCATTGTCGAGAATCTGATGCTTGCCGGCATCGAGCCAGGCGGTTACCGGCTCATCTGCCTGCCGCTCCGCTACGAAGGCGGCGACGGTGCACCGGCGCGCGTGGTGCTTGAGCGCCTCTACGAACAGGAGAAGTGAGAGTGCATTCATTGCGTGGTGTGTTTGCCCCGATCGTGACCCCCTTTCGCATCTCAGATGGCGAGGTCGACCTGCCCTGGATTGCCGAGCACATAGCTTACATCCATGCACACGGATGCACAGGCATCATCCCCTGCGGTACAAACGGTGAGGCGGCGTCGCTAAGTGTAACAGAACGGATGCAGGTGACAGAAACGGCATTGACGTCCGCCAGAAAGCTGGAGATGCCGGTTATTGCGGGCACGGGCGCGGCGGCGCTCCCGGATTCAATCACCCTCACCCGGCATGCGTTCGACGCAGGCGCTGACGCAGTTCTGATCATGCCTCCGTTCTACTTCAAGAAGCCGCCCGAAGCGGGTGTTGCCACTTGGTACCGGCGGCTCCTGGATGCCGCTGCCCCCCGCGGTGGGCGCGTGTTGCTTTATCATATCCCGCAGACGACCGGGGTCCCGATCAGTGATGGCATCCTCCAACTGCTGCTGGCATCGCATCGCGAGCTGATTTTTGGCATCAAAGACTCCACAGGCGATCCCGCCCAACTGGCACATTTCCGTTCAGCTTTTCCGCAGCTTGCCTACTTCGCCGGCAACGACCATCGCGTGGCCGAAGCCTGTGCGGCAGGCGGCGCAGGCTCCATCACGGCGGGCGCTAATGTATTCCCTGACCGCGCGGCTGCGATCCAGGCAGCCGTGTGGGGCGGCGGCGATGGAGCACAGGAGCAGGCGCGCCTTTCCGCGGCGCGACATGTGCTGGATCTGTTTCCGCTCCAGCCATCCACTAAGGCTGCACTCGCCGAGTGGGCCGGCCTGCCTGCAACTGCAGTGCGTCCTCCACAGATCGAGCTCTCCGAAGAACAACGAACACAGGTACAGATTGCCCTTAAGGAGTTGGCATGACGAGTCCGACAATGCCCACCGCGCCGGAATTCCTGACCTGGCAGGAGGTCGACAAGCTGATCGACTATCTGGTACCTCAGTTACGCGGTCCCTACGATGCACTCCTGTTGATCACGCGCGGCGGGATTGTTCCTGGCGGCATGATCGCAGAGGCGCTGGGGCTGAACTACATTCTTACAGCCGCGGTCAAGTTCCCGGAAGCGGGACAGGCACGCTTGGCCTGGCCCACCTTTCTCCAGTTTCCCGAAGATCGCCTGTTGCGAGACAAACACATTCTTGTGGTAGACGACATCTGGGCAAATGGGCGGACACTGACGACGGTCAAGGGTCGCGTGTTGGCGGCCGGTGGCAGACCTGAGGCTGCCGTCCTCCACTACAAGCCCGGCAGCAGCCTGTTCCGCGAGGCAGGTCCCGACTATTATGCGGCCGTGACAGATCGCTTCATTGTCTATCCGTGGGAAGTGCAGCGGGGTCCCGACGAATTTCAGACGCGCGTGCCGCAGTTCAATTAGTGCTGCCAGTGGAACCAACCTCTACAAATTGGCGTCATGGTATCACCACACTGGGATGACTGGTGGGTGACATGATATCCAAACCTAGAGGAGGGTTCCCATATGTCAGCTCGTCGAACGAGTGTCATCGCCGCATTGGCAGTAGTAGCTTTGGCTGCCGTGCTTGTACTGAGCAATGGCGTGGCGCCTGCCCAGGCGCAGACTTCAGCGCCGGCGTCCGGTGGACAAGCACTCGCCCGCACCATCACCGTGGTTGGCCGCGGTGAGGTGAAAGTCAAGCCCGAGGTGGCACACACTAACGTGGGTGTTGAAGCCCTGGCCCCAACGGTGGATGCAGCGATGGAAGATGCGCAGGCGCGCATGGATGCCGTGATGGCGGCCCTGAAGAAGCTCGGCATTGCCGACAAGGATATTCAAACCAGCAATTTCTCGATCAACTTCGAGCGCTCGCAGACCGGCATGCCCGAAAGCACAAAGACTGAAAGCGCCCAGCCTGCAGGCTTTTACCGGGTCAGCAACATGGTGTCGATCACCATCCGGGATCTGGAGCAGGTCGGCCCGGTGCTGGACGAAGCGGTCAAGGCGGGCGCCAACAACGTCTGGGGCATCACCTTTGGACTGGATGATACCGATGCCCTCGAAGCCGAGGCGCGAGAAGCTGCTGTGAAGAACGCCCGTGCTCGGGCCGAAAGCCTGGCAGAATTGACCGGCGTATCGGTGGGCGATGTGGTCTCCGTGAGTGAGGTCATCGGCAATGTGTCCGGCATTATGTACTCTGCGGCTGAAGGCCGCGGGGGCGGTGGTGGCACCCCGGTCGAGCCGGGCGAGGTTTCCTTCACCACACAGATCCAGATCGTATACGCAATCGAGTAACATCCTGAAAGCGTAATTTCGCAGCTCAACGGCGGCGCTCCTTTCTGTGAAGAAAGGAGCGCCGCTTGTTTCATTTAAGGAAGGACAGGTTCACGGCATCTCTTCGTGCGGACGCCTGAGTTGTGATAGAATCCTCTCAACGCGCTGATATTTCTTGAACGCATCGGCCGTTTGTTACCGCTCTGCCGGAGATTTTATGGTTCATCGACTTCGCTCATTGCCTCCGCTGCTGTGCCTCATCCTGCTGTCCCTGGCCATTCCGCCTGCTGTCACTGCCCAGGAGATCCCTACGAAGTGGCGTGCGCTGGGTGCCCCCGGCGGCGTGATCACGCATCTGGCGGCTACCGAAGATGGTCGCACCGTATATGCAGTGAGCAGCGTAACGCTGAACCGGCAGGCCGACCAGACTCAATGGCGTGATACCGGCTTGCCGGTCAGCATTGATGCTCTGTACCGCAGCACTGACGGCGGAACAACCTGGTTGCCCGCCACAAACGATTTGCCGCCCGGCAACATCACCGAGCTGTGGGTTGACAGTCGGGATGGATCCGTGTGGGCCGGTCTCCGTGAACACTCAAACGAAATGGAGCCACGTGCCGGGCCGTGGCGCAGCTTCGATCAAGGGGGCACCTGGCAGCGGGTGCGGCTCGATCGCAGCGACCTGCTGATTCACACCATCGGACGTGACGCCAGAGGTGAGCTTCTCATTGGCGCCATGGGTGCGAGCGGAACGAACGCAGGTTATGTCTACAGGAGCGCGGACAACGGCGCTGCCTGGGCCAGCGCCGAACTGCCCCCAACCGGAGATGGCTCCGGTGATGGCCTGGCGGCGCTCGTCGCTCATCCCAACAATGCTCAGCTGCTGTTTACAGTGACGACCGGCGGAAAGGTGCGCCGCTCTGACGATGGCGGCACAACGTGGTCGTGTGATCCCAGCTCCTTAGCCTGCGCTGCGGATCGATCATTCAGCCAACTGGTCATAGAAACGGATGGCGCCCAGGCGCTTCTTCTGCTGGGCGCCCGAGGCCCGGACTGGTCCGTATTGCGCTCCAGCGACGGCGGTACGACCTGGTCCGAGGTGCAAGCCAGCGGACTGCCCGAAGTGCAGCCCGGCATAGGAGCCGCTGCAGCATTGGGCAATGGGATTCTCCTGGCCAGCACGGCTGGCGGAACCTATCGCAGCGCAGATCGTGGAAGCACATGGCAGTCACTTGAGGGCGCGCTCAGTGCCGGACCGGTGTTGGAGTTCCTGCCGGTGCGAAGCGGGCAGGACGGCGGCAACGCTTCCGGCGTGTTGGCCGCCACGGGCTACGGCCTGTTTGCCTCGTCCGATGCAGGCGCGCTGTGGCGTCCCCTGGGCACAGGACTGCCTGCCAATCCCCCGCTCGCCGGATTGCTCACACATCCGGACCAACCCTCTCAGCTGGTGGCGCCGATCCAGCAGAGCCGGATAGGTCCAAGCCTGTTGATCAGCAGAGATGCCGGCCGCACATGGTTGCCAAGCGATGGCGGCATTCCCACAGATCGCGCGACTGCGTGGGCTATCGATCCAACCAACAGCCAGGGCTTCGTGCTTGCCGGTTGGGAGCACATTTCCACCACGCGTGACGGCGGCGTGACATGGAACACTAAGTTGTTCCCCCGTGGGAAGCACACAGCCATCGCGTTTGCACCGGGCCGTATTTACGTCGACGGCAATCCCGGGCTGGTCAGCCGGGATGGCGGTGAGACTTGGACGGATATGCGTGTGGCGCCCTCGCAAGGCAATCCGCCGCTTTCCGTGGAAGGAATTGCCGTCCATCCTGCTGATGGATTACGAGTGTGGGCCGGAACCGATCGCGGCGTGCTTCAGAGTCGAGACGGCGGAGTCTCCTGGGAACCGTTCGGGCTGGATGGCCAACAGGTGCGGTGGCTTTCGACATCCGGCATCCCGCCTGACAGCGGAGCGCCTGTGACGCTCTTTGCCGGCATAAATGGAAATGGAATCATGCGCTGGAGCAGCGCGACGGAGGACTGGCAGCCAGCCAGCGATGGATTGCCTGCCGGCAGCAATATCATCGCGTTCGTCTCAGATGGCCGATCGCCCGGTCTCTTGTGGGCCACGCGCGACGGCGGAGGGGTATACCGCAGCACCGACAATGGGGATAGCTGGCAAAACGCAGGCATCGGCGTGGGCGACAATCTTGGCTTAGGCCTGGCGATCAACCATGCCATTCCAGGCGGGCTCTTCATGGCGACGGCGGCAGCAGGTGTGTGGTCTCTGGGCGCAGAGGGGCCGGTTCCGGCTGCCACCCAGACGCCGCCAGGCTCACCTACCTCCACGCCCGGTGGTCCGAGGTCGCGCAGCGGCATCGACGCGCGCATCGAAATCGTCTGGCCGCACGATTTTGCTCCGATCGACCAGGCACGACTCGCCAATGTCGGCATCCGGCTCTTCATGCCGGAAAGCCTGCAACCGCCGGACTGTGGTTGGAGGCCCAAGGTGCAACTGTGGCGCGCGGTGAACACCGAGCCGGCGCTGCCCCTGAAGAACGCCGGACAGCGCAGTGTCGATGGTCAGCCCTTCCCATACTGGGAGGCGAATGATGTCGATGTGTCCCCCAGCCAGGATGCCTCCGCCAAAGTGTATTTCCTGGTGCGAGTGGACGGGGTGGACACGGCCACCAGCGTCTGGGCCCATGCTGCAGACGCGCGCACCTTTTTTCCGGAACAACTGGTTCCCAGTGGCCTGGCCACAGGCGCCATCGATGCTGTCGATGCGCGCATTCAGATCGTCTGGCCCCACGACTCGCAGGGCATCCAGCAAAGCGTCAGCGAAGCGCCCCTGGCGAATGTCATGGTGACGCTTTTCAAACACGGCACGCGACTCGCGGTCCCTCGCAATTGGCGGCCGGCGCATATGACGCTCTACGGTGCGTGGAACAATGAAGTGGCTCGGCCCCTGGCTACAACGGCCATTGCCGCGACCCGCCAGTCGGGCGCGATTATCTATCCTGTGTGGGAATTCAACGACGTGCCGGTGGACCGCGCCATAGATCCAGCCAACAGGTTGTACCTGTGGGTGGAGGTGAGTGGCGTGCAGAGCTATCCCACCGTCTGGGCTCACGGCCTCGATTCGCGCACCTTCTTCCCAGCTACAGATGAAACCATCCAGGGGTGTCTCCCGTGATTTTCATCTCCACCTGGATGGCCATTCTTGCGGGCGTGGCCCTGATCGTCGCAGCCATTCTTCTTACCATCTGGTGGAGGCAGCACACATTTCAGTGGGCCATGGTGCTGACCATCTGCTTGATCGCGGCCCCCTTGCTCAGCTGGTGGTCCGGGGAAGTTTTTGTAGTTGAGCCGTATCGCGCAGGATGTGATGGCCTGTGCACCGGCTATCGCGGCGCGCCGATCGCTACTTACCGCATCGGCGGGGAGGGCGTTGAATTCTCCCCCGTCGGGTTTGCAGTCAACAGCCTCGTGTATCTGGCCATTGCGCTCAGCTGGTCGGCGTTGATTCATGCCATCGTGGGGCGCTTCGGGGAGCTCGGGCGCAACGCAGTGCTGGTACAACTGGCCCTCGGACTGATTCTAGCGATCGGCCCCGTGGCGTTTTCGCCGCTCTTTCTGCCGCCCCCTCAGGCCAGGGTGCGCGGAGATCCGCAGAGAATCGCGATCAACGCCCAGCGTGAGGTCTACCTGTACGATCAGGAGGCAGAAGCGCCCTTGCTGCGGGTAGGACTGCAGGATGTGCGGCCGCGATCCGATGGAGAAGGGGGAATGCGGGTGTGCCTGCGCGTGTATACCTTCTTCTACTTGCCGGCCGGAAACATGTTCCTGGATATGACGCCGGAAGGCGTGCACAGCAACGCCGGAGGAGTGCTTCCCAACGAAACTTCCTGTTGGCCGTGAGCCTACATTATGCGCTCCTCCATTTATTATGATAGACTTTTTGTGCGCCGGAAGCGGCTGGCCAGCCGCCCATTCCGCGCACAGATGAAAGGTGAGTCTTGATGCAGAAATCAAATCGTAACCTGCTGATCGTCCTGATCGTGACAGCACTTGTCATCTGCTGCTGCTGTGTTGTCATGGGCGGAGTCAGCGCCCTGTTGATGGCAACGCCCTTCGGACACTCCGAACGACCCACCGTAATAATCACGCGGGTCGTGACGCGCGTTGCCCCCTCCCAGGCGACGCGTACCCCCGTCGCCGCAACGCCGACGCCCGCCGATATCGAGCGACCGGAAGGTGATGCAACCAGCGCGCCAGAGGCCACTGCAGAAGCCAGCACAATGCCCACGGCTGTGCCGGAAATAGTTCCTGACGCATCCGCCGCGGATGAGATCGCGGTGCTCGAGGCAAGCGAGATGCCGCCTGCCGATCGACGGCTGCTGGCCATGCGCCTGAGTCCCGCTGCGGAGAGCATCCCGGAAATCGTCGCGGACGCTGCCCCGCAGTACAAAGTCGGTGACAAACAGCAATTCTGGCTTTCGAACAGCGACACTCAGGAACACAGCCAGATCACGGCCGAGCTGAAATACGTCACCAGCGTCCTGGCAGTGTGGGTGGAACAAGGGGTGAGACTGAACCAGAACGACCTCGAGGCCTCAGCCAAGCGTTTCACCGACGAAACATATCCGACCAATCGTGAATTCTTTGGCAGTGAATGGAATCCCGGCGTCGATAACGACCCGCGGCTGCACATCCTCCATGCCCGCGGCCTGGGCGAAACCGTGGCAGGATACTACTCCTCCGCCGATGAATACTCCAAGCAGGTCAACAAATATTCCAACGAGCGGGAGATGTTTTACGTATCGGCAGACTCTGGTAACGCGCCGCCCAACAGCACATACTATGACGGCACGCTGGCCCATGAGTTTCAACACATGATCCACTGGGCCAACGATCGCAACGAGACATCCTGGGTGAATGAGGGCATGTCAGAACTGGCCAGCTACCTGAACGGCTTTGATGTGGGAGGCCACGACCTGGCGTATGCTCAACGTCCTGACACGCAGCTGACAACATGGGGCGATCCGAGTGAGGAAAGCGTGACCGAGCATTATGGCGGTTCGTACCTGTTCACCGCCTACTTCCTGGATCGCTTCGGAGAGGAACTGACGAAGGCAGTCGTTGCCTCCGACAAGAACGGTGTGGCCGGCTACAACGAAGCCCTGGAGCAAGCGGGACGCTACGAGCGCTTCGATGACATCTTCGCGGACTGGGTGATTGCTAACTACCTGGATGCGCCCGATGCTGATCCTGAAGGGCGCTTCGGCTACGCGGACATCGACCTCTTCCCTGTGGCTATCTCAGAGGAATACCGCCGCTATCCGGCCTCGGCAAAGGCACAGGTCAGCCAATATGGCGCGGACTATATCCGGCTCGCTGGTCACCAACCGATCACGATTCGATTCGAAGGCCAGCAGCAGGTGCCACTGGTGGACGCAGCGCCCCAAGGTGCGTACTCCTGGTGGTCAAACAGGGGGGACGTAAGTAACTCCACGTTGACCCGGCCGGTCGATCTCCGCTCTGTGAATGCCGCGATGCTGGAATTCTCGGCGTGGTTCGAGATCGAGGATGGCTGGGACTACGCGTATGTCGAGGTATCAACCGATGGTGGGAAACGTTGGGACATACTTGAGGGTAAATATACCACCGACGAGAATCCGGTAGGCAACGCCTTTGGCCCGGGTTGGACCGGCATCAGCGGCGGAGAAGACCAGGCCCGGTGGGTAGATGAGCAGGTGGACCTGTCCCGATACGCAGGCAAAGAAGTACTCCTCCGTTTCGAGATGGTGACCGACGATGCTGTGAACAAGCCCGGACTGATGATCGACAACCTTCGCATCCCCCAAATCAACTGGCAAGACGACGGCGAAACGGGACCGGGTGATTGGGCTGCGGACGGTTGGATACTGACCGACAACTCGATCAAGCAGGACTGGCTCATCCAGGTTCTCGAGATTGGCGGCGGCACGCTGACCGTCGAACGGCTGGAGGTCGGCCCGGACGGCGTGGGCGAGCTACAGATCGATAATATGGAAGACCTGCAGGACGTGACGATGATCGTCAGCGCCCTGGCGCCCGTAACAACCGAAAAGGCCACCTATAGCTACACGATAACCAGGGACTAACGAGAGTATGCACGGCTGCGTCCAGTGGGGACATTCTCCCTGCTCGCAGCCGTGCGAGGACCTATGACCGATCGCCTCATCTTTATTGTCCTGCTGGTCTGCCTGACCGCCGCCATGGGGTGGTTGACCGTACAGTCAGGCCGGCTGCTCCAGCGCTTCATCCCCCAGACAAACCTTCTCCTGCTTCTGCCGGACAATCTCGCCAGGCTCCTCCTGATACTTGTGTGCGTGGTAATTGGTATTGCTGCCGGTCCAGGGATCGAGACACTCGGATGGGGAACGGATCGACTGTTGCCTGACTTCGGTCTGGGCGCGATGGTGGGCCTCCTGCTTGCCCCGATCATCGTGTGGGCGGGCAATGCGGTCATGAGACGCTGGGGGGACGGAGTCTACGACAACCGGCTCCTGCGCGCGATTGTGCCTGTCGACCGCCGCGAATGGATCGGGGTGGTGCTGGCGTTGTTGCCGGCTGCCTTCGTCGAGGAGCTGCTGTTCCGGTCGATGCCTCTGGCCGGACTCGCGTGGCTGATCCCGCCATGGGTGCTAATGTGGCCCCTGGCGCTCGTGTTTGGTCTCCTGCATTGGGCTCAGGGCGAATGGGGTGTCGTAGGAACCACGCTCCTGGGACTCGTTCTGTCGGTTCTGTTTCTGTGGTCGGGAAGCATCTGGGTTTCGCTGGCCGCACATTGGATGTTGAACGTAGTAGAGATCACCATTGCCCAGCGGCGAGGCCTGCGACCGCTGCGCGCAGACTAAGATACCCACTCCCGATTGTCGTGGCGGTTCGCCAGCGAAGCGATCAAGCCCAGGATCATCCAAAGGATGACGGAAGGTTTCGAGCCGAGTGCCAGGGCATCCGCCATACCATAGACGTGGTATCCGATCAGCGCTGCGACAAGCCCCACGGCGACCAGCCGCAGAAATCCTCCCGTCTGCCTGGCGACCTGCCAACCGGTTACCCCGGCGATAATCACCAGCGCCAGGTACGCGACCAGCCCGCCAAGACCCAGATCCACACCGGCCTGGAGAAAGACGTTGTGTGTGTGGGCGATATCGACTTCCGGCGGCGTCAGGAACAGCGGATAGAGGAGATTGACCACCCGGCGAAATGTGCCCAGTCCGACGCCAGTGAAAGGAAAATCCTGGAGAGCATAAAGTGCCCGCGACCAGATCTCTACGCGGGACTCCAGTGACAGTTGCTGCGCCACCTCGCCCATCTGTAACCCGGGAACCGCATCGCTGGCGCCGCCAGCGGGGGTGGGCGGCAGCAACAACACGCCAGCGATCAGCCCGCCCACCAGTGCTGCGGACGCCAGGCCAAGCACGATCACCCTCACCGGCCTGCCACTTCCGATCAGAGCCCACAACACCGCCAGGGCAATCAGAGAAGCTCCGAACCCAAACCACCCCGCGCGCGAATTGGTAAGGATCAGGGTGGCGACTCCTGCCAGCCCCGCTGCCGTCAAAATGGCTGCTGGGACCGGACGCCGCTCGCGGGCACAGCCCAACGCCAGTACCAACACGACCGGCAGATAGAGAGTCAGCGCACCGGCGAGCTGATTTGGGTTTATGCCCTGATCGGGTGCACCGGGCAAGCTGACCAGGGCAGCGGGTAGTCGCTGAACGACCGGCTGCAAGAAGGCCAGGCGCATGCCCAGCAGGCCCACCATCCAGATGCCGGCCCCAACCAGGACGAAGGCTGCCAGGCCGATTCCAAAGCTGCGACGGTCATTGATCCCAAAGGCCAGCACGCGAAAGACGGCCAGTCCGAGAATCAAGCCGGTAAGTTTGGGAAGAGTCAACTCAGGCACGGCCGAGGCCCAAATGGCCAACGGCATAGACAGGCAGAGGAGCAGCAGCGCATCATTAAACGGAGTGGCAGGCCACAGTTCGCGAGCCGTCACCGCGCGCGCTAACCACAGGAGGGCCAACCCTGACAGGGCGATGGCAGTCCATGAAGGACGTAAGGCAGGAAAGAGGAGCAGCGAAGCGATCGCGACGATGTAATACGGTTCAGCCGCCCTGATTACTCTACCCGCCAATGATTGACCCCCAGCCTCTGGCTGAGCTCAGCCCTGAGTTCCTTGCAGATGCAGGTTTGGCTGTTCGGAAAGTCAAGCTGGTAACTCGCCCGCCCCGGCGATTCGATGATGATAACGAAGCGATCGGTTCCCTTGTACTTCTCCAGAAGGTCGACCAGGTCGGACAAGCGGCGGCGGTCCGCCTCCAGGCTGTGGCTGCGTCGCATTGTAACGTGCAGGCGTCGCGCGCCCGATCTGGCAGGGGGTTCGGAAAACACTACGGGGCGAGCGGATTCGGCAGGCGGCTGCTTCCTGGTGGATACGGGAGCGGATGCTGCGACCTCCGGCGCGCCAATTGCACCTTCGGGCTGCTGCGGGATCACGGCCGGTGGCGTCGTGACGGGCTCAGCCCAATCTGGTTCAGCTTCTTCCATCAGCCAATCCGGCGCTTCAGCGGCAAATGGATTGGCCTCGCCACTATCGCTGTCTTCACTATCTCTCGCCCGATCGTAGACCGGTGGTGCAAAGCGCGTTCCGCCGACCGCCGGCAGGCTGTTGCCGCCTGCACCCACGCGCACCGCCGGCCGCGCCGCCTTCTCCTCGCCGTTCTGGTACCGGTGATAAACCGTCGATGTGTCCTCGATGACGCGCTGGCCTTGCACGTAGTCCTGTACGCGGTCTGCCACGATGCTTATGCGGCCATTGCGCGAATCCACCTTACCCCATACGATGACGATCTTATCCTGCCTCCACAACTCGCGCCTGTCTCCGAAGAGTTGTGGAAAGACCGTCACGTCAACCGAACCATGCAAATCCTCCAGTCGACAGAAGGCCATCGTGTCGCCCTTCTTGGTAGTGAACGAACGCACTTCCGCGAGCAGGCCAGCCATGACAACCGCCTGCTTGGCGAGTTCCTCGGTGATGTCGACTGTCGCATGGGTGATGATATTGGCCAGATCGACGGTCATCTGCTGCAGCGGATGACTGGAAACGTACACACCGACCAGCTCCTTCTCCCATTCCAGAAGGTCCTTGTTACTGATCCTGGCAGTCGGGCCAGTTGCGGCGAGGATATCCGCGTCCGAAGCCACCTCGACTTCTCCAAACAGGGTTAACTGGCCCGCGTCGGCAGCATCGTGTGCGGACGAGCTCACCTGCATGAGCCGGTCGATCGCAGCAAGGATGCGAGCTCTCTCCCCGAAATGATCCAGCGCGCCGACCTTGACAAGGCACTCCAGGCCGCGACGATTGACCTGGCGCAGATCGACCCGCTCGGCGAAATCGGCCAGCGAAGCAAAGGGACGGCTACCCCGCGCCGAAAGGATCGAGTCGATGGGGCCCTCGCCAACGTTCTTGATGGCATCCAGGCCCATCCGAATGGCCGCGCCGGGCTCGACGGGAAACGGGAACGCGGTGATCTGCCGCGGGGACACGCGATCAGACGGCAAGTTCTCGATGGTGAAGGTGTGTTGGCTGACGTTGACGCTCGGCGGCAGCACTTCGATGCCCATGCGCCGGCACTCGGCAATAAGCACACCGACTTTTTCGGTGTTGTGACGCTCGACGGTGAGCAGCGCCGCCATGTATTCGACAGAATAATGCGCCTTCAGGTAACCGGTCTGTGCGACCACAACCGCATAGTCCGCGGCGTGCGCGCGGTTGAAGCCGTACCGCGCGAAACCCATGAGCTCGTCCCAGATCGCGTCGGCTTCCGTCCGCGTGAGTCCCGATTTCTTAGCACTGCCTTCCGCAAAGATCTCGCGGTGCTCATCCAGGGTCTTCTTCGATTTCTTACTGATGCCCCGGCGCACCAGGTCTGCCTCGCCAGGAGTGTAACCAGCCACATCGGCGAGGATCTGAATCACCTGTTCCTGGTACACACATACACCCATGGTCTCGGCCAGGATGGGGGCAAGGATGGGATGTACGTACTTCGGCTTCTTCTCGCCGTGCAGGCAGGCAATGAAATCAGGAATGAACTCCATGGGACCGGGTCGATAGAGCGAAATCGTGGCGGTGATATGGTCGAATTCGGTCGGCCGCATCTCCATCAGCACGCGCCGCATACCCTGGCCTTCCACCTGGAACACACCCATCACATCGCCTGAAGTCAGCAGCTCATAAGTCCTGGCATCATCGATCGGGAGATTGTCGAGCGTATATTCGACCCCATGGCGCTCCCTGATCAACCGCGCAGCCTCCCGCATAAGGGTCAGCGTCGAAAGACCAAGAAAATCGACCTTCAGCAGTCCGATGGATTCCAGGATCGGATACTCGTACTGGGTGACTGTCTCGGTGACAGCGGACTTGGGCGGGCGCATCAGCGGGGTGTAGTAGGTCAGCTCGCGATCGGCCACCATGACCGCCGCCGGATGAATAGATGAATGGCGAGCAACGCCTTCAAGCTGTTTCGATGCATCGAGAAGATTTCGAACCAAATCCTCGCTATCGTACCGCGCCCTAAGCTCCGAGGAGTAGAATTCGTGACCTTCCGTCAGCACATCCTGGATCGTGACGGGCTTGCCCGCAATCCCGGGGATCAGCTTGGCGATGACATCAACCTGATCCAGCGGCACCGCCATGGCTCGGCCTACATCGCGCACAGCCGCGCGTGCCTTCATCCGGCCGAAGGTGACCACTTGTGCGACCCGGTGGTTGCCGTATTTGTCCACCGTATATCGGATCAGCTCCTCACGCTGATCGTCAGGGAAATCGAGGTCAAAATCCGGCATCGTGACGCGGCCAGGGTTGAGGAACCGCTCGAAGATGAGCTTGTTCCGCAGGGGATCCAGGTTGGTGACACCCATCGCATAGGCAACGATTGAGCCGGCGCCCGAGCCGCGGACATTCCACCAGATGCCGCGACGCTTGGCATACATGCACAGGTCCCATACGATGAGATAGTAGACGTCAAACCCCATGTTATGGATCACTGCAAGCTCGTGATCCTTGCGGGCCTGCACCTCGGGGTCGTCAGCACGCGCACCGTAGCGCTGCTTCAGACCCTCTTCCGTCAGATAACGCAGGTAGGATTCGTATGTGTAACCTTCGGGAATATCGATATCCGGCAGATGGTACTGTCTGTCTTCCGGGTCAGCATCACACATCTCGGCGATCTTCACCGTGTTGGTGAAGGCACTGTCTGGGAGATCAGCGAAGGGTAGGAAGGTCTGCCGCATCTGTTCCAGGCTCTTCAGGAAGTACGAATCCCCATCGTAACGCATGCGTTTCGGGTCGGTCAGCACGGTGCTGGTCTGCACACAGAGCAATGTGTCGTGCGCTTTGGCATCTTCCTCTCGCACGTAGTGAACGTCGTTGGTGACCACCACGGGAATATCGTACTTCTGCGCAAACTCCCAGAGATGCTTGTTCACCTCAGTCAGTTCAGGGATGCTGTGCTCCTGGAACTCGATATACCACCGGTCTGGGCCGAAGACATCACGATACCACATC